>NZ_CP086106.1:1052500-1390000 GCF_016765655.2 Skermanella mucosa
GCAGTGGTGCCAGGGTTCCCATGTGTAGGATAGGTGGGAGGCTTTGAAGCCAGGGCGCCAGCTCCGGTGGAGCCATCCTTGAAATACCACCCTTGGGATCTCTGGCATCTAACCGCGCTCCCTGAACCGGGAGCCGGGACCCTGCATGGCGGGGAGTTTGACTGGGGCGGTCGCCTCCCAAAGAGTAACGGAGGCGCGCGAAGGTTGGCTCAGAGCGGTCGGAAATCGCTCGACGAGTGCAATGGCATAAGCCAGCCTGACTGCGAGACCGACAAGTCGAGCAGAGACGAAAGTCGGCCATAGTGATCCGGTGGTCCCGCGTGGAAGGGCCATCGCTCAACGGATAAAAGGTACGCCGGGGATAACAGGCTGATCTCCCCCAAGAGTCCACATCGACGGGGAGGTTTGGCACCTCGATGTCGGCTCATCACATCCTGGGGCTGGAGCAGGTCCCAAGGGTTCGGCTGTTCGCCGATTAAAGTGGTACGTGAGCTGGGTTTAGAACGTCGTGAGACAGTTCGGTCCCTATCTGCCGTGGGTGTCGGAGTGCTGAGAGGCGCTGTCCCTAGTACGAGAGGACCGGGATGGACGCACCTCTGGTGTACCGGTTGTGGCGCCAGCCGCATCGCCGGGTAGCTAAGTGCGGACGGGATAACCGCTGAAAGCATCTAAGCGGGAAACCCCCCTCAAAACAAGCACTCCCCGAGAGCCGGGATAGACCATCCCGTCGATAGGAGGCGTGTGGAAGCGCGGCAACGCGTGAAGCTAAGCCTTACTAATCGCTCGATCGGCTTGATCCCAACGCGGCGCGTCATGCGCAGCAGCAAGCCCGCAGTACAAAGCATCCGTCGAAGACGCATCGCATCCTCATCACCTGCCTCAAGGCACCCGGGCGCTTGGTCGACCTGGTGGTCATAGCGAGGGGCCCGCACCCGATCCCATCCCGAACTCGGCCGTGAAAACCCTCCGCGCCAATGGTACTGCGTCTCAAGACGTGGGAGAGTAGGTCGCCGCCAGGTCCACCAACCGCCCGGACGCCTCCAAGGCAGGACCAACCGTCACGAATTCTCTCATCACATGTCCCGCACCCTGACGCGGGGTGGAGCAGCCCGGTAGCTCGTCAGGCTCATAACCTGAAGGTCGCAGGTTCAAATCCTGCCCCCGCAACCAAGTCCCAGCGAAAAGCCCGGATCTCACGATCCGGGCTTTTCGCTGTTCGCCGTTCCTTACGTTGAAAACCCACTCGGCCTTCAGGACGACCGATGGCACGACTGAACGCCGCGCTCGAAGAGGGCGGGGGACAAGGAAGCTGCGATGGGTAATTGAAAGGGGGCTCCGCAAGCCTCTACCGGATCCAGCCGAAGGCGATCCGGGATGGTGCTGCTGGACAGGATTGAACTGTCGACCTCTCCCTTACCAAGGGAGTGCTCTACCACTGAGCTACAGCAGCGCCGTTTGCGGTGGCGCGGTATATGCCATAGCGATTCCGCCTTCGCAAGGCCAAAGGTTCGCTTTCCATGATTTAAAATCAGCCGCCTTCCCGGGATGTCCGCAACGCCGGATCGTGCTAAAGCTCCGCCCACACAGGGAAATCCAGCAGGGAGTGCAGGTGATGAAGATCGGTGTGGTTGGCTGTTCCGGGCGCATGGGCCAGATGCTGGTGCGCCGCGTCCTGGCGACGGAGGGGTGCAGCCTTGCCGGCGGGACCGACCGGACGGGAAGCGACGCGATCGGCAAGGACATCGGGACGCTGGCGGGCCTTGATCCCATCGGCATGCTGGCAACGGACGATCCGGTGCAGCTCTTCGCCGACGCCGACGCGGTGATCGACTTCACCCGCCCGGAGGCCACCGAGCGGCATGCCGCCCTGGCGGCGCAGGCCAGGACGGTCCATGTCGTCGGGACCACCGGCCTCAATCCCGCCCAGACGGAAGCGTTGCGCAAGGCGGCGCAGCACACCCGCATCGTCCACGCGCCGAACATGAGCCTCGGCGTCAACCTGCTGATGGTCCTGGTCGAGCAGGTCGCCCGGACGCTGGGGCCGGACTTCGACATCGAGATCCTGGAGATGCACCACCGCCATAAGGTCGATGCGCCGTCGGGCACCTCGCTGGGCCTGGGGCGGGCGGCGGCGGCGGGGCGGGGCGTCGATCTCGACGCGGTCTCGGCGCGCGTGCGCGACGGACACACCGGCGAGCGGCGCCGCGGCGACATCGGCTTCGCCGTCATGCGCGGCGGCGACGTCGTCGGCGACCACAGCGTCGTCTTCGCGGGGGAGGGGGAGCGGATCGAGCTGGGCCACCGGGCCAACGACCGGCAGATCTACGCAGTCGGTGCCGTCCGCGCGGCGCTCTGGGCCCATGGCCAGCCGCCCGGCCTCTATTCCATGCGAGACGTCCTCGGCCTCGGCTGAAGTATTAACGCGCGGGCCCGGGAATAGCGCTCCCAGCGGCGGCGAAAGGCTCCGATCACCCTGCGAATCGGAGAGTCGAAACGTCGCCGTCCCCTCGATCTTCTATTTTTGTTCTCTGCGACATTTTGGACTGGCTCATCCAACGACCAGTCCCCAGCCCGGAATCTGTCTGAAGAAAGGCATAGAAACGGCAATTTCGAGGTGTTTGTCGCTTGACAGTGTTGCCGCCGTATCAGTAAGCCAGGGGAGGCAAGCTTCAAACGAAACCTTAAGAAAGAGGCGCAACCCCATGACTGACAAGCGTAACCAGGGACGCCGGCAGATCTGTTCAAGTTTTGGGGTGAAGGCGTCCATGGTACTCCTTTTGGGGGGGCTTGTCTCGGGTTGCGCGAGCACCGGCCAGATCGGCGCTTCGGGTCCTTCGGCGATGGAGCCCGTCCAGGTCGCGGCGCTCGCCCCGGCGCCGGCCCTGCCGCCCGATCCCAAGGATCCCTGGCGGGACCTGATCGCCGAGGCGGCCGAGCGCTTCGACGTCCCGGAGCAGTGGATCAGGGCGGTCATGCATCGGGAGAGCGGCGGGCGCGCCACCGTCAATGGCCGGCCCATCACCAGCCCGGCCGGCGCCATCGGCCTGATGCAGGTCATGCCGGCGACCTATGCCGAGCTGAGCGAGCGCCACGGCCTGGGGCCGTCCCCGACCGATCCGCACGACAACATCATGGCCGGCACCGCCTATATCCGCGAGATGTACGACCAGTTCGGCAGCCCCGGCTTCCTGGCCGCCTACAATTGCGGCCCGGCCTGCTACAGCGCGGTCCAGGCCGGCCGCCAGCGGCTGCCCCGCGAGACCCGCCTTTACATGGCGGCGCTGGCTCCCGTGGTCGGCCGGACCGCGCCGCGCGGCACCGACGGTATCCCGGCGGCGCCCGTCCTGGTCGCGGCCGCCGACCGGCCGAACCCCGTTCCCCCGGCCAAGCCGTCGCAGCCGGTGCGAGAGACCGTGCAGGTCGCCGCCGTCGCGGAGCCGGCACGCATAGAGACCGTCCGCGCGGCGGCCGTCAGTTACGAGATCGCCAGCATCGACGAGGAGGACGTGGACGTGCCGCGGCTCTCCGCGCGTTCGTCGCGCCGGGAGAGCGAGGGCAGGGTGATGATGCGCTTCACCCCCATGGGCGGCATCGACGCCTGCGGCAGCCTTCGCGACGTCGCCGACGCCTGCCAGCCGCTCGACGACGCTGGCCGTTCGTGATCCCTTTGGCCTGATCCCCCTGGCCTGATGATCGGGGCCGAGATGACCGATGACCAGCCTCCTTCGAAGCCCCCCGGCGTGCCCGGCCCCACCCGGCAGGAGCGGCAGGCCGCCGCCCTCCGGGAGAACCTGCGCAAGCGCAAGGAGCAGGCGCGGGAGCGGCGCCAGTCCGGCGTTCCGGCCGCTCCGGACCCGGCTTCTCCGGGACGGGAAGAGGACGGCGACCCTTGAGCTTCGCCCTGGCGTCGGGTAGAAGCGCGGGCGCGCCCTGATTTTCGTGATACCCCCGAAGGGCACGGCGGCGTGGCATGATGGGCCGCCGGTGTGATCAACGGTCCATTAACCATAGCCGTCCTAGATAGTCGCCGCTCCCATCAAGGTGAATTGAACAACCCATGGACAAGATCCGGATTCGCGGCGGCCGGCCGTTGCGCGGCAGCCTGGCGGTCGGCGGCGCGAAGAACGCGGCGCTGCCCCTGATGACGGCCAGCCTGCTGACCGACGAGACCCTGACGCTCGCCCAGCTTCCCCACCTGGCCGACATCACCACGCTGGCCAACTTGCTGGCCCAGCACGGCGTCGTATTCGGCATGGACGGCTCCGCTCCCCAGGACGGCGCCGCCGGCCGCGTGATCGAGCTGACCACGCGGGAGATCACCAGCACCACCGCCCCCTATGACCTGGTCCGCAAGATGCGCGCCAGCGTCCTGGTGCTGGGGCCGCTGGTCGCCCGCTGCGGCATCGCCAAGGTGTCGCTGCCCGGCGGCTGCGCGATCGGCGCCCGGCCGGTCGACCTGCACATCAAGGGCCTCGTCGAGATGGGCGCCCGGATCGAGCTGGAGGGCGGCTACATCCTGGCCTCCGCCCCCAACGGCCTGCACGGCGCCCGGATCGTCTTCCCCACGGTGTCGGTCGGGGCGACCGAGAACCTGCTGATGGCCGCCTCGCTCGCCAAGGGCGAGACCGTGCTGGTCAACGCCGCCCGCGAGCCGGAGGTGACCGACCTCGCCCGCTGCCTGATCGCCATGGGCGCCGAGATCGAGGGGTTGGGCACCGACACGCTGCGCATCCAGGGCAAGGACCGGCTGCACGGCGCCTACCACACCATCGTGCCCGACCGGATCGAGACCGGCACCTACGCCATGGCCGCCGCGATCACCGGCGGCGACCTGGAACTGATCAACGGCCGGCTGGAGCATCTCCAGTCCGTGACCAAGGTGCTGGGCGGCGCCGGCATCTCCTTCACCGAGACCGAGCGCGGCTTCCGCGTGGCGCGGGCCAACGGCGTCATGACCGGCGTCGACGTCATGACCGAGCCGTTCCCCGGCTTCCCGACCGACCTCCAGGCCCAGATGATGGCGCTGATGTGCGTCGCCGACGGTGCCGCCATGATCACCGAGACGATCTTCGAGAACCGCTTCATGCACGCGCCGGAGCTGGCGCGCATGGGCGCCAAGATCACCGTCCACGGCGCCTCCGCCCTGATCCGCGGCGTGCCGCGGCTGACCGGCGCGCCGGTCATGGCGACCGACCTGCGCGCGTCCGTCTCGCTGGTCCTGGCCGGCCTCGCCGCCGACGGCGAGACCGAGGTCAACCGGGTCTACCACCTGGATCGCGGCTACGAACGGCTGGAGGAGAAGCTGTCGGCCTGCGGCGCGGACATCGAGAGGGTGAAGGCGGGCTGATCCCTGCCTATATGCGGGAGGACTCAGTACCCCCTGCAGGCGAGACGACACCCATGAGTGCCCCGATGAAGCTACGCGCGGAGGACCGCGAAGACCTCCAGGTCATTTCCGGAATTCTCCAGGACGCCATCGTGCCGATCGGCGAGATGTGCTTCCTTCCGGAAGACAACCGCTTCGTCATGGTCGCCAACCGCTTCAAATGGGAGAGCGCGGTCGAGGACCCTCCGCCCGACCTTCCGGATGCCGCGGCCGATGCCAGCCCGGTGGATGCCAGTTATGACGGCGACGACGGCGACGACATCACGGTCCCGTTCGAGCGGACCAATTGCGGCATCTGCTTCGACGGCGTGACCGCGGTGAAGACCAAGGGCATCGACCTGCACCAGCGCCGCCAGATGCTGGCCCTGCTGGCGCTGGAGGGCATGGACGGCGGCGTCGCCCTGCATTTCTCCGGTGGCGGCTGCATCAAGCTGGAAGCCTCGGGCTGGGTCTGCCGCCTTCAAGACATCGGCGAGCCCTGGCCGACGACCCGCCGTCCCGCCCACCCGATGGATTGAATAGTCCTCATATCCGGACTTTCACCGGGCAAATGAAAATAAGTAAAATGCAAAGCAAACACTTCCAAATCCCAAGCCCGGCACAGTGGTAACCCGTTCTCGCCTGGGTTCCTTCGGGAAACGACCTTAGGCGGCATTGACCGCGACGACCGTGGTCGAGCAATTTTCCTGACTGAAGCTACAGGCCGGGGCGCTGCTCCGGCCGCCCGCCAGCGGTCAGGACGGATGCGGAAAATACTCTCGGTCATCGGCACGCGCCCTGAAGCGATCAAGATGGCTCCGGTCATCCGCGCGCTCGACGGGGCTCCCGATGTCCAAAGCCTGGTCTGCGTCACCGGGCAGCACCGGAGCATGCTCGACCAGGTGCTGGCCCTGTTCCGGATCGTGCCGGACCACGACCTCGACATCATGAAGCCGGGCCAGACCCTGGCGGATATCACCACGGCGGTGCTGACCGGCCTGACCCGGCTGTTCGCCGAGATCAAGCCCGACCGGGTGCTGGTCCACGGCGACACCACCACGGCCATGGCCGCGACGCTGGCCGCCTTCTACGCCCGCATCCCCGTGGCCCACGTCGAGGCGGGGCTTCGCACCGGCGACCTCCAACAGCCCTGGCCGGAGGAGATGAACCGCAAGGTCATCGACAGCATGGCCGACCTGCTGTTCGCGCCCACGGCCAGCTCCCGCGACAACCTGCTGCGCGAGGGGCTGGGGAACCGCCGCATCCTGGTCACCGGCAACACGGTCATCGACGCGCTGCTGCACACCGTCGGCCGGCTGCGCGGCGACGCCGGCCTTGCCCGCGAGATGGACGCCCGCTTCCCGTTCCTGTCCGGGGGCAAGCGGGTGATCCTGGTCACTGCGCACCGGCGTGAGAGCTTCGGCGGCGGTTTCGAACGGATCTGCCACGCCCTGGCGCGGCTCGCCGACCGGGGCGACACGGCGGTCGTCTATCCGGTCCACCTCAACCCCAATGTCCGCGAGCCGGTGATGCGCCTGCTGGGCGACCGTCCCGGCATCCACCTGATCGAGCCCCAGGACTATCTGCCCTTCGTCCACCTGATGGAGCGCTCGACCCTGATCGTCACCGACAGCGGCGGCCTCCAGGAGGAGGCGCCCTCCCTGGGCAAGCCGGTGCTGGTGATGCGCGACGTGACCGAGCGTCCGGAAGCGGTCGAGGCCGGCACGGTCCAGCTTGTCGGCACCGACATCGACCGCATCGTCGGCGCGGCGCGGCGCCTGCTCGACGACGAGCGGGCCTATGCCGAGGCCCGGCGCGCCCACAATCCCTACGGCGACGGCTTCGCCGCCCAACGAATCCTCCAGGAGCTGACCCGTGCAGCATAAGTTCTCGCGCGTCGCGATCATCGGCCTCGGCTATATCGGTCTGCCCACCGCCGCCACGCTCGCCAGCCGCGGGGTGGAGGTGATCGGGGTGGACGTCAACGAGCACGCCGTCTCCATGATCACCCAGGGCAAGGTCCATTTCAGCGAGCCCGACCTGGACATGCTGGTCCGCGCCGCGGTCATGACCGGCAAGCTGCGCGCCGTCGTGACGCCGGAGCCGGCCGAAGCCTTCATCATCGCGGTGCCCACCCCCCTGACGGAGGACAAGCGGCCCGACCTCGGCTATATCGACGCGGCCGCCCGGTCCATCGCCCCGGTGCTGGAAGCCGGCAACCTGATCGTCCTGGAATCGACCTCGCCGGTCGGCACCTCGGCCCGGCTGTCGCGCCAGCTCGCCGAGCTGCGCCCGGACCTGACCTTCCCCCACGCGGCGGGCGAGCGCTCCGACATCCGCATCGCCTATTGCCCGGAGCGCATCCTGCCCGGCCGCATGGTGCTGGAGCTGGTCGAGAACGACCGCATCATCGGCGGCCTGACCCCGGCCTGCGCCGCCCGCGCCGACCAGCTCTACCGGATCTTCGTCAAGGGCGCCTGCCTGATGACCGACGCCAACACCGCCGAGCTGGTCAAGCTGACCGAGAACGCCTACCGCGACGTCAACATCGCCTTCGCCAACGAACTGTCGATGATCTGCGACGGCATGGGCCTGGACGTCTGGCGGGTGATCGAGCTGTCGAACCGCCATCCCCGCGTCAAGATCCTCCAGCCCGGCCCCGGCGTCGGCGGCCACTGCATCGCGGTGGACCCCTGGTTCATCGTGGACGGCGCGCCGGAGGCGTCGCGCCTGATCCGCACCGCGCGTGAGGTCAACGATTCCAAGCCGCTCCACATCATCGAGCGCATCCGACGCCACGCCCAGCGCTTCAAGGACCCGGTGATCGCCTGCCTGGGCCTGACCTACAAGCCCAACGTGGACGATCTGCGGGAGAGCCCGGCGCTGGAGATCACCGCCCACATCGCCCGGGAAGGGCTGGGCAAGGTGCTCGCGGTGGAGCCCCACGTGGCGCGCCTGCCCCGGGAGCTGGCCGAGTTCGGCAACCTGAGCTTCTGCGACATGTCCGAAGCCTTGGCGGAGGCCGACATCGCCGTCCTGCTGGTGGACCATGCGGAGTTCCGCGCCATCGAGGCCAAGGAGTTGCTGAACAAGATCGTCATCGACACCCGCGGCTTCTGGCGCGACCGCCTCTACGTCCCCGACCGCTACGGCCGCGCCGCCGCGGAGTAGGAAGATGCCCGGGAGGGTGCGCGTCCCGCGCACCATGGGCGGCGGGACGCCGCCCCTCCGGTTTCCCGGCTCCGGCCGGGCAGCCATGCGCGTCCGAACCTTCTCCCCGGCGGTTACCGTAGCCATGTGAAACGCTTGGCGCCAAACCGTCCCCAGGGAGAAAGACTTGCCATGACCAGCAGCCTGTTCACGCCGATCGACCTTGCCGGCGTCACTTTCGCCAACCGCATCGTCGTATCGCCGATGTGCCAGTACAGCGCGGAGGACGGCAACGCCAACGACTGGCACGTGATGCATCTCGGCATGCTGGCGAACTCCGGCGCCTCCCTGCTGATCCTGGAAGCCACGGCGGTCGAGGCGGCCGGCCGCATCACCCCCGGCGATCTCGGCCTTTACAGCGACGAGAACGAGGCGGCTCTGGCCCGCGTCATGGCGGCCGTGCGGCGTTACGGCACCGCCAAGCTGGGCATCCAGGTCAGCCATGCCGGCCGCAAGGCGTCGGCCCAGCGCCCCTGGGAAGGCGGCCGGTCGCTGCCGGCGGGGCAGGGCGAGTGGCAGACCATCGCCCCCTCCACGATCCCGTTCGCCGAAGGCTGGCCGGCCCCGCGCGCCTTCGAGGCGGAAGACTTCCGGCGCGTGCGCGATGGCTTCGTGGCGACCGCCACACGGGCCGCCCGGCTGGGCTTCGACCTGATGGAGCTCCATGGCGCCCACGGCTACCTGCTGCATTCCTTCCTGTCGCCTCTCGCCAACCGGCGCGAGGACTCGTATGGCGGCGACTTCGACGGCCGCACCCGCTTCCCGCTGGAAGTCTTCGACGCCGTCCGCGAGGTCTGGCCGTCCGACCGGCCGCTCGGCATCCGGATCAGCGCGTCGGACTGGGTGGACGGCGGCTGGACCATCGAGGAGTCCATCGCCTTCGCCAAGCTGCTCAAGGCCCGTGGCTGCGACTTCATCGACTGCTCCAGCGGCGGCGTCACACTGGGCATCAAGATCCCGACCTCGCCCGGATATCAGGTGCCCTTCGCGGCCCGCGTCCGTCGCGAGGCCGAAATCCCCACCATGGCCGTCGGCCTGATCGTCGAGCCGAAGCAGGCGGAGCGGATCGTCGCCAGCGGCGAGGCCGACATGGTGGCGCTCGCCCGCACCGTCCTCGACGAGCCGCACTGGGGCTGGCGCGCCGCCCGCGAGCTGGGCGGGCAGGTCGCCTTCCCACCGCAATACGCCCGCGCCGCGCCCGACCTCTGGCCCGGCCATTCCTTCCGCGAAGACTCCTCGGTCATGGACTGACTCCCGCGACCGGGATCGATTGGATGAAAATCATGAACAAGCTGTCCGAAACCCCCGTTTCGGTTCTGGACCTGTCGCCTCTGGTGGAAGGGGCGACTCCGGCCGACTCCTACCGCTGCACGCTCGACCTCGCGCGGCACGCCGACCGCTGGGGCTATAACCGCTACTGGCTGGCGGAGCACCACAACATCCCCGGCGTCGCCAGCTCGGCGACCGCCGTGCTGATCGGCCATGTCGCCGGCGGGACCGAACGCATCCGCGTCGGCTCCGGCGGGATCATGCTGCCGAACCACGCTCCCCTGGTGGTGGCCGAGCAGTTCGGCACGCTTGAGTCCCTCTATCCCGGCCGGATCGACCTGGGCCTCGGCCGCGCGCCCGGCACCGACCAGGTGACCGCCCACGCGCTGCGCCGCGACCTCAACCAGACCGGCGAAGAGTTCCCGCAGCTCCTGGCCGAACTGCGGGCCTATTTCCGCCCGGCCGTCCCCGGCCAGCGGGTCCGGGCGATCCCGGGGGAGGGGATGGACATCCCAATCTGGCTGCTCGGCTCCGGCGGCTTCAGCGCCCAGCTCGCCGGTCAGCTCGGGCTGCCGTTCTCCTTCGCGCGCCAGTTCTCGCCGGCCAACACGCTGCCGGCCCTCGACCTGTACCGGCGCGCCTTCCGCCCGTCGGAAGTCCTGTCGCAGCCTTACGCCATGGTCGGCATCAACGTGGTGGCCGCGGAAAGCGACGAGGAGGCCCGGCGCCTGTTCACCTCCCACCAGCAGAGCTTCCTGAACCTGGTCCGCGGCCATCCCATGCGGATCGCCCCGCCGGTGGACGACATGGACGAGCTGTGGTCCGAGCGCGAGCGCGCCGCCGTGGAAAGCCAGCTCCGCGGCTCCATCGTCGGGTCTCCGGAAACCGTCCGCGCCGGCCTGGAAGCCCTGCTGGAGGACACCGCCGCCGACGAGATCATGGTCAGCGGCATGGTCTTCGACCACGCGGCACGCTTGCGGTCCTACGAGATCGTGGCCGATGCCTTCGGCAATCTCCGCTCCTGACCAAGGCTGTAGGGCACGGTTGTCACCGTTCATCCCTCCCCTCGCGCACCAAGTCCTCGGCCAGCGGCCGGGTTCCGGCCGGAGTAAGGGCACGCAGATGTGCAAGCTCCGAGAGGACGCTCCGGAAGCCACAGCCCGATGATCGTCGCGAAGGCCGGATCTATGCGCACGTGTACATAAACGACGCGCCCGCCGGGGCCGGTTCAAGTTAGCCCCGGCGCGCCTTGGGCGTGTAGATGAACACGCCTCCGGTATAGTCCGTCAGCCTCTTGCCTTCCAGGTATCTTCTGCCGCCCTCCAGCAGGTCGAACAGGCCGGCGATCTGCCTGCCGGCATCCTTCACGGACACGGCGAGTTCCCGATCGATCAGGATTACATGCGTCCCCGGCATGTCATGCGGCGGCGGCTGTTTCGGCCCATTCCGCGTAATCGTCCGGCGTGGCTTCCACCAACTCCCCATCGGCCGGTTCCAACGCGGAGCGCCACACGTCGGAGAACTATTCCTTCATGGTTTCCTTGGGCACGATCCCGTTAGATGGAGCGCCTTTTGGCACCCCATGCTCCCGCCGCGCCTGGACCGAGAGAGTTCCCGGCAGATGGGTAAGCCCCACCATGGCTCCCGGATCGCTTTCCCTGTAAGCGCTGGAGAAGAAATCGCTGGCGCTGGCGCTGCGGGCCGTCGAACTGCGCCTCAAGCTGCGCGGCGCGATGCTGGACATTCCCGTCACGGCGGAGGAGGCCACCCAGCCGGCGGCGCAGATGCAGAGAGCGACCTCGGATAGTGACCCGGCGCAGAGGGACCTGAAGGCCGGCGCCCCGGGAACTGCCGACCCCGCCGCGAAGGCCGACCCGGCGCGGGGCCGGCGCGGCGGCAAGCCGGACTTCCTGCGCCTAAACGTGCCCGGCCCCGGCGGCAATTCCCTCCGCCGCACTTCCCGCCGAACCGCCGGCCTGTTCGTCACCACGTCGCTGTCGGCTGCCTGGGATGTTCCGCCGATCCTGCCGCCGACGGTTCGGGCCGCGTGACCGGCCCCCGGTGCGGCGGCCTTCAAGCCACCGGCACCGGCTTCCCGCGCGCCAATGCCCGCGCGTCAGTGGACACTGACGGGCTCCAGCTCGTGCTGGCGGACGGCCGCGAAGGCGGCTTCGCGCTCGGGCATCACGGTCAGGGGCGTGCCGTCGGCGGCGTGGATCGCGTAGCCGGTGGAGCCGTCGACGTCGACCACCTTGATATAGGCCAGGTCGTTGACGCCGAATGCCACGAAGTCCTGGCTGGAGATCTGGCGCAAAGAGTTCGGGCTGATATTCATGATTTCAGGTCTTTCTATAACGAATTGCTACGAAACTGTCCGGCGGGCGCAGCCCGCATTCCCGGCTGGAAAGGGCGCGGCCCGCGATCATCTCACAACGGGTCCGGCCCGTGTTCCTACAAGGACAACATGCCGCGGGGCGATTTGTGCTGCCGTGCCGCCTCTGACCAACCGGCCCGGAACCCCTGGCCTAGGAACGCCCCGTCTCGGGCGTCACGTCGATCGTCCGGGCGGTGGCGCCGTCGTCCAGCCCGCCGGCCGGCTGCTGGATCGCGATGGTCCGCACCTTCGGCTCCGGGATCGGGCGCTTCAGGTCGATGTGAAGCAGGCCGTTGTCCAGGGTGGCGCCGACCACGTCGATCCCCTCCGCCAGGACGAAGCTGCGCTGGAACTGGCGCGCCGCGATCCCGCGATGAAGGTATATCCGCGATTTGTCGTCGGTCTGGCGGCCCCGGATGACGAGCTGGTTGTCCTCGGTCTGGACCGTCAGGTCGTCCATGGTGAAGCCTGCCACCGCCAGCGTGATGCGCAGGCCGTCCTCGCCGATCTGTTCGATGTTGTAAGGCGGATATCCCTCCGCCGAGTTCTTCGAAATCCGGTCGAGCGTCCGCTCGAACTGGTCGAAACCCAGCAGGAGCGGGCTGTTGAAAAGGGACAATCGTGTCGTCACGCGGCATCCTCCTCCAGCGAGCGAGTAGCTATGCGGGCCCGGAACCGGCACCCCGGCGGCAGCCCCGGTCGGCGCTGCCCTATCCCTAGATGGGGAATCCGCCGCCGCTGGGCAAGGCTGCCCTGCGTCGCGCCGATCTCATGCGCATCATCCTTTAAAAACAGATGGCGCGCGGCTATGGTGGCCGCTCCCGGAAGGCACGAGAGTTATAGCAGTGACATCTCCGACCACCAACACGCCGACTTCCACCATGTCCGCCGCCCCGACCGCAACCGCGGCCGGCGACGGGCAGCCCGGCGACCAGCTGGGTAGCGTGATGCAGCGGCTGAACACCTACCGTT
The DNA here is from genome assembly GCF_016765655.2 of Skermanella mucosa. NCBI lineage: Bacteria > Pseudomonadati > Pseudomonadota > Alphaproteobacteria > Rhodospirillales > Azospirillaceae > Skermanella > Skermanella mucosa. The sequence continues at coordinate 1,065,691 of NZ_CP086106.1, forward strand.
CCGGTCCCGACGAGCACGGGCATTTCGGCATCTATGGCGGACGCTTCGTCGCCGAGACGCTGATGCCCCTGATCCTGGAGGTCGAGCAGGCCTACAACGCCGCCAAGGTCGATCCCGCCTTCAAGGCGGAGCTGCGCCATTACCTGACGCATTATGTCGGCCGGCCCAGCCCGCTGTACCTCGCCGAGCGGCTGACCGCGCGGTTCGGCGGCGCCAAGGTCTATTTCAAGCGGGACGAGCTGAACCACACCGGCGCCCACAAGATCAACAACTGCATGGGCCAGATCCTGCTGGCCAAGCGGATGGGCAAGCGCCGCATCATCGCGGAGACCGGGGCCGGCCAGCACGGCGTCGCGACCGCCACGGTCTGCGCCCTGTTCGACCTTCCCTGCACGATCTACATGGGCGAGACCGACATCGAGCGGCAGAAGCCCAACGTCTTCCGGATGAAGCTGCTGGGGGCGGAAGTCAAGCCGGTCAGCTCCGGCTCGCGCACCCTCAAGGACGCCATGAACGAGGCGCTCCGCGACTGGGTGACCAATGTCGACGACACCTTCTACATCATCGGCACCGTCGCCGGCCCGCACCCCTATCCGGCCATGGTGCGCGACTTCCAGTCCGTCATCGGGGAGGAAGTGCGGGAGCAGATGATGGCCGCCGAGGGGCGGCTGCCAGACAGCCTGGTCGCCTGCATCGGCGGCGGCTCCAACGCCATGGGCCTGTTCTATCCGTTCCTGGACGAGCCGACCGTCCGCATGGTCGCGGTCGAGGCTGCCGGCCACGGCATCGAGACCGGTGCCCACGCCGCCTCGCTGACCGGCGGGCGCCCCGGCGTCCTGCACGGCAACCGCACATACCTGCTCCAGAACGAGGACGGCCAGATCACCGAGGGCCACTCGATCTCGGCGGGCCTCGACTATCCCGGCATCGGGCCGGAGCATTCCTGGCTGCACGATGTCGGCCGGGTCGAGTATATCTCGGCCACCGACAACGAGGCGCTGGACGCCTTCCAGATGTGCTCGCGCCTGGAAGGCATCATCCCGGCGCTGGAGCCGTCACACGCGCTGGCCGCCGTCACCAAGCTGGCGCCGACCCTGCCCAAGGATCACCTGCTGGTGATGAACCTGTGCGGCCGGGGCGACAAGGACATCTTTACCGTGGCGGACGCCCTGGGGGTCAAGATATGAGCGCTGCCATCGACCATGGCGACACCGCGGCGGCCGTGGCCGCCCAATCCGGCCAAGCTCTTTCCGGCCGGGCTCATTCCAGCCGCGCGGCCGACAGCGGGCGGCTCGCCGCCCGGTTCGAGACCCTGAAGCGCGAGGGGCGCGGCGGGCTGGTGACCTTCGTCAGCGCCGGCGATCCCGACTACGCCACCAGCCTCAAGCTGGTCCAGGGCCTTCCGGGCGCCGGCGCCGACGTGATCGAGCTGGGCATGCCCTTCACCGATCCCATGGCCGACGGCCCGTCGATCCAGGCCTCGTCCCTGCGGGCGCTCAAGTCCGGCATGACCCTGCGCGGCACGCTGCGGCTGGTGGAGGAATTCCGCCTGACGGACGCCGAGACGCCGATCATCCTGATGGGCTATTACAATCCCATCTACGCCTACGGCGTCGACCGCTTCCTGACCGACGCGCGGGCCGCCGGCGTGGACGGACTGATCGTGGTCGACCTGCCGCCGGAGGAGGACGTCGAGCTGTGCCTGCCGGCGCTGGCGGCCGGCGTCAACTTCATCCGGCTGGCGACGCCCACGACCGACGACCGGCGCCTGCCGGCCGTGCTGGAGAACACCAGCGGCTTCATCTACTACGTCTCGATCGCCGGCATCACCGGCGCGGGCGCCGCCACCGACGAGGCGATCTCCGCCGCCGTCGAACGGCTGCGCCGCCATACCGACCTGCCGGTGGCCGTGGGTTTCGGCATCACCACGCCGGCAGCCGCCGCCTCCGTCGCCCGGCTCGCCGACGCGGCCGTGGTCGGGTCGGCCATCGTCAACCGAATCGCCGCCAACCTGGACGAGAACGGCTCGCCCGCTCCCGGACTGGTCGACGACGTACTGGCCTTCGTGCGAACCCTGTCCGACGGCGTCCGCGCCGCGCGCGGCTGACCTCGAGGCATCCGCCTCCAGGTACGCTTTCCAGGCAAGCTTCCCAGGGACCGGCCCCCAAGCACCCAGCCTCCCGAGCAATCCGCCTCCAAGCATTCAGCCTCCACGAACGGCGAAGACCCCGAACCATGAACTGGCTTACCAATTTCGTCCGCCCCAAGATCCGCGCGCTCTACACCAAGAAGGAAGTGCCGGACAATCTCTGGCACAAGTGCGCCAACTGCGAGGCGATGATCTTCCACCGCGACCTGGAAGAGAACCTCCATGTCTGCCAGCACTGCGGCTTCCACATGCGCCTGGATGCCGACAAGCGGCTGAAGACGCTGTTCGACGACGACGACTACCAGGTCATCGAGCTGCCCAAGGTGACGGTCGATCCGCTGCGCTTCCGCGACCAGAAGCGCTACACCGACCGCCTGAAGGAAGCCCAGGCCAAGACCGGCAAGAGCGACGCGATCCAGGTCGCCCACGGCAGGATGGGCGGCATCCCGACCGTCATCGCCGCCTTCGACTTCGGCTTCATGGGCGGTTCCATGGGGATCGCGGTGGGCGAGGGGCTGCTGGCCGCGGCACGGCTCGCCGTCCTCCAGGAGGCGCCGCTGGTCGTGGTGCCGTCCTCCGGCGGCGCCCGCATGCAAGAAGGCATCCTGTCGCTGATGCAGATGCCGCGCAGCACCATCGCGGTTCAGATGGTGAAGGAGGCGGGGCTTCCCTACATCGTCGTCCTGACCGATCCGACCACCGGCGGCGTCACGGCCTCCTTCGCGATGCTGGGCGACCTGCACATCGCCGAGAAGGGCGCGCAGATCGGCTTCGCCGGCGCCCGCGTGATCGAGGACACCATCCGCGAGACCCTGCCCGAAGGCTTCCAGCGGTCCGAATACCTGATGGAGCATGGCATGGTGGACATGGTTGTCCACCGCAAGGACCTCAGGGCCACGCTGATCCGGGTGCTCGACCTGCTGGTCCGGCCCGGTCCCTCCGCCGAGATCGTTCCCCTGCCGAAGCCGGAGGCAGAGGCGCCCGCCGCGACGGCCAAGGCTGCCCCGACCGAGGCCGAGCCGGTGGACGCGGTCGAGCCCGAACCGGCGGCCCCGGCCCCTGCGCAACCCCAGAGCGGTGAGACAGTTGAGCCAGCCCCCAACGGCGCCCCGGCCGCCGTCGCCCCCGGTGATCGTCCCGAGCGGTGAGCGTGCCGATCCGGTCCTGGACCGGCTGAAGCACCTTCACCCCAAGGTCATCGACCTGTCGCTCGGCCGGACCCTCCGGATGCTGGAAGCCGTCGGCAGCCCGCACCTGCGGCTGCCGCCGGTGGTCCATGTGGCGGGGACCAACGGCAAGGGATCGACCATCGCCTTCCTGCGGGCCTTCCTGGAGGCGGCGGGACGGCGCGTCCATGTCTATACCTCGCCCCATCTGGTACGATTCCACGAGCGCATCCGGCTGGCCGGGGACCTGATCGCCGACGACCATCTCGCCGCCACCCTGGAAGAGTGCGAGGCGGCGAACCGGGGCGAGCCGATCACCTATTTCGAGATCACGACCGCGGCCGCCATGCTGGCCTTCTCCCGCGTGCCGGCCGACGTGCTCCTGCTGGAGACCGGGCTGGGCGGCCGGCTCGACAGCACCAACGTGATCGACCGCCCGGCGGTGACGGCGCTGACCCGCATCTCCTACGACCACATGCAGTTCCTCGGCCCGACCCTGTCCGCCATCGCGGGCGAGAAGGCCGGCATCATGAAGCCGGGCGTTCCCGCCGTCGTGGCGCCGCAGCCGGCGGAAGAGGCCATGGCGGTCTTCCGCGCCAGGTCCGCCGCGATCGGCGCCCCGCTCCATGCCGCGGGGGAGGACTGGACGGTCGCGCCGGTGGCGGACGGCTTCCGGTTCGAGGGACCCGGCCGACGCGCCGACCTGCCGCTGCCGGCGCTGCCGGGCGCACACCAGATCGTCAATGCCGGGGTGGCGCTGGCCTGCCTCGACCATCTGCCCGGCCCCCGGGTACCCGACGCGGCGGTGGTGCGCGGCCTGGCGGAAGTCTCGTGGCCCGGCCGGCTCCAGCGGCTGACGCGCGGCCCCCTGGTGGACCGGCTGCCCCCGGGATGGGAGCTATGGCTGGACGGCGGGCACAATGATTCCGCCGGCGAGGTGCTGGGCGCCCAGGCCGCCCGCTGGGCCTCGGCCGACGGGCTGCCGCTCAACCTGATCTTCGGCATGCTCGCGACCAAGGAGCCGGCCGACTTCCTGCGGCCGCTGGCCCCCCACGCGCCGCTGCTCCGCGCGGTCGCCGTTCCGGGCGAGGAAGCCTCCCTCCCGCCGCAGGCCGCGGCGGAGGCCGCGCGCGCCGCCGGCATCGCCGACGCCAAGCCGGCCGCCGGCGTGGAGGAGGCCCTTGCCGAACTCATGGCGCGCGCCGCTGGGCCGACCCGCGTGATGATCTGCGGCTCCCTCTACCTCGCCGGCGCCGTCCTCGCCTGCCACGGTTGAATAAGTGGCGGCCAGCCGTAGGTCGGCCTTCGCCCGTCAGGGCGAACGCCGACACATTACATCGACTCTCCGGCCACGTTGTCGGCGTCGGCCTTCGGCCGAGGCCGACCTACGTCCAAATAAACGATTGGTGAACCCGTTCACTGCGCGGCGCCGCCGCCGCGGTTAGCTTCCCCTCCATGCACAGGCCAACGCCCCGCCATGGAGACCGGACATGAACAGCGCCTTCGCCCGCCGCCTCGCCGCCACCGCCGCCGTCCTGCTCGCCCCGGCCCTGGCTTCGCCGGGCGGCGCGGCCGAGGTCAGGATGTTCGACCGCCCGCCCACCGTTTCCGAGGTCCAGGAACTGCTGAGCGCCCCGGCGCCGCGCTACCGCAGCATCGAGATCGTCGGCGCCGCCGGCAAGGCCGCCCAGAACGCGGCGCCCGCACCGGCCCCCGCCAGCTACTCGCCGCCGGTATCGGCATCAATCCCGGAACCGGCCGTGGCATCCGCCCAGCAGGTCGTTCCCGCCGTCGCCGAGGCTCCCATGCCCCGTGCCGAGGTCGCCGCGGCCCCGCCGGCTCCTGAAGTGGACGCGAAAGCCTTCGGCTTCCGCATCAACTTCGCCTTCGACTCAGCCGTCATCCCGGCCGAGTCCTTCGACTACATCGACGCGGTCGGGCAGGTCCTGCGCGACGCGCCCGATCTCCGCGTCAAGGTCGAGGGCCATACCGACGCGTCCGGCAGCGACGCCTACAACCAGGTCCTGTCGGAGAGGCGGGCCCGGGCCGTCGCCGAGTATCTGGCCGCGAAGCACGGGATCGCAGGTTCCCGTATCCAGGCCGTCGGCATGGGCGAGGCCCGGCCGCTCGCCGAGAACGCCTTCGACAAGATGAACCGCCGCGTCCAGTTCGCCCGCGTGAACTGAAATACCCGACCGGGCGGGATCGACCTATCCAGAAGACTCCCGACCCCAAGGGCATTTTAACTTTGTTCGATCCTGTCCGACAATCGGCCCAGCGCCCGCAAGGATCGACAGGAAGCCGCCGCAGGAGTTGAAATGATCAGTCGAGCTGCCGCACTCCTTCTCGCCTGCGCCGCCGCGTTCCCCACCGTCGCCACCGCCCAGGACGCCGGCCACGGCACCGGCCACGGGGCTGGCCATCAGGACGCGGCACCCCCGGCCCAGCCCGCCGCGCCGGCAAGGCGGATGACGGCCCCCAAGGACGCCCGGGCCTACATCATCTGGCCGCCCAACGGCGCCGTGATCGAGGGCGGCAAGCTGTGGGTCCGCATGGGGCTCCAGAACTACGGCGTGGCGCCCGCCGGGGTACGGCGGGAGAATACCGGGCACCATCACCTGATCATCGACCGGGACCTGCCGCCGCTCGACGAGCCCATTCCCAACGACCGCAATCACCTGCATTTCGGCGGCGGCCAGACCGAGGCCCGGCTGGAGCTTCCGCCCGGCCAGCACACGCTCCAGACCCTGCTGGGCGATGCCGACCACGTGCCGCACGACCCGCCGGTGACGTCCAACAGGATCACGATCACGGTCCGCTGAAAACCGGAAAGGCTCGCCATGAGATCGAACGCCCTGGTCGCCGGCCTCGCCGCGGGACTGGTTTCCCTCATCGCCGTCACGGCCACCGCCGCCGAGCGCCGGCCGGCACCGAAGGACGCCTACGCCTATATCGGCTGGCCCAACAACGGGGAGGTCGTGACCGGCCGCTTCAAGGTCTGGCTCGGCCTGCGCAACTTCGGGGTGGCGCCCTCCGGCGTCGACCGCCCCAACACCGGGCACCACCACCTGATCATCGACCGGGACCTGCCGCCGCTCGACGAGCCGATCCCGAACGACCGGAACCACATCCATCTCGGCGGCGGGCAGACTGAGACCTATCTGGAACTGCCGCCCGGGCGCCACACCATCCAGCTCCTGATGGGCGATGTCGACCATGTGCCGCACGACCCGCCGGTGACGTCCAAGCGGATCACCATCACGGTCCGCTGAAGGTCCCGTCCCGCAGCAGCCAGACGCGGACGGGGTTGCTCTTGCCGCGGAGCGCGACCTCGCCGACCGGCAGCCCCGCGATGCCGGGGCCGGCCGCCTTCCAGGTGGTCTCGCCGACGATCACCTGGCACCAGGGCGACGTCGTCTCCGCCACCTCCTTGGCATGGGCCTCCAGGCGGGCGGCGGTGTTGGCCGTGTCGCCCAGCAGCGAATATTCCCGGTGCCGCTCCCCTCCCAGGCTGCCGACCACCAGGGGGCCGGTATGGATGCCGATCCGGATGATCACGGGCGGCAGCCCTTCCTCCCGCCACAGCCGGTTCAGGCTCTCCAGCTCGCGGCCCATGGCGAGGGCACAGTCCATCGCCCGCGCCGCGTCGGCATCGATCCCGGCCTGGGTGGTGCGGGCGACCGGCGCCCCGAACACGGCCAGGACGGCGTCCCCGATGAAGCGCAGCACCACCCCGTCATGCTCGCCGACCAGCCCGGTCATGGCTTCCAGATAGGTGTCCAGCCACCGGATCAGCGCCTCGGGCGGCAGCGTCTCGCAGATCGTCGTGAAGCCCCGTATGTCCGAGAACAGGACGGTGGCGGTGAGCTGCTGGGGCTTCGGCCGCCCTCCCGCCATGAAGGTCGCCCGCTCCCGCCACATCTCCTCCGCGACCGGCTGGGAGACATGGGTCGCGAACAGCCGCATCAGGGTCCGGCGGTCTGCCCGCTCGCGCAGCGACCGGTGCGCCGCCATGCCGCCGATCCCGCCGGCCAGGGCCAGCGAGGGAGCGAGCAGGGGGACCAGCGGCCCGCCCAGGGCGAACAGGGCGGCGGCGCCCGCCCACAGCGCCGTCGTCAGCGCGGCGCCCGACGCGGCGAGCAGCCAGACCGGCAGCCCGGCCATGGCCAGCGTCACCCCGGCGGCGGCGAGCGCCAGGGTCAGCGCGCCCTCCCACCCAGGCGTCAGCCGCCCGTCGGCGCGCCCTTCCAGCATCTGGGCCAGGACATGGGCCTGGATCTCCACCCCCGGCATGCTGGTCCCGGTCCTGGACGGCGGCGTCCGGTGGCGGTCCGTTCCCGACAGCACGGTGCCGACCAGGACCACCTTGCCGGCCAGCCAGTCCGGCGGCAGCAGGTGGACCAGTTCCGCGGGATATATGGGGAACGGCGGCGTCGCCTCGTCCGGCCCGGCGCGCCAGGCGATCCGGAAAGGACCGGCGGGCGGCTCCGCGCCCAGGGCGAGCGCCAGCCGGGCGGGGAAGCTCGGCGTCCCGTCCGCCGCCGCCGGCACGTGCCAGCGGACGGAGCCGTCCAGCGTGTCCTTCGCCAGGTTGGCGTAGCCGTGGGGGATGCCGGACAGGAAGGCGCCGAGGAACGCGTGCTGCTTCTCCGTCAGGGCGGTCTGCTCCAGGGCCGAGATCGCCACCACCGGGATGCCGGGCTCGGCCAGCCGGCGGCGCAGGGCCTCGTCCAGCTCCGGCAAGGTGGGCTGGTCGAACAGGATGTCGATGCCGATGGCCCGGACGCCTGCCGCCCGGAGCCGGCCGACCAGGTCTGCCAGGAACCCGCGGTCCACCGGGGACCGGCAGGCCAGCGCCGCGAAACTGTCCTCCCCCAGGGCCACCATGGCGATCCCGGCGTGCTGGGGCTCCGGAGGGGCGAAATGCCCGATCTGGATGTCGCTGAAGCTCTCGTCCGCCAGCCTCAGCGGCGGCACGATCCGGACGAGCAGGAAGGAGGCGGCCGCGATCCCCAGGACGATCGCCCCCGTGATCGCCCCCGTGAACCAGGACGGCGACAGCCCCGCGGGCAGGGCGCGGAACCGGCCGCCCGGCCTGCCGGCGTCAAGCTCCCGATCGGGCGTTCCGACCTCCTGCAAGCGACCTCACTCGACCCGTAGCACGATCTGGGCGACCACCAGCCGCGTCCGCTTCAGCCCGTCAAGCGTGTCCTCCAGCCGCTCGACCGCGTCGCCGTCCATCGGGCGGAACGCCTGGGCTTCGGTGGGCAGCGAGGGCGACAGGTCCTGGTCGGCGGCGAAGCAGCGGATCTCGCCGTCGCCGCCGAGCTCCGACGCCGACAGCGGGAGCGGCATCCTGTCGCCCGGGAAGGTCATGGGCGTGTGCCCCTCGACCAGCGAGCCGTCCGACTGGTAGGACGGGAAGATCGGGATCAGGTCGTTCCGCCGCCTCAGATAGCAGTACAGGTGCGCGTCCCGGTTGGTCTGGAGCACCAGGCGGATCTGGTCACCGGGCCGGTACGTGGGATAGAGCCCGCGGTCGGACGACAGGTACAGGTCCAGCGGGGCCAGCGCCTCGCCCATGGCGGTCAGGACATGTTCCGCCTGCCGGTTGCAGCCGGCCCGGACGAGCGCCACGGCCAGCGCGCCGGGGTCGCCGGCCGCCGCTTCCCGATCCTCGATCAGCCGAAGAACCAGCGCGTTGCTCCGGGTCCGGTCGCCGCTCATGGCGAGCATCCGCGCGCCGTCGGCCAGCGGCGCCTGCTCCGGCCAAGGCTGAACCGCGGCGTCGTCCGGCCACGACACCACGGTTTCCTCTCCATCGGCGGCGTGCAGGATCGCCCGCTCGAAGGCCGGGTCGGCGGGCCTCCGAAGCTCCGGCACCTGCCCGGCGGCGGCGCACCAGGTTCCCGGCAGCGACAGGTCGATCGGGGCCAGCCCGCCGGATGGGCCGCTCTGGGCGGGATCGACGGAACGGGCGGCGCCCAGATCGTTCTGGGCGAAACGGTCGCCGCCGAACAGTCCGGACAGGCGGCCCTGGACGGGGGTGCCGCCGGACAGCCGGTCCAGCGGGCCGTCGTAGGGGCCCTTCACCGTGATCGTCCGGCCGCTGGCGAACAGGAACAGGGCGTTGGTCCCTTCCGGCAGATGGACCGGGGCGCCGTCCTCGACCACCTGGCCCACGGTGAAGCCCGGGACGGTGGCGGAGACGACGATGGCCTGGTCCGCCGCGGCGGTACCGGCGGCGCAGAGCGAGACCGCCAGGACCAGCCAGCCCGGCGGCCGCTGGGTTCGGGGATATCGGATCAGCATGGTAACCTCCGTGAATGCCGCCCCATGCTGACCTCTCCCGTGCATGCCCGCAGTAAACCAGGCGACACCTTCGCCCGGATTCAGTTCAGGTCACGGGCGACCCGGAACCCGTTGGCAAGGTAGCGGACGTCCTGGTCGTAGTTGAAGCGGCCGGTCACCGACAGCGAGTCCGCGTCGTTCCGCCAGGACCCGCCGCGCAGGACCCGTTTGCGGCAGTCGCCCTGGGTCCAGGCGCCGCCGTCCGCCGGGGCTCCCCGGTAGTCCTTGTTCCAGCAGTCGGCCACCCACTCGGCGACGCCGCCGTTCATGTCGTAGAGGCCCATCGGATTGGGCTTGAAGCTGCCCACCGGCAGGGGGGTCAGCCGTTCGTACATGCCCCCGCAGTTCTCGCAGTTGGCGTTCGCCACGCCGACCACCTCGCCCCACCAGAAGCGTCCGGCGGTGCCGGCGCGGGCGGCATACTCCCATTCCGCCTCGCTGGGGAGGCGGTACTTCTGCCCGGTCTTCTTGGACAGCCAGATCGTATAGGCGAGGGCGTCCCGCCAGTGGACATTGTGGACCGGCGTCTCGTCCGTGGCGCTGGCCATGCGCGGCATGTCGCTGCAGCCGCCGCCCTGGACGCAGGCGCGCCACTCCGCCACCGTGACCTCGAACATGCCCAGGGCGAACGGCTTGCCCAGGCTCACCTTGTGGCTCGGCTGCTCGCTGGGATCGCCGCGCGCGGAGCCCATGGTGAAGCTGCCGGCCGGCAGGCGGACCATGATCGGGCATTCCGGGCAGTCCTGGAAGCTGTTGGACTGGCCCTTGTTGCGAGTCGCCGGGGAGGCCGGCGGTTCGGCCGCCGCCAGTTGCCCGGCGGGCTTGGCCGGCTCCGGCTTCGGTGGTTCCGGCTTGGGAGGTTCCGCCGCCTTGGCCGGCTCCGGCTTGGCGGGCGCCGGTTTGCGCGGCTCGGCCACGGCGACCTCCACCTTCGCCGGAGGCGCCGGGGCGGCCGGTGCCGCAGCCGGTGCCGCCGCCTGTGCCGCAGCCGGGGGGATGGGCTTGGCGGGTGTAAGGGCCGTCACCCGTTCACGGGCCAGCGGGGCGTTCCTGCTGTCCGGGAAGAGCTGCAGGTAGGCGGCGAAGTCGGCCGCCTGGCCGCGCGTCCGGACCTGCTGCCACAGGGCGTCGGCAAGCTCCGGACCGGCCGGGGGCGTGCCGGCGGTATCCAGTTCGATGCGGACCGAGGCGGTCGCCTTGCCGCCGCGCCCGTCGTCCGCCAGGATCGCGAAGCTGCCGGCCTCGCCGGGAGCCGACTGCCCGGGATCGTAGGTCAGGCCGGCGAGGTCGGCGGCGGTAAGCTTCTCGCCCACCCGGACCGGCTGCGCCCCCTTGCGCACCGACCCGCGGGACGGAACGGCGGCGACCGTCATCGTCAGGGCGTCGCCGTCGGGATCGCTCGGCGCCTCCAGGCCCAGCTGCGGAAGCGCCATCCGGAAGGTTCCCTCCCCGGCCACGACCGGCGGGCGGTTCGACTGGTTGACGGTGATCGGGATCCTTCCGGGAGCGGTCCCGCCCTTGTTGTCCATGACGGCGAAATCGAAACTGCCGGCCGGGCCGATCGTGCCGACGTCCGGCTTGTAGGTCACCTGGGACAGCTGCGCGATGCTCAGATAGTCGCCGATCAGCACCAGCCTTTCGCCGAGCCGGACCTGCCCGCTGGAGGGAAGCCCGGAGACCTGGGCGAATACCTCGTCGCCGTCCGGGTCGGTGATGCGTCCGATGCCGAGCTTGACGGCGTCCGAGGTATCGCCGACGACGATCGGCTTCAGGGCCGGCAGCTCCGGGTTCCGGTTCGGCGGGGTCGGGTTGAAATAGAACGGCGTGGCGCCGAGCGATCCGAAGATGAACGGTTCCTGCCGGCCCTGGGTCGCCTCCATGACATTGTCGCGGACCCGGCGGAAGAACAGGCCCAGCTCCAGTCCCGGCACGTTCAGGTTCTTCAGGAGCGCCATGGTGTAGGGGCTGTGCTCGCCGGTGCCGTCCTCGGCCAGTGCGTCCGCCCGCGTCGCCAGCGCCACCAGCGTGTCGCTCGGCGTGTCGTCGACCCGCGACAGGCCGGCGGAAACGTCGCGCTCCCGCAGCGCGCCGGCATTGCTCCGCGACAGCCGGTCGGCGAACGGGTTGTTGCGGCAGGCGTCCAGGATCAGCACCCCCAGCTTCCGCGCCTGGGCCAGCTCCCCCAGGATCAGGTTGAGCGGCATCGCCTCGTAGACCAGGTCGCGCTCGCGCTCCAGCCGGGCGTCGGACGGCAGCAGATAGTTCTGGCCGCGCACCTGCAGGCCGTGGCCGGCATAGAATATAACCGCCACGTCCGCCTCGGCGGCGCGGATGCCGAAATCGCGCAGCCGCCCGGAAAAGCCGCGATTGTCCAGGTCGTAGGCTTCCTCCACCTCGAACTTGAGGTTCCTCAGGGCGGCGGCGATCGCGCGGGCGTCGTTGGACGGGTTGGGCAGGGCCGGGGCGAACTGGTAGGCGCCGATGCCGATCACCAGCGCGATGCGCTTGTCCGCATCGGCGGCGCTCGCCGGACCCGCGCCCAGTTGCAGGGCGCAGGACAGGGCGAAGACCACCAGGCAAATGAACCGCAGAACTCTCATCAGAGAAACGTCCCCACTGTCGCATTCCTCGCCGCCCGGCCGGGGCTTCGGGCCTGGCCGGCTGCGGCAGCCGACGGTAACATCCTTAATTTATTATAACCCCGGCATGCCGCTCCAGGACAAGCAGGAAAATTAAGTATTCCGAGAGTTATGCCAAACCGAACGGGTAGTGAGCTTTAGTGAGGACTCATTCTAGTCTTCATTGCAAGGCTATGTCCTCATGGGATTCCCAGATGTCTTCTTGTCTGCCACGGTGGCAGGGGTGAAGGCGTTCACAGACGACAGGAACGGCGGCGGCCTAATGTAGGGGATCGACATGGCGGACCCTCCGCCGGTCACTGTCTCTCGGGGAGGTGCCTCTCTATGCGGACACCGACGGCTATCCTGATGGCATGGGCCTGCCTGGCCCTGGCGGCACCCGGCGATGCCGGGGCCAAGGAACTGAACCAGCGGACACACCTGGAGCCCCGCTTCAACGGCAAGATCCAGATGGAGATCGCCAAGAGCTGGCGCCGGCGCGGCGAACTCCAGGACCAGGACTTCACCCAGGGCGGCAAGCTGTCCTGCGGCAGCCAGGCCGTGGGCAACGTCTATGTTCCCCGGGGCGCCACGGCCCCGCGCGAGGTCGTCACGATCATCACCGGCGACGTGATCAACAATGTGGGGCGCGGCGGATGCTGACCGGCTTTGGCTTCGCACACCCCATGCTCCGGCCGATCGTCCTGAGCCTCGCCCTGTCGGCGCTCGCCGCCGGCGTCGCCACCGCCACCGTGGTGAAGGCCACCGTGGTGAAGGAAGGAGGGCCGCAGCTGGGGGCGAGGTCGGGAGGCGCCGCCCCGGTGGTGCCGGACGGCGCCGTGCGCCTGCAATGCTGGCAGCAGGGCAGCCGCATCATCGACGAGGGCGACCTGCGGGACGCGGCGGTGAACTATTTCGACACGTCCAACAGCCTGCGCTTTCGCCGCGGGTCCGCGCCCGGCCGCATGGTGATGCTGCTCAGCCCGGCCCCGGAGACCACCTGCCTGCTGATCGAGGACGGCGAGTAGCCCGCGGCGCAGGCCCCTCATTGCTGGAGTTGCCCCATGACGAACCGGTACCGGCTGGCCATCGCCCTGATGGCCTTGACCCTGGCCGCGGGACCCGCCGCGGCGGGGGATCGCGCGACGATCGACGAGAGCTTCGGCGCGGCCGCGCTCGACCTGCGCGGGCTGGCGGCCCGCGTGCATGTCCGCCTCCACGACTCTGGCGCCATCCGGCTGAGGGCGACCGGTCCCGCGTCCTGGATCGGGGACCTGTCCCGGCATGCCGAGGGCGGCGCGCTGGTGGTCAGCGCCGGGCCGGTCCAGGGTTTCGGGGCCGGGTCGGCGGTGACGATCGCGACCGGCTTCGGCGCCCGGGCGGTCACCCGCATCGGCGGCCTCACCATCACGGCGGAAGGCACCGGCGACGGCGACCTGCCGGAGGTGGAACTGTGGGTCCCGGCGGGAACCCCGCTGACCGCGACCTCGGCCGTCGGCGATTGGGACATCGCCGACCTGAAGGCGCCGCTCACCATCGAGGTCGCCGCCGGGCAGATCGCCGCGGGCGCCGTCACCGACGCAACGGTCAGGATCCTCGGCAGCGGCACCGTCACGGTCGCCCGGGTGGACGGCGACTTGGGCGCGGATCTTTCCGGCGCCGGCGGCATCACCGTGGCCGGCGGCCGGGTGGACATGCTGACGGCGTCCATCGCGGGAACCGGCACCATCCGGGTCCAGGCCCCGGCGGAGCGCGCCGACCTCAGCATCTCCGGTATCGGAACCATCGACGCGGACAGGATCGCGCGGAAGCCGTCGGTACGGGTCAGCGGCGTCGGGACCGTCCGGACCGGTTTCCGGTGAGCGGCATTCCGGGTCCGAAATCACGGTAAAGGCTGCATTAACCATGACGGCGCTAGTGTCCCCGGGACGTGCCGGAACAGCTTCCGGCACGCTTCCAGAGCACGAGACGTCATGGCGACACTCCCGATTTCCCCGACCGCTCCCCAGCCTTCCCCCGGCGCGACCGTCCATCGCGGCATCCGCGGACTCTACGCGGCCTTCTGGCGCCATGCGGAAGGCCGCAGGCCGCTGGTCGTGACGTTCCTGACCCTGCTGTTCCTGGCCCAGGCCGTGCGGCTGGCGATCCCCTACTTTTTCGGCGAGGCGGTCAATTCCCTCCAGACCGCGGGCACCCAGGACGTGACGCTCGCCGGGTGGAACATGGCCCTGATGTTCGGCGCCTGCGTGCTCGGCTGGGCGATGCACGGGCCGGGGCGGGTGCTGGAGCGCTTCATGGCGGTCCGGATCCGCGAGCGGTTCGCCGACGCGCTCTACGCCAAGGCGGTGGCCCTGCCGCTGCGCTGGCACGAGCGCCACCATTCCGGCGACACGATCCAGCGCATGGCCAAGGCGACGCAGGCGCTGTTCGGCTTCTCGCAGAACCAGTTCATCTATCTCCAGAACTCGGTCAGCCTGGTCGGCCCGCTGGCGGCCCTGTGCCTCGTGTCGGCTTGGACCGGGGCGGCGGCCGTGCTGGGCTATGCCGTGATCTTCGCGATCCTGGTCCGGTTCGACCGGATCATGGTCTTCCTGCTGAACGAGGAGAACCGGTTCGAGCGGCGCTACGCCGCGGAGCTGATCGATTGCCTGGGCAACATCTCCACGGTCCTGACCCTTCGCCTCCAGTCGGCGACCCGGTCCGCGGTGGCGGCCCGGCTGGCCGAAGTGTTCGCGCCGCTGCGCCGGGGCATCGTCTTCAACGAGGCGAAATGGTGCGCGATCGACCTGCTCAACAACGGCATCCGCTGCGGGCTGGTGGCGCTCTATGCCTGGCTCGCCTGGCGGAGCGACGGCGTGATCCTGCTCGGCACCGCCGTCATGGTCCACCAGTACTCCCAGCAGATCGGGAACGTCGTCGGGTCGATGGCGACCAACTGGCAGGACCTGGTCCGCTATCAGGCCGACATCGGCAGCGCCGACGAGATCCTCTCGGCCGAGAGCCGCCGGTCCGCCTCGGCCCTGCCGGTCCCGGCCGACTGGCGGGAGGTCCGGATCGAGGGCCTGACCTTCAGCCATGCCACGCGCCACGAGGACCGGCCGACCCTGCGCGACGTGTCCCTCGTCCTGAGGCGCGGCGCCCGGATCGCCTTCATCGGCGAGAGCGGATCGGGCAAGAGCACCCTGCTGCGGGTCCTGGCAGGGCTGTACGAGGCCGACCGGGTCTCCATCGCCTTCGACGGCGAGCCCCGGCCCGACCTGAGCGACCTCGGCCCGGTCGCGACGCTGGTGCCCCAGGACCCGGAGATCTTCGAGGGATCGGTCGTCCGGAACATAACCCTGGGCATCCCCTATCCCGCCGCGGAGGTGGAGCGGGCGTGCGCCCTGGCCTGCCTCGCCCCGGTGATCGACCGGCTGCCGATGGGCCTCGACACCGAGATCACCGAGCGCGGCCTGAACCTGTCGGGCGGGCAGAAGCAGCGGCTGGCCCTGGCGCGCGGCATCCTGGCGTCACGCGACAGCTCGCTGATCATGCTGGACGAGCCGACCAGTAGCATGGACCCGACCACCGAGGCGCGGATCTACGACAACCTGCTGGCCGAGTTCCCCGACGCCTGCATCGTGTCGTCGATCCACCGGCTGCACCTGCTGACGCGCTTCGACACCATCGTGTGGATGGCCGACGGCGCGGTCGTCGACCTGGGATCGCTCGACGCCCTGCTGGAGCGGCAGCCGGCCTTCCGGGCGCTGTGGGACGGCTATGCCGGAGCCCAGCCGGGAAGCCATCCGGCGGACGGAAGGCCGGTCGGTCACTCGGGGCTGGTGCTGGCTGCCTGAGCGTGCTTGGCCGCCTGCCGGGAGCGGCGCCATTCGGTCCAGCGCCGCTCGCTCCGGATCATCAGGGTCGAGGTCGGGCGGCGCAGGAACGGCACGTCCATGGCGAGCAGAAGCACGCCGAGGGGAACCATCCAGAAGCCAAGGATCGGCAGGAAGCCGACCAGGCCGCCCAGGATGAAGAGGACTCCCACCGGTATCCGGACCCAGCGGGCGTCGGGCTTGCGAAGTCCGCCGACCGGCCGGGCGATCCAGCCGGGAAGGCGGCGTTGAAGGCGTTCGAGACTGCGGTCGAGCCGCCGCTGATCTGGGGTGATTTGGTCTGGGGTGTTCATGATGGGTCCAGAATTGGGGTGCCGCAGTTCGGTATTGAAGACCCTCCCCGCCGGTCGTCCCGCCGCTCCCAATTTTGTCGCGGCCGGTCCTGGCCGCGACCAATCCGGTTTGCTCCCGGCGGCCCGCGCGGGTAGATAGCCGGCGGGCCCGGGAAAGGGAGTCGTCATGGAGTCGGACATCATCGAGGTTGCGCGCGGCCTGCTCGCCGCCAAGCGGTACCGGGCGGCGCGCCGTCTGCTCGCGTCCCGGCCCGACCTGTCCCCCTGCGGCCATGCCCTGCTCGGGACGGCCTATCTCGGCATGAAGGACTTCGAGCCGGCGCTGGCCCACCTGCGCCGCGCCGCCGAGCTTGATCCCGACGACGCCGGGATCCGCGTCCAACTCGCGCGGGCCTGCACCGCCGCTGGCCTGCCCCATGTCGCGGTCCGCCTGCTGGAGCCGCTGGCCGCGACGCCGCCGGTCGATGCCGAAGCGTGGGAGGCGCTGGCCGCGGCTTACCGGCTGGACGCCCGCTATGGGGACGCCGTCCGTCTGTCGGTCCTGGCCGCCTCGGCAGGGGAGCAGACCGGACAGCTGCTGTACGAGGAAGCCATGTGCCGCCACGCGCTGGGCGACGCCGCCGCGGCGCTGGCCGCCTGGGACAGGCTGCTGGACCGACAGCCCGGCCTCGCGGCCGGCTGGTTCCGGAGCCATGCGGCGGCGCTCCAGGTCCGGTCGCTCGAAGAGGCGCTCGACCGGCTGCGGCGGGCGACCGCCTGCCACGGCGCCAACGGCAAGTACTGGGCTTTCCTCGCCGCCTATGCGCGGCTCGACGGCAGGGAAGGGGATGCCGCCGCGATCCTCGACGGACCGCTCCGCGACCGCCCGCACCACCATGCGCTGGTGGACGGCGTCGGCGCGCTGCTGCCACGCCTTGCCGCCGACTTCCGCTTGTTCGGCTGCGGCGCCGACCTGCTCCGGCACGGTGTCGGCCTGGCAACCGGAAAGGGACTGGTGCTGGAGTTCGGCGTCCGGCGCGGAACCTCGATCGACCATATCGCCGAGGTCGCGGGCCAGGAGGTCCATGGCTTCGACTCGTTCGAAGGTTTGCCGGAGGACTGGGGCAGCCAGCGCCGGGGCAGCTTCACCACCGGCCTGGAACTGCCGGCCGTGAGAGACAACGTGACCCTTCATGCCGGCTGGTTCAGCGACACCCTGCCGCCGTTCCTGGCCGACCACGGCGAAGCCGTGCGCTTCGCCAACATCGACTGCGACATCTACTCCTCGACCCGCACCGTCCTGACGGCGCTGGCCGCCCGGTTGGTGCCGGGCACGATCCTGGTGTTCGACGAATTCATCGGGAACCGCACCTGGCGCGAGCACGAGTACAGGGCGTTCATGGAATGCGCCGCCGAGACCGGGATCGGGTACGAGTACGCCGCGGCCTGCCCGTTCACCGGGCAGGCCGTGGTGCACATCCTATGATCGGAACCATGCTGATCGGAACGGTGCTCAGCCGGGTGGATCGTCTGATCCGAACAGCCTTTTCAGCAGAGCGTGCATCGGCAGGAAGACGGCGATCGGCAGCAGCAGCATGTAGAGCCCGAGATAGAGCAGGGGATCCATGAATTGCTGCGGGTCTTCACCGGGGCCGAAGACCCAATTGACGTTGTCGTCCGGAGACGTCAGCAGCCAAGTCGCCGGCAGCACGATCCAGGCCAGCACGGTCTGTGCCGGCAGGGCGCGCGGATCGTAGCCCTGGCGCACCAGCATCCAGATCAGGATGGGCGGCAGGAACAGATGGAACAGCGACAAGGCCCGCAGATAGAGGGGATAGCGGTCGCTGAACATGTAGCCGGCCAGATCGACCAGGGCGCCCCCCGTGAGGAAGTCGAGGGTCCAGACCATCTCCAGGGGCAGCACCCCGACCGCCATCATGGAGAAAAGCAGCCGGTTGCCGGTCCAGAGACAGATCAGGACGGAGAACAGGGTGAGGTCCGAGAACCACAGGAAGTTGCCCGGCCCGTACTCGCGCCAGTAAACCGGTACCAGCGCGATCACGAAAAGCGTGTAGGGCACCCGCAGCCAGAGGGGATAGACCGCCCGGTCGGATGCTCCGCCGCCCATCAGGGCGTGCTGCACGGGAGCCGGTCCGGCGTGACCTGCCCGGCCGTCGGGGCCGCGCTCATGCGTCGGTCCGGCTGGTTGCCTGGGTCCGGCGCTCCTCTTCCAGGTCATAGGCGGTGGAGGCGACCTTCTTGGCACCCCGGGGGAATATCGCGCTCAGGACGCCGACGGTCGTCAAGCCGACCAGGAAAATGAACCCCAGACCTTTTCCGAATGCACCGAACATCTTCATTTCCTTTCCATGTTTGATCCGATTTTCTTCCATCGGGCCGGGCGGATGCCGACCCCTTCCCGAAGGGTCACTGCCCGTCGGTGCCCGGCATCGCGCCGAGTTTCCCTTGTCGCTGGTATTCCGGAGCGTTCTCGAAGTCGCCCCGGGTCAAGGTGACCCGGATGTCGCCGGTATCCAGGCCGGTTTCGGTTTCCGACCAGGGGATGGCCACCTCCCGGCCGCCCACGATGCCCAGAAAGCCGCCGCTGGCGACGATCAGCCGGTCGATCCCGCCCGACAGGCTCAGCAGGAAGTCGCTGATCGTGCCCAACTCCTCGCCGTCCGCGCCGATAACGCTTCGACCGATCAGATCGTTCGCGCCGACGATGTCGGATCCCGCCTCCAAGCGGTCCTGCGCGGGAGCGGCGGAGGGGCATGCCGGGGTGAGCGCGAGCGCGGCCGTCAGCAACAGCGTCTTCTGCAATGGGGTTTGTCGCATAAGTCCCTCCCATGCGGCGTTCCAGCATCTTTTCCGATCACCCCCGTGTCCAGAGGAGCGACTTGAGCCGCTTGGCGATGCCGAACTCGGGTTCGGGCTCCGGAGGCGGCATCTTGCGTATCGACCGGTGCAGGCTTTCGGCGACCGCCAGGGATTCGTCCCTCGGCAGGTCGCTCGCCATCACGTACATCAGCGGACCGTCGAGCCAGTAGGCGACGCGAACCTCGTTGCGCGTTTCGGTCTCGATCTCGGGGTCCGGATCGGGCAGGCGGGGCTGTACCTGCAGCGTCAGCCGCCGGCCCAGATCGTCCTGGTAAGTGAGTTGTGCTGCCTGCGAGCGGTTGGTCGTGGCGGTGACCTGGCTGCCGACCAGACTGAACCGGTACCGGCTGAGATCCGGGATTTGCAGGTCGACCATGCTCGCCTGCTCGACCCACTGGATCGGGCGCAGCATCGGCTCCGACGGCGCCAAGTGCCCCGCCACCGTCGCTTTCCTCACGTCGGTGTGCGCCAGCGAGGCGCTCTCGCGAAGGACCTGGGTCGAGACCTCATGGCGGGGAAGGAACGCAGCCGCCGACCATCCCAATCCGCACCCTAGGAGAAGAGTCGCCGCCAGAGGCGACATACGGCTGACCAGGCCGGGAAACCGGGACGGCCGCTTCGGCTTGAACACCGATGACAGCCGGCCGGGCAGGGCTTCCTCCGCCGCGGGTCCGAAGATCGCCCGCATGGCATCGTTCTGCAGCCGGCAGCGCCTGACCCACTCCGCCTTTTCGGGATGCACCGCCAGATATGCCTCGACCGCGCGCCGTCGCGGCGGATCAAGCAGATCGTCGATGTAGGCGTGCAGGTCGAGAACGTGGATATCGTCGTAATTTTCCATCACTTCACCCTCCTCAGGGTGACGGGCCTCAGGGTGACGGGCCTCAGGGTGACGGGCCTCACGGTCACGGGGCGGGACTCGTCAAGGTTCAGCGACTGGAGCGCCTCGCGGGCGCGTGACATGCGGGACCGCACCGTGCCGACAGGCACATCGAGCACGCAGGCGGCTTCCTCGTAGCTCAGCCCTTCGAGCACGACCAGCAGAAGCGTTTCGCGCTGGGGGGCGGGGAGACCGTCGAGGGCGTGCGCCATCTCCTGCAACTGCATGTGCCCGAACTGGCGGGCGGGCTGGGTGACGCTGACGTCCTCCAGCGGGGTTGTTTCGGGCGTCCTGCGATGATGCCTGATCAGGTTGACGTGGACATTGTACAAGATCTTTAAAAGCCACCCGCGCATGCTCCCGGCCCGCCGCCAGAGATGCTGCTTGCGCAACGCCCGCTCCAGGCACTCCTGCACGAGGTCGTCGGCACGGTCGCGATCCTTGACCAGAGCCCTTGCATATCGCCGTAAACCAGGCACTTCACGGGCGATCAGCCACTCTGTATCGTCCATGACCCTGCCCTCGCGTCCTTGCTGAAAATCACCCCGTGTCTTGTACGGATAGACGCCAGGTCCGGCGTTGAAGTTCCAAAATAAATACGAGGCGGAGGGAGCTGCCTGTGATTCTCCCTGGGCTGCATCTGGAAAGGATCATTTGATGCCGGCCGGCTCTGTTCCGCCCATGCGCCGATCCGGCCCAATGATAATCTGTTCACTTTTCAGGGAACCGTTCTCCGATCATGGGCGTCTTTACCCGCAAGGCCAGCTCATGGCGGCGGATGCGGATGCCGTGGGGGCCAAAGCGGCAAGGAGACGTCATGGATGAGGATCGGGCCGGAAGGTGGGTGGCGACGCCGGGCAAGGAGCCGGCAACCTCCAGCCTGAAGGCAAGGCCGGAAACGATGATGCCGGCCGCTGAGCCGAAGCCATGTCATCCCCGAGCGCGATCCCACGGATCGGGCTTCAGTTAACCTAGATACAGGAGTTTTTCATGCTCAAGTTCATCGGCGGCACCGTAGGCGTCATTTTCCTGATCGGCCTCCTGGTCCTGATCGGGCTTCTCGCCTTGATTTTCTAGCTCGTCGGAATCGGTGGCGGAGGGAGTGCGGCCAAGTTCGATCCTCGTCGCGATCCTGCGTTCCGCAGCCTGATTCAAGGGGCGGCGCGGCCGGTATCCGATCGGACCGGCTCGATTGCTTCCCAATCCGGAACCATGATCGTCCTGACTGCCTGGCTCAGGGCTTGGCCTGAACCCATCGCGCCCTGTCGGCGCGGTGGACAAGGCGATTGCCATCCCATCCAATATAAAAATTTCGGTAATTAAGATAAAGCGGCTTTGCTGCAAAATTATTTATAGGATAAGTTGTGATATTTTTGGGAACCCCTGAAGCAATCTGTTGTTGTTATTCCGAGATCGGGCCTCATATGAAAATGAGCTCGCAGGAAATCCTAGTAATCATAGGATTTTCTCACGTCATCTAATGGAGAGACCGATGAAGAACATTTTGACTGTAACGAGCGCTGTTGCACTGCTCGCGTTTGGAACCCCGGCACTTGCGCAGCAGCAGAACGCCCAGCCGGCTGGTGGCGGCCAGAATTCCACAGCGGGGACTGATGTCCAAGTACAGCAGGCTGCTCCCGAAGTAACCGTCCAGCAGCCCGCACCGGAAGTGACGGTTCAGCGCCCCGCTCCCGAAGTGACCGTCCAACAGCCTGAGCCCAACGTCACCGTCCAGCAGGCCGAGCCGAACGTGAATGTCGAGCAGGCCGAACCGAATGTCACCGTGGAACGGAGCGGCGAGCCGAACGTCAACGTCGTTCGGCCGGATCAGCAGAACGCGCCGGAGGCGCAGGGGCAGGAAGGCTCCCAGGAAGCGGGTGACACCGGCGGTGAGCGGGCGCGGGACGCGGGTGCCGGGACCCCGACGGCAGGCATGACACCCACGACACCGATGGACACCCCGCGGCTGATGGGCGATCAGGTCTCGGGAATGATCGGGACCAACGCCGTCACGGCGAACGATGAGGAGGTCGGCGAGATCGAAAACCTCCTGATCGGCTCCGAAGGCCAGGTGGAGGCGGCGATCGTCGAGTGGGGTGGTTTCCTGGGCATCGGTTCCAAGACCGCCGCTGTTCCCTGGAATGCGCTTCAGTTGAACGAGGCAAGTGATCGTGTGGTCATCGACATGACCCGCGAGGAAATGGAAGCGCTGCCAGCCTACAACGGCGACCCGGCGTCGGTCGCCGGCATCGATGCCGAAGCGAAGCCGGTACAGTAAACCGGGACGAGCAAAGCAGGGCTGGAATTCCCGATACTCCACGGGGCTTTCGGCGGACGGGGGCGGGCGTCTTGCAAGGCGCCCGCCCCCTGGCGTGTCGTCGTGCGGTCCCTCTGCCTTCCCGTGGCCTGCCGGACATGGAAAGGGGCAACGCGAACGGCGCCGGAATCCTGTTACATTCGAGATATTTGAAGAGGATGGTGGGCGCGACAGGGATTGAACCTGTGACCCCTCCCGTGTGAAGGGAGTGCTCTCCCGCTGAGCTACGCGCCCGCCTGTGCGGCGGAGGCCCTATTTATTGGGGTCGCGGGATGATGTCAAGCGCCGGAAGTGTCTTCCGCAAAATTGCGGGGACCGAATTTGCAGGGACGATGCCGCGCCCTACATGGGTTGTCCAGGTTCGATCCACGGAAGGGCTCGGGTGCCATGCCGACATCAATGCGATCCATCCCTGCCGTCATGCTGGTCGGCGGAGCCGTGGCAGCCCTGGTGCCGGCGGTCCTGATCTCGACCGCAATGGCGGCCGAGAAGGTCCGTCTCGGCTACGCGATCTATGCCGGCGGTTTCGAAGTCCTCCAGGCCTCCATCCTGCTGGATGTCGGGCGCGACGATTACGAGGTCGAGGTCAGCGCCGAGACCCAGGGGCTGATCGGTACCTTCTTTCCCTGGCAAAACCTGTCGCGCTCCGTCGGCCTCATGCGGGACGGAGAGGCGGCACCGCGCTCGCACCGGCAGAGCGGAACCTGGCGAGGACGGGAGCGGGCCGTCAGCCTGGACTATGACGACACCGGCCGCGTCGTCGCGGATGTCCGGCCGCCGGACGATCCGGCCGAGCGGGACCCCGTGCCGCCGGAGATGGTGCCCGGAACCACCGATCCCCTGTCGGCCGTGCTCTCCGTGGCGACCGGCGTCGCCGCCGGGCGCGGCTGCACCGGGACCGTCCAGGTGTTCGACGGCCGTCGCCGCTATGACCTGAGTTTCCGGACGGTCGGGAACCGCCAGCTCGCCCCCAACCGCTACTCAGTGTTCAGCGGTCCCGCCGTCCATTGCGAGGTCACCTCGAAGGTGCTGGCCGGCCGGTGGAAGCAGGAAGGCGTGGTGACCGAACAGGAGAAACGGGCGCCCGTCGCGCTGATGCTGGCGCCAGTAGTCGAAGGATTGCCGCCGGTCCCGGTCAGGCTGGAGGGCGAGAGCCGGTTCGGCGACGTCATCATGCATCTCATTTCGGCCGACGCTGTCGCCCAGTGATATCAGCGCCTCAATGGTACCCGGCGTCCTCGCCGATCTTGCCGCGGAAGACGTAGTAGGAATAGATCGTGTAGACAACGATCGTCGGGATCAGGAACGCCATGCCGACCAGCAGGAACTCCTGGGTCTCCGGCGGCGAGGCGGCGTCCCAGATGCTGATGTTGGGCGGGATCACGTTCGGCCACAGGCTGACGGCCAGCCCGGCGAAGGACAGGATGAACAGGCCCATGGACAGGGCGAACGGCTGGACCTCGTTCCGCTTGTTGATCGCCCGCCAGTACAGCAGCGCCAGGGCCGCGGTCAGGATCGGCACCGGCGACAGATAGAGGATGTTCGGCCAGGAGAACCAGCGGTCCGCGATGGTCTGGTTGGCCAGCGGCGTCCAGACGCTGACCAGCGCGATGAACCCGATCACGGCGAGGAACAGCGGCTTGGACAGCTTGTACGCCCATTCCTGCAGCGAGCCTTCCGTCCGCCAGATCAGCCAGGTGCAGCCGAGCAGCGCGTATCCCGCCACCAGCGCCATGCCGGTCAGCAAGCTGAAGATCGAGAACCAGTCGAAATTGCCGCCGACATAGGCGCGGTTCTCGACGTCGAATCCCTGGATGAAGGCGCCCAGCGCCATGCCCTGCACGAAGGTGGCGATCAGCGATCCGAAATGGAAGCTGGCGTCCCACAGGTAGCGGCTGCTCTTCGCCTTGAAGCGGAACTCGAACGCGACGCCGCGGAAGATCAGGGCGATCAGCATGGCCAGCAGCGGCAGGTACAGCGCCGGCAGGATCACCGCATAGGCCAGGGGGAACGCCGCGAAAAGCCCCGCGCCGCCCAGGATCAGCCACGTCTCGTTGAAGTCCCAGACCGGGGCTACCGTGTTCATCATCACGTCGCGGTCGGTGTCGCGCCCGGCGAAGGGGAACAGGATGCCCAGCCCCAGGTCGAAGCCGTCCATCAGGACGTACATGATGATCGCGAAGGCGACGATGCCGGTCCAGATCAGGGTAAGGTCCTGCCACCATTCCATGTCGTTCACTCCGCCGGTTCGATGCGTTCGTCAGGCACGGACATCGGCCGCTTCGGGCGTCCGGCCTCCTGGCGTGCCTGATGGGTGGTCTCCTCCCGGTGCGGCTGCGGGCCGAGCTGCAGCAGGCGCAGGATGTAATAGGTCCCCGCCGTGAAGATCAGCGCGTAGGTCACCAGGAAGGTCAGCAGCGACGTCAGCGCTGCGCCGGTGGTCAGCGACGGCGTCACGCCGTCGGCGGTCCGCACCAGCCCCTGGACCATCCAGGGCTGCCGCCCGATCTCCGTGGTGAACCAGCCGGCGAGGATCGCCACGAAGCCGGCCGGGGTCATGGCGACGCAGATCCAGTGGAACCAGGACGAGTCGTACAGCCGCCGGCGCCAGCTCAGGAAGACGAAGCCGATCGCCACGAACAGCATCAGGAAGCCGATGCCGACCATGATCCGGAAGGTCCAGAACACGATCGGCATGTAGGGCCGGTCCTCGGGCGCGAATTCCTTCAGCCCCGGCACCTCGCCTTCCAGCTCGTGGGTCAGGATCAGGCTCGACAGATAGGGGATGCCGATCTCGTAGTGGTTCTCCTCGGCCTCCATGTCGGGCCAGGCGAACAGGATCAGCGGCGCGCCCTCGCCGCCCTCCCAATGGCCCTCCATGGCCGCGATCTTGGCCGGCTGCACCTCCATGGTCTTCAGGCCGTGCAGGTCGCCCAGCAGGATCTGCAGCGGTGCCAGGATAGCGATCAGGCCGAGCGACATGCCGAAGCTGATCCGGGTGTATTCCGCGAAGCGGCCCTTCAGGATGTACCAGGCGCTGATCCCGGCGATCACGAACGATGTGGTCAGGAACGCGGCCGTCACCATGTGGGCGAGGCGGTACGGGAAGGACGGGTTGAACACCACCTCCCACCAGCTCGTCACGAAGAACCGGCCGTCGCGGATCTCGAACCCGGCCGGGGTGTGCAGCCAGCTGTTCGACGACAGGATCCAGAAGGACGAGATGATGGTGCCGATCGCGACCATGCTGGCCGCGAAGAAGTGCATGCCGCGCGGCACCTTGCTGCGGCCGAACAGCAGGATGCCGAGGAAGGCCGCCTCCAGGAAGAAGGCGGTGACCACCTCGTACTGGATCAGAGGTCCCAGCACGTTGCCGGTGATGTCCGACCAGCGGCTCCAGTTGGTGCCGAACTGGTAGGACATCACGATGCCCGACACCACGCCCATGCCGAAAGAGATCGCGAAGATCTTGGTCCAGAATTCGGACAGCCGGCGGTAAACGTCGCGTCCAGTCTTCAGCCACAAGCCTTCTAGCACCATGATCCAATTGGCAAGGCCGATGGTGAAGGCGGGAAAAAGGATATGAAAAGATATGGTGAAAGCAAATTGAATGCGCGACAACATCAACGGATCGATGTCCATTGTCCGCTCCCGTCCTTTGTCCTACAGGCTCCGGAACAGGAATTTTCTGTTCCCGGTTCCGGCACGACGAAGTTTGGAGCTTTGCCGCGCATTAACCAGTGCGACGACTTGGCATCCCTCTTTCGGAGCATCAATGGGTTCGGGGCCGATATGTTGCCGGGACTGTGCCTGCGAAATCAGCGATCAGCTAATCCGTCCAGTACGGCGGGCAACTCCGTGAAATGGTCGATGATGGCGTCGGCGCCCATCTCTTCCGTGGGGACGTGGGGATAGCCGTAGCTGACCGCCACCACCGGGATGCCGGCCCCCCGGGCCGCGGCGACGTCGTTGTGGTTGTCGCCGACCATGACGGCGGCGCCGCCGGTCACGCCGAGCCGGTCCATGATCCAGGTGACGTGGCCGCCGTCGGGCTTGCGCACCGGCAGCGTGTCGCCCCCGGCCACCGATCCGAAGTAGCGGCCGAGGTCGAGTTGGACCAGCACTTCGCGGGTGACGCGTTCCGGCTTGTTGGTGCAGAGCCCGAGCTTCAGCCCGCGCTCCAGCAGCAGGTCCAGCGTCTCCGGCACGCCGGGAAAGATCGAGTCCGGCGAGGCGGGCTGCTTCTCGTAGAACTCCAGGAAGTCGGCGTAGATCTGGGGTGTCCTGTCCGGGTCGAGGCTGGTCCCGGTCGCCTCGAAGACGCGGCGCAGCAGGATCGGGGCGCCGTCGCCGACCATGACGCGGATCTGCTCCACGGTGACCGGGGGGCGTTCGTACTTGTCCAGCAGCTTGTTGACCGCGGCCGTGATGTCGGTCGCGCTGTCGATCAGGGTGCCGTCCAGGTCGAAGATCACGGCTTGTAGTCGAGGCATGCGGCGGTTCCCCAGTTTCCTTCGGTGATTGTCGTTCCCGGCCGGTCGCCCATCGAGGGCTTTGGCGGAGGCCGGAGGTGTGGCACAAGGAGGTACGACCCTCCCGTGAACGCGGATCAGACGATAACAGCACCATGACATCGACGCACCATACCCAAACCCGCCGTCCGCTCGCCTGCATCATTCTCGCGGCGGGCAAGGGCACCCGCATGAAGTCGGACCTGCCCAAAGTGCTGCACAAGGTGGCGGGCCGCTCCATGGTCGGCCACGTGGTCGCGGCGGCCTCGGCCCTGGAGCCCGAACGGATCACCGTCGTGGTCGGGCCGGGGATGGAGGACGTCGCGGCCGAGGTGGCGCCCCACGCCACTGTCGTCCAGGAACGCCAGCTCGGCACCGCAGACGCCGTCATGGCCGCCCGGCCGCTGGTCGAGGGGTTCGAGGGGGACGTGCTGGTCGTCTACGGCGACACCCCGCTGGTGACGCCCGCGACGCTCTCGCGGATGATCGAGGCGCGCAACGCTTCCGGCGATCCCGCGGTCGTCGTCCTGGGCATGCGGCCGGACGATCCGGGCGCCTACGGCCGGCTGATCCAGGGGGCCGACGGTGGCCTGGACGCGATCGTCGAATATCTCGACGCGACGGAGCCGCAACGGGCGGTGACCCTGTGCAATGCCGGGCTGATGGCGTTCGACGGGCGGCGCCTGTTCGCCCTGCTGGACGCCATCGGCAACGACAACGCCAAGGGGGAGTTCTACCTGACCGACGCGGTCGCCGTCGCGCGCGCCGCGGGGCACGCCTGCCGGGTCGTCGAGGCCTCGGCCGAAGAGGTGGTCGGCGTCAACTCCCGCGCCGAGCTTGCCGCCGTCGAACGGCTGATGCAGGGCCGCCTGCGGTCGGCCGCCATGGCCGGGGGCGCCACGCTGGCGGATCCGGAGACGGTCTATTTCAGCCATGACACCCGGCTGGGGCGCGACGTGACGGTCGGGCAGAACGTCGTGTTCGGTCCCGGCGTCGAGATCGGCGACCGGGTCGAGATCCGTCCGTTCTGCCACCTGGAGGAGGTCCGCGTGGCGGACGGCGCCCTGATCGGCCCCTATGCCCGGCTGCGCCCGGGAGCCGACATCGGACCCGACGTCCATATCGGCAATTTCGTCGAGGTCAAGAACGCCCGCATCGACAAGGGCGCCAAGGTCAACCACCTGACCTATATCGGCGACGCCAGCGTGGGCGCCAAGGCCAACATCGGGGCGGGCACGATCACCTGCAACTATGACGGTTTCTTCAAGAGCCGCACCGAGATCGGCGCCGGCGCCTTCATCGGCTCCAACTCGGCGCTGGTCGCCCCGGTGACCATCGGGGCCGGCGCCATCGTCGGCGCCGGCAGCGTGATCACCCGCGACGTTCCGGCCGACGCGCTGACGGTGGAGCGGTCCAAGCAGAGCGTCCACGAAGGCTGGGCGGCGGGCTTCCGAACCCGCAGGGCGGCGGAGAAGGCGGCGAAGCCGAAGTAGGGAAGGGGGCGGGCCCGCGCTGGAATGTGAGCGCCGAGAAGCCTATAGTATCCCCGATGCAACGGGGACGGACCATGGGCTATCTGGCGCTCGACCGATACAGGAACATCGAGGCGGACCTGTCGGCCTTCTGCGACCGCTGGAAGGTGGCCGAACTCGCCCTGCTCGACCTTCCCGAGCAGGAGCGCTCGGACCCGGACGCCGAACTGGACGTGCTGGTCACCATGCGGCCGGATGCGGAATGGACCTTGTTCGACCGGGTGACGATGCAGGACGAGCTTTCCAGGATTTTCGGTCGCAGGTCGCATTTCTACAGCTGGACGGGATTGGTCGAGTTCGGCAATCGAGAACGGACGCGGATGTTCCGCGATGCGGCGCACAGCCTCTATGTCGCCCTCTGACCGTGCCGCCCTGGGTCATATCCGGGATGCCTGCACGTTGATCATGAGCTTCGCCGCTTCCGTCGGAGGTCAGGATTTGTTGGAGGACCGCCGGTCGATCTCGGCGATCGCTTACCAATTGATCATCATCGGAGAGGCGACGAAGCGTTTGTCCAGGGACTTCCGGGATCGGCACGGAGCGGTCAACTGGCGGTCGATCGCCGGGACTCGCGACGTGCTGGTCCACGACTTCCAGAATCTGGACGTCGTGGTTCTATGGCGCACCGCCACACGGCATGTGCCGATGCTGGCGCTTGCCGTCTCCAGGATACTCGACCCTCTCTGAACTGGATACCGCTACCTTGGGGGCTGTTTGTCGGCAGCCGAAACCGAGATCGGATTTGAACTGACCTCACGGCTCCTTTGAGAGGTTAACGCCGTATCCGGCTCAACGCGCCACCATATATGAACTGATCCATCAAGAAACATCGAATCACCAAGGAGACCACCGATGAGCGTCATGACTGAAACCGCGGCAACGCTCGGCCTCAAGGATCCCGGACTGCTGCGCGGCCAGTGCTATATCGACGGTCAGTGGATCGATGCCGACAGCGGCAAGACCATCGACGTCACCAATCCCGCGGATGGCAGGAAGCTCGGCACCGTTCCCGCCATGGGCACGGCCGAGACGCGGCGCGCGATCGAGGCGGCCGGCCGGGCTTATCCCGCGTGGCGCGCCAAGACCGCCAAGGAACGCTCGAAGATCTTGCGCGCCTGGTTCGACCTGATGATGGCGAACCAGGAGGACCTGGCCCGGATCATGACTGCGGAGCAGGGCAAGCCGATCGCCGAGTCGCGAGGCGAGGTCGCCTATGCCGCCTCCTTCATCGAGTGGTTCGCCGAGGAGGCGAAGCGGGTCTACGGCGACACAATCCCGCCGCACCTGGCCGGCCGCCGGCTCGTGGTGACCAAGGAGCCGGTCGGCGTCTGCGCCGCCATCACGCCGTGGAACTTCCCGGCCGCCATGATCACCCGCAAGGCCGGCCCCGCGCTGGCGGTCGGCGCCCCGATCGTGATCAAGCCGGCCACGGCCACGCCTTTTTCAGCCTTCGCCATGGCCGTTCTGGCCGAGCGTGCGGGGGTGCCGGCCGGCATCCTGAGCGTGCTGACCGGTTCCGCCAAGGAGATCGGCGGCGAGATGACGACCAACCCGATCGTGCGGAAGCTGACCTTCACCGGCTCGACCGAGATCGGCAAGCAGCTGATGTCCCAGTGCGCCGGCACGGTCAAGAAGGTGTCGCTGGAGCTGGGCGGCAACGCGCCTTTCATCGTGTTCGACGACGCCGACCTGGACGAGGCGGTCAAGGGCGCCATCGCGTCCAAGTACCGCAACACCGGGCAGACCTGCGTCTGCGCCAACCGCCTGCTGGTGCAGAACGGCATCTACGACGCCTTCGCCGCCAAGCTGGCCGAGGCGGTCAAGGCGTTGAAGGTAGCCGATGGGATGACCGAGGGCGCCCAGCAGGGCCCGCTGATCGACATGGCGGCGATCGAGAAGGTCGAGGACCATATCCGTGACGCGCTGTCCAAGGGCGCCCGGATCGTCGTCGGCGGCGAGCGCCACCCCCTCGGCGGCACCTTCTTCCAGCCGACCGTCCTGGCCGACGTCACCACCGAGATGAAGGTGACCCGCGAGGAGACCTTCGGGCCGGTGGCGCCGCTGTTCCGCTTCGACACGGAGGAGGAGGCGGTGAAGATGGCGAACGACACCGAGTACGGGCTGGCGGCCTACTTCTACAGCCGCGACGTCGGCCGGATCTGGCGGGTCGCCGACGGGCTGGAATACGGCATCGTCGGCATCAACGAGGGCATCATCTCGACCGAGGTGGCGCCGTTCGGCGGCATGAAGGAGAGCGGTATCGGCCGCGAGGGCTCCAAGTACGGCATGGAGGAATACCTGGAGGTCAAATATCTCTGCATGGGCGGCATCGATAACGCCTGATCCCGGCATCTTCCGCGGGGCCGCGGACCGATTTCGTGGCCCCGGAGCGACAGCCAGGCGGCGTTCCTGGGTCGGACCGCACGATTTTGCATGACCGGGCACCCTGTTCCGGTCTATTCCAAAAGGTTAGAACCTGTCGCGGTGAGGCGCATGCATGATCCATGCGCCACCATCGCGGGACGGTCCCAACAAAGGACGCAAAAGTGCCGCCGCCTAGACATAATCGCCCCTCTTTCCGAAGCCAGAACCGTGCCCCCGGCCTTGATGGCGGCAGCCCAGAACGGGTTCGCGGCGACGCCATGACGAAGCACGCGCGCTATCTGGACCTGGCGCAGGACGCCAAGGCCGCGGGAGACGAAATCACCGCCCAGGGCCATCTGCAATACGCCGAACACTGGTACCGCACCGCCATGGCCGACCGCCGGCCGCCGGAGCCGATCGAGGACGTGGCGGGTGACGACGGCCAGCCTCCGGTCGATCCGGGTCCCGGCGGGCAAGGGCCGAACGGCCCGGGCGGGCCGGGCAACATGGACCGGAAGCCGCGCCGACGCGGCCAGCGCACCGGCCCCCTGCGCCGCCGGCCGCCGCCTCCGGAGGGTTGAGAGGCTTCGCGATCGCTCCAGCCGCTTCGGAACGGGAGCCCGCTGTTCCGGGCGGGCTCCGCCGGAGGGCCTTCGCCGCAAGCCGCTGACGGAGCGCCGACGGTTCTCGACCGCTACGCTGCGGGACCGTGACGGCCTGAGCCGATGTCAGGGGATGCCGTCGACCGCGACCAGGATGCCGACGCAGCGGTTGAGCGGTTCGGAGATGCCGTCGCTCGTCGGCATCGGCATCTTGGTCTCGCCCATGCCGACGGTTTCAATCAGATCGGCCGGAACGCCGGCCCGCTCCAGAAGGCTGGCGACCGATCCGGCGCGCGCCAAGGCAAGCTCCTGGTTGAAGGCCGTCGGGCCGACCGTGTCGGTGTAGCCGACGACCTTGATCGACCGGACCCGCAAGTCCGAGATGAAGCGGCTGGCCGTCAGGGTCTTGCGCTCGCCGCCGGGGGTCAGGGTGGCGCTTCCCGGATTGAAATGGACTTCCTGGATCTTGAACAGCATCTGGCTCAGGTCCGGATGGGTGCCGGCGCGCGCCTGCGTCGGCACCACGGAGGGGTCGGACGGCAGTCGCTCGGCCGGTGCCATGGCGACGACCTGCCGGACCGGGGCGTCGGCCGCCGCCTCTCCCGTCGGGGGCTTGCGTCCGGGCGGGCGGGCGGGTTCCTGCGGCCGGGCTGCCACGGCCCGCTCGGGCTTGCGCGGCGGTACCGCCGCCGCGGTTTCCGGCGCCGGCCGGCCGGCGCCCGGCTTGGTCGGGGGCACCTTCGCCGCCGGGGCGCTTTCCGAAGGCGGCGAAGCCGCAAGGGGCTCCGCGGGCGGGGCGGCCTCGGGCTGCGGTTCCTGTATGGGATCCGGGACGGGAGTTGCTTCGGGCGGGGACTCGGAACCGGGCTCCGGCTCGGCAAGGGTGGCCTGCGCCTCCTCGCCGTCATCGGATTCCAGGGGCGGGATCGACTCTCCGCCGGCGGCGGGCTCGTCGCCCGTGCGTCCCTCGAAGGGGGGCGGCTGCTCGCCCGCTGCCGGCCCGGCATCCGGTTCCGCCGCGACTTCCGGCTCGGTGGCATCCGGTTCCGCCTCGACGTCCGGCCCGGTGGCGTCCGGTACCGGCTCCGCAGCTGCGGCTACCGGTTCCTGCGGTGGACTTGTCGGTTGGTTCTCCGTGATCGAGTCCTGCGGTGCGGCGGAGCTTTCTTGCTTTTCCGGCTCCCCGTCGCACGCCGCCAAGGCAAAGGTGAGTACAAGACCAATCAAGCAGGCGTTACGCTGCTTCCTCCACGAATTCATTGTCAGGCCCCGTTCCCCGAAATTCTGCGGACGGACCGTAGCCAGCGGACTCGTTGTTTCGCCTGTGGCAATTCGCGGACGCAGGCGCCTTATCGCCACACTGTGTCGCCATACGCACAGTTCTTCTATGCTGTTCTCGACGGATGCCTCTAGATAATCCTTTTGCGTGGATTATAACTTGCGCCTTTTGAGCTCGCGAACCAGGAAGCGCGCCGGATGGAGTGCAGCCATAAGGCCGCTTGCGGCATCGGGGTCGACCGGCCAGGGGCCTCCGCATATCTGCGCCGCCAGCAGGTCGGCCGCAAAGGGGGCGGTGACCAGCCCGCGCGCCCCGAGTCCCGCCATGACCCAGAGGCCGGGGTGACAGACCGCGGCGGCGAAGCTCCGCTCCGGCCGTCCGTGTCTCAGCCCGGCGAAATCCTCGACGAAACGGTCGCGGTCCACGACCGGCCCCACCAGCGGAAGATGGTCGGCGGTCATGGCCCGCAGCGAGGCACGGCCCATGGGCGTGCCCGCACCCTCGAACAGGCCGGGGAACAGGCTTTCGGCCTCCGCGAGATTGCGGGTGTCGTCGGTGGCTTCCGGCTCCTGCGCCGCCGCCGGGACCTGATCCTCGACCGTGTCGAAGGTCGCTCCGATCAGGTGCCGGCCCTCGCGCGCCGGCAGGAGATAGCCGCCGTGGCTGATCACGCAGCGCAGGGACGCGCTGCGCCGGGTGGCTTGCACGACGGTGACCTGACCCCGGCGCGGCGACAGGGACAGCCAGGCGGATTGCGAAAACGCCCGGGCATCCAGGCCGTTCGCCAGCACCACCGCCTCGGCCGGCTCCAGGGCGGTGCCGTCGGCACCGGCCGCGTGCCAGAGGAATCCGTCATGGACGAGTTCCGCGATCCCGGTGTTCAGCCGGACCGCGGCCGTTCCGTCGAGCAGCGCGCGGGCGAAGGAGGCCGGGTCGACCCAGCCGGCCTCCGGAAACCACAACGCCCTGTGCCGGATCGGGATGCCGGCAAGCTCGCCCGCCTCGTCGGGGCCGACCGCGCGTACCATCTCCGGGGGCAGGACCGGCGTCCGCAGCGCCGCTTCGTGGCGTTCGGCCTGCCGGTCGTCCGTGGCGAGTCGAAGCACCCCGCAGGCCGAGCGCGCGACCGCCGGTCCCAGCCGGGCCAAGGTGCGAAGCCCGTGCAGATAGGCTTCCGCATGGAAGGTGCGTTCCGGCGAACGGCCCGCCACCAATCGGGGCATGTGGATGCCGGCCGGGTTGCCCGACGCCTCGGCGGCGATCCGGCCGCGCCGTTCCGCCAAGGTGACCCGCCATCCCCGCCGCGCCAGCGCCGCGGCCGCCGCCGCGCCGGCGATGCCGCCTCCCACCACCAGCGCCCGGCCCGGCGCCGATGCGGGGGGCGGAGGCGTAAACCAGGGGGGAACGCCCGTCATTCCGGGCGGCGCAGGGCGACCTGTCGGCCGAAGGTCCGGAAACCGCGCGGCGTGGCGCCTTCGGCAAGGCTGCGGATCATGCCGTCGGGGTCGTCCACGACGAAACCCGCCAGGATCTCGACGCCGTAGTTGAACAGCCGGGGTGTCAGCGGCGTGCCCGGCCCGGCAAGGGCCACCCGCGACCCGCGGGCGAGGTCGAGCAGACGGGGCAGGGACCGGTTCGCCAGCGTCGATGCGGTGATGACCGCCGCGGCGCAGCCGGGCAGCAGGAAGTCCGCGGCGGCCGCGGGATACTCCCCGGCAGCGGGCTGGGCGTCGATCACCAGCGCGCGGGGCATCCGGCGGGCGATGTCGGGGAAGGCACCGACGCAGACGACGCGGCCTTCCTCCCCGGCGAAGGCATCCAGACCGTTACCGCCGCCCGCTTCGAGGTCGGGCCGGTTGTAGTGGGCGTTCAGCGCGGCCAAACCCACCGCCGCCTCGAACAGGTCGGTCGACTGCACCAGCCCGGCGAGGTCGCGCAAGCCCCGCTCGGCATAAGCTTCGAGCGGCCGTCCCGCCTGGTCGGCCCCGCGCGGCAGCCGTGCCAGGCCGCAGGCGTTCGGCCCCTCGACCAGCAGCCAGTGGGCGCTGCGGACGATGCGGCCGACCGGCCCGTCGTGCACGCCGAGCAGGAGATCCTGGTAGAGCCGCTGGCCGCCCCACCATTGCCAGAGCGCCGCCGGATCGGGCCGCAGCAGGTCGCAGTGGCCGCCGCAGAATTCCAGCCACTCGCCGACCAGCCGTCCGGCAACCGAGGTCAGCACCGGCAGCCCTTCGGCCATGGCCCACAGCAATTCGTCGGCGAGGCCGCCGCCGTCCTTCTCAAGGGCGCCGAACTTGTTGACGACGACGAGGTCGGGCTTGCCGTCCAGGGCCGACCGCAGCCGGGATCCCGCCTCGGCGATCCCGGCGGGATCGACCCGGCACGAGGTCGAACCCGCGCCGAGATCCTGGGAGATGCGGATGGCCTCGCCGCTGGCCATGTCGACCAGCTCCATGGCGCACGCGCAGGCATCGCCGGTACCCAGGTTCCGCTGGATCAGGCCGGCGACCTTGAAGCCGCGACGCTGCAGTTCGCCGGCGAAGTCGCCCAGCAGCGTGTCCGTCATGGCCTTCGGGCCATGGATGACGGCACCGGGCCTCAGTGCCGGCATCGTGACTGGCACCATGTCCAACCTCCAGCATGTCATGAACCGCTCCCGGGGGGAGCGGTGCCGGAGTTTAGGTCATGGCGGCGGCGGTGTCACCGGCCGAGCCGGCGCACCGCCCGCGTGCCTGGTCGCTACATCTGTTCCTTCTGGGCTCCCGAAGACGGCCGCGCGGGGCCGAGGACCGGCTCGTCGCCGAGCGGGGCGGCCTGCACCGCGGAGAACTGGCCCTTGCCGTCGAGCGACGGACCCTGGGTATAGCGACCGGCCGGCGGCGGCGTGCCGTCCTTGTCGGTCCCGAAGAAGGCGTAGCTGTACTCCTGCTTCTCCAGGCTCTGGTCGAAGCTGTTCGGGATCGGCAGCGCCGCGGAGCCGCCCAGTTCCTCGATGACCGCAAGCCACTGCTGCTGGTGCATGGTGTCGCGGGCGATCAGGAAACTCAGCATGTCCTTCATGCCGGGATCGTGCGCCGCGTTGTAGAGCCTGACGGCCAGCGTCCGTCCCGTCGCTTCCGCCGTGACGTTGGCGAACATGTCGCCGGCCAGGTTGCCGCTGGCGTAGACGTGGGAACAGTCGAACGGCACCCCGTCGGAATTGCCGGGGAAGGCCGCCAAGCCGGTCGACAGCAGATGCTTGTGGAGCATGCCCTCGACCATGTGGCGCGGGCGTTCGCCGCCCATGACGGCGTTGACCACCGGATTGGACTCGGAGGCGGTCTCCTGTAGGGACAGCGGAGCCGATTCCAGGTTCAGCGCCACCGCGGTCGCCAGCATCTCGATGTGGCCGATCTCCTCGGTCGCGGTGTGCAGGAGCATGTCGCGATACTTGGTGGTCGGGCCGCGTGCTCCCCAGGCCTGGAAGAAGTATTGCAGGCAGACCCTGATTTCGCCCTCGATGCCGCCGATCGCCTGCTGAAGCTGGCGTGCGAACAACGGATCGGGCGTCTCGACGCGGACCGGATACTGAAGCCGCTTGTCGTGATAGTACATGGGAGAACCTCCGTCCTTTTGGGAAGACTTTTCCGGCAACAGGACGGAGGCTCGACCGTCTTAGACAAAATCGCCGCTACCCCCAATGCGTGCGATTTAGTCTCATTCAAGATAAGCTGGTGACGTTGGCTGCTAGATCGGCGGAACGGGCCGGCATCAGCCGGCGCGCAGGCTGTTCGGCGCGGTGTGGATCATCACGTTGCCGACGTCGGCCAGCATTTCCTTCAGGCGGGCCACCATCTTGAGGCCGTCGGTCTCCTTGCCGGCGACGGCGCAGACGACCAGTCGGTCCTGGCCGCTGCCGTCGATCAGGATATGATCGGTGTGATAGACGCCGGCGCTTTGGGCAATCAGCCCGCTGCCCTTCAGGCGGCTGCGCAGTTCCTCGATGGTCAGGGACGTGGGGGTGAGAGTGGCGTGACCGGCGGCGATGTCGGTTCTGCTCATGGCGTGCCTTCTGCTCCGATACTCAGGTATACGGCCCGCGGAAGATCCCGACGCAGCCGGTAATGAGATGATAGTGCATCGCAACAAAACCATGAGCTGAACTTAAGCGGATGCCGATGACCTTTGGCGGGACCCATCCGGACTACGCCGCAATCCCGGGCTTTTTCAGGCCTCCGCGCGCCGTCACTCCGCCGGGGCGGGGGACTCCGGCCGGCGGGGCTGGCCCCGGACGCGGCGGGTCGTCCATTCCCGCATGCTCTGGATCGTGACGTAGAGCATGGGGATGACGAACAATCCCAGGCTCGACGCCGCGATCATGCCGCCGAACACCGCCGTGGAGACGCCGCGCCGGCTCGCCGCCGCCGCGCCGACGGCGGTCACCAGCGGTATCAGGCCGAAAATGAAGGCGAGGCTGGTCATGATGACCGCCCGGAAGCGGAGCCGGGCACCCTCCCGCGCGGCATCCCGGATCGAGGCGCCGGCCTCGCGCTGCTCCTTGGCGAACTCGACGATCAGGATCGCGTTCTTGCTGGCGAGCGCGATCAGGACCACGATGCCGATCTGGGCATAGACGTCGTTCGCCAGCCCCGTCGCCATCAGCGCCAGCATGGCGCCGCACAGCCCGATCGAGACCGACAGCAGGACGGCGATCGGGATGGTCCAGCTCTCGTACAAGGCGACCAGGAACAGATAGGCGAACAGCACGGCCAGCGCCAGGATGATCGGCGTCTGCCCCGCCGCCTCCTGCTCCTGCAGGGAGATTCCCGACCAGGCGAAGGTGAAGCCCGGCGGCAGCGTCCGGTCCGCGACCGACGCCATGGCGGCCAGCCCGTCGCCGGAACTGAACCCCGGCGCCGGCGATCCCTGGATGGCGACGCTGCGGTAGTTGTTGTAACGGTTGATCGCCTGCGGCCCCAGCTGGAACCGGACCGAGGCGAGGCTTCGGAGCGGCACCATGGCCCCGTCGGCGCTCCGGACATGGATGCGCCAGAGATCCTCCACCTGGTCGCGGTCCCTGGCCTCGGCCTGGACGTTGACCTGCCAGGTACGGCCGAACCGGTTGAAGTCGTTGACATAGAAGCCGCCCAGCGTGGTCTGGAGCGCGTTGTAGACGTCGCTGACCTGGACCCCCAGCGCCTGCGCCTTTTCCCGGTCGACCTCGACGAACAGGCGGCGGGTGTCCACCCGGTATGTCGTGAAGACCTGGGCGAGTGCCGGATGCTGGTTGGCCGCGACGACAAGCCCGCCGGCGGCGGCGGCGAGCTGGGCCGGCTCGCCCCCGCTCAGGTCCTGGAGCCGGAAGTCGAATCCCGCGGTATTGCCGAGGCCGGAGATCGGCGGCAGGTTGAAGGCCAGGATCTGGGCGTTGGGCACCGTCGCGGTGCGCTGCCGGATCTGGGCCAGCACGTCGAAGGCGGTGGTTCCCGCCTCGGTGCGCTCCTCGAACGGGTCGAGCAGCACCACCATGAAGGCGGCGTTGCCGGCCTGGAGGCTGTCGAGCAGGCTGAACCCCGCCACCGCGGTGACGCTGCGCACGCCGGGAATGTCGCGGACCAGTGTCTCCACGTCGCGGACCACCACCTGGGTGCGGTTGAGCGCAGCGTTCTGCGGCAGCCGCAGCTCCATGAACAGGGCGCCCTGGTCCTCGTCCGGCAGGAACCCCGCCGGCACGATGGCGGAGAGTCCGAAATAGCCACCGAACGCCACCACGACCGCCACCAGCGACAGGATCGACACCCGGACGAGCCGGTTGACCACGCGGGAATAGCCGTTCCGCACATTGTCGATGCGGTCCTGGATCCAGCCCATGATCCGGCCGTGCTTCTCGTGCGGCTTCAGCAGCAGCGCGCAGAGCGCCGGGCTGAGGGTCAGGGCGTTGACCGCGGACAGCAGCATCGCGACCGAGACGGTCAGCGCGAACTGGGCGTAGAGCGAGCCGGTGATCCCGGGGATGAAGCCCACGGGGATGAAGACGGACAGCAGGACCAGCGTGATCGCGATGATGGCCGGGGTGATCTGGGCCATCGCCTTGCGGGTCGCCTCGGGCGCCGGCAGGTTCTCGTCGCGCATCACGCGCTCGACGTTCTCGACCACGACGATGGCGTCGTCCACCACGATGCCGATCGCCAGCACCATGGCGAACAGGGAGATCGTGTTGGCCGACTGGCCGAACAGCAGCAGGAACGCGAAGGTGCCGATCAGGGCCACCGGCACCGCCAGCATCGGGATGACCGTTGCCCGCCAGTTGCCGAGGAACACGAAGACGACCACCAGCACCAGCACGAAGGCCTCGACCAGGGTGGTGACGACCTCCTCGATCGAGGAGGTCACGAACACGGTCGTGTCGTAGGTCACCTCGTAATGGACGTTCTCGGGGAAGCGCTCCGCAAGCCCGTCCAGCACCCGCAGCACCTCCTGGGCGGTGGTGACGGCGTTGGCGCCCGGCGCCTGATAGATGCCGAGGACGGCCGCCGGCCGGCCGTTGGAGGTGCCGGCGGAGGAGTAGGAGCGGGCCGCCAGTTCGACCCGCGCCACGTCGCTGAGCCGAAGCAGCGATCCGTCCGGGTCGGCCCGGAGGACGATGTTCTCGAACTGGCTGACGTCGGTAAGCCGGCCGGCCGCCTGGAGCGAGAATTCCAGCTGCTGGCCGCTGGGCTGCGGCTGGGCGCCGATCTGGCCGACCGCGGCCTGGACGTTCTGGGACCGGATCGCGGTGACCACGTCGTTGGGCGACAGGCCGAAGCTGGTCAGGCGGTCCGTCTCCAGCCAGACCCGCATGCTGTAGTCGTACTCGCTGAACAGCCGCGCCTCGCCCACGCCGGACACGCGGGAGATCTCGTCCAGCAGGTTGATGCGGGCGTAGTTGTTCAGGAACAGCTCGTCATAGTCCGGCGATTCCGACACCAGGCTGATCAGCTGGAGGAAGGCGGAGGACTGCTGGCGCACCTGCACGCCCTGGCGCGCCACCTCGTCGGGCAGCGACGCCTCGGCGAGGCGCACCCTGTTCTGGACGTTGACCGTGTTGATGTCGGGGTCCGTGCCGGCGGCGAAGGTGACGGTCAGCGTATAGCTGCCGTCGTTGCCGCTGGTCGAACTCATGTAGATCATGTCCTGGACGCCGTTCACCTGGCTCTCGATCGGCTGGGCGATCGTCGCCTCCACCGTTTCGGCGTTGGCGCCGGGATAGAGCGTGGTGACGCTGACCTGGGGCGGCACGATGTCCGGGAACTGGGCGACCGGGATGCGGGTGAGGGCCAGCAGGCCCGCCAGCACGATCACGATGGAGATGACCATCGCCAGACGCGGCCGGTCGATGAAGACGGACGAGAGCATGGATCACGCTCCTTCGTCGGGATCGATCGGGCTGGGATCCACGGGTGCGCCGGGGCGGACCTGCTGGATGCCCTGGATGATTACCCGGTCGCCCTGCTGCAGGCCGGAACGCACGACGACGCGGCCCTGGTCCAGGGTCTCGCCGGTTTCGACCCGCTGGATCCGCACCTTGTTCTCTCCGTCCACGCCCAGCACGAAATTGCCCTGCTGGTCGGCCTGGATCGCCGCCTGGGGTATCGTGATGGCCTGCTCGGGCTCGGCCGGCTGGATCAGGACGCGGACGAACTGGCCGTCGCGCAGCAGGCCCTCGGGGTTAGGCAACTCGGCGCGGACCGGCACCGTGTCGGTCTGCTGGCTGACCGTGATGCCGACGAAATTCACCTTGCCCTGGTATCGGTATTCGCTGCCGTCGGGAAGCAGCACCCGGACGACGAAACTGTCGGGGTTCAGCCCCTGGGCTCCCGCCGCCTGCTGGGCGTCGAGCAGGGTGCGCTGGCTGACCTGGAACAGGACGTAGACGGGATCCTGGGTCACCAGCTCGGCCAAGGCCCCGGACTCCGGGTTGACCAGGTCGCCGACGTCGAACAGGGCCTGTCCGATCCGTCCGGCGATCGGCGACCGGATCTCGGTATAGCCGAGATCGATTTCCGCCTGGCGCAGCGCCGCCCTCGCCTGGAGCACGCCGGCCTCGGCGGTGCGGGCGGCGGCCTGCCGCTCGTCCACCGTGGCTTCGGGGATGTTGTTGCGCTGGACCAGTTCCTGGGCGCGGCGGAGCTGGACGATCGCGTTCTCCTGCTCGGCCTCGGCGCGGGCCAGGTCGGCGCGGCGCTGCTCGACCACCGCCTCGTAGATTTCCGGCTCGATCCGGAACAGCGGCGTTCCCTGTTCGACGGTCTCGCCCTCCCGGAACAGCCGCTCCTCCAGGAAGCCGGTGACCCGCGCCCTCAACTCCACGCGCTGGATCGCCTCGATCCGGCCCACGAAGGTCTCGCCCAAGGTCACGGCCTCGAGCCTGACCTCGACGACGCCGACCGGAACAGGCTGCTGCGGCTGTTGCTGGGCATTCCCCTGTGCCTGGTCGCCGCCCTGGTCGCACGCGGCAAGGAACAGCAGGCCGGCGCCGGCCAGGAAGGGGACGAGGACGTCCCGGACGGCGCCCCGGCGGCGCGGTCCGTCACGTTGGGCGCGCGCATCGGGCGGCGGGGGCGGCAAGGAGATCATCGCCTGGGCTCCATGGGCAGACAGGGGCGCCGCGGTCCCGCGGCGCCCCTCGGCATGGTTCCCAAACGCCTTGGAACCCCTAGTTGTTCAAGCGCGAAAAGACCCTGGCCCTATTCCCGGGGCGCCACCGCCGACAGCACCACGCGGGCCCGGATCACCAGCTTTTCCGACACGTTCATCGGCGAGTCCTCCGGCACTCCGTCGGCCATCGGGGCCGCC
Source organism: Skermanella mucosa (assembly GCF_016765655.2). Classification (NCBI taxonomy): domain Bacteria; kingdom Pseudomonadati; phylum Pseudomonadota; class Alphaproteobacteria; order Rhodospirillales; family Azospirillaceae; genus Skermanella; species Skermanella mucosa. The sequence continues at coordinate 1,107,301 of NZ_CP086106.1, forward strand.
ATGGCCATGGCCGGCCCCGCCTCCCGCGTCTTGCGGGCGTACGGGACCGGCGCCTCGGCGAAATCGATGTTGCCCATGCGGAAGGAGCGCCCGGGGAAGCTCCGTTCCAGAGCTTCCAGTTCGGCTGCCGCCTTGCCGTAGATCTCCGCCCGGAGGCGAGCCCGGACCGCCTCGGTCTCGGCCAGGGTCGGGGTGAACTCGATCGCCCCGATGCGGAGCTGGAGGCCGGGCCGGCTCGCCTGCCGGGCCTTGTCGGCCAGGCCGCCCAATGCGCTTTCGGGCAGGCGGGCCTCGACCACGGCGCGCCGCCGCTCCAGCCCGGCCTGGTCGGTCGAGCGGTCGAACCGGGTGATCCGCCACTCCGCATCCGGGACCAGCCCGCTCACCGCCTTCAGCAGGTCGTCCCGTTGGCCGCCGGACCCGCTCCCCGCCGCTCCCGCCGCGGCGGCATCGGCGACGATCTCGACGCGCGCGGTGTCGGTCCCGACCCAATCCTCGGCGGTCAGGTCCAGCACCACCTGGTCCATTATGGGGGGGACGATCACCTGGGCCCAGGCCGGGGCGCCCAGCACCAGGGGCAGGCAGACGGCGAGCGGGGTGAGGACGCGCAGCATCGGCTGATGTCTCCGTTCGGTTGGAAGTCGCGGGCCGACGGATGTGATCCGGACGATCAGAAGTCCAGGTCGGCGTAATGGGCTGGAGGCGGATTGCCGGGCAGGCTGTCGGACAGCAGCGGCCGGAAGCTGCGGCGCGACTTGATCCGCGAATACCACAGGCGGGCCTCCGGATGGTCGTCCCACGGCACGTCGCCCAGGTAATCGACCGCGGACAGGTGGGCGCCGGCGGCGATGTCCGCCAGGCTGAAACTGTCGCCGGCCAGCCAGTTCCGCCGCTCCGCCAGATAGGCTATGTAGTCGAGATGGTAGTGGATGTTCTGCAGCCCGGCGCGGATCGCCGGCGCGTGGGGATAGCCCCAGCCGAGATAGCGCTTGATCAGCTTCTCGCCGACCAGGTTCTCGGTCACCTCGTTGTTGAACTTGCCGTCGAACCAGGAGGCCAGCCGGCGGGTTTCCGCCCGTTCGGCCGGCGTGGTCCCGATCAGCGGCTTGTCCGGATAGAATTCGTCGAGGTACTCGCAGATGGCGCCGTGGTCCGCCAGCGCCGTCCCGTCTTCCTCGACCAGCACGGGGACGTCGCCCGCCGGGTTCATCGCCAGGAACTCGGGACGGCGGTCAGATATCTTCTCGACCTGCAGTTCGAAGTCGAGCCCCTTCTCGCCCAGCGCGATACGCACTTTGCGTGAGGACGGTGAGAGCCAGAAGTGATAAAGGGTTCGCATGGGTCGGGCACCATAACGCAAGCGTTCCGCCAAACATAGGGGCCGGTTGGCGGCATATGCCCATTGGAGACATCAGGTGGCGGCGATCAGGCGCGGGTGGATTACCCGAAAGGCCGGCAGGCGTATGGTCACGGTGGTTCCGACTCCCGGCTGGCTCTGCAATTCGAGCGTGCCGCCGTGCAGGTTGACCAGCGAGCGGGTGATGGGCAGGCCGAGGCCGGTCCCCGATTCGCCGGCCATGTAGGCGTTCCGGGTCTGGCCGAACGGCTCCAGCACCTTTTCCATCTGGTCGGCGGCGATGCCGATGCCGGTGTCGCGTACCGTCATGACGATGTCGCCGCTCTGTTCCTCGCGGCCGGTCACCTCGATCTCGCCGCCGCGTTCGGTGAACTTGACCGCGTTGGTCAGCAGGTTGATCAGGATCTGCTTCAGCGCCCGCTCGTCGCCCATGACCGGCGGCAGTCGGTCGATCGCGGTCTTCAGGGTCAGGTCCTTGCGCAGCGCCCGCTCCCGGACCAGCCGGATCACCGGGTCGATGATCCGGGTCAGGTCGACATGCTCCTCTTCCAGCTCGTACCGTCCGGCCTCGATCTTGGACAGGTCGAGGATGTCGTTGATCAGGCTCAGCAGGTGGCGGGCGCTGTCCAGGACGTTGCGGTTGTACTCGGTATAGCGGGGCGACCCGAGCGGTCCGAAATACTCCTGGTCCATGATTTCCGAGAAGCCCAGGATCGCGTTCAGCGGGGTGCGCAGCTCGTGGCTCATGTGGGCCAGGAATTCCGATTTGGCCCGGCTGGCGGCCTCGGCCAATCCCCTCGTCTCCTCCGCCTCGCGCCGCGCCTGGTCGAGCTTCCGGGCCAGCACCGACAGGTCGGCCGCCTGGCGTTCCAGCCGGTCGCGCGCCTGGAAGATCTCCTGCTCGCGGCGCTTCTGCTCGCTGATGTCCAGCAGCACGCCGACCGACATGCGGTGGCCGTCGGCGACATACTCGTCGACCGCCAGGTAGGCCGGGAAGGTGCGTCCGTCGCGGGTGCGCGCCGTGACCTCCCGGGCGACCCCCAGGATCGGCTGGGTTCCGGTGGCGGAGGGGAGCGGCGGGATCAGCGTGTCGATCGTCAGCCCCTTGGCCTCGGCGGCCCTGTAGCCGAACAGATGCTCCGCGGCCGGGTTGAAGAGCTGGATCCTGCCATGCTCGTCATGGACCAGGATGCCGGTCACGGCCACGTCCAGGACGGCGCGCAGCCGTGCCTTGCTGTCCGCCAGGGCGCGCTCGTTCTCGCGCAGTTCCGTGACATCCTGGATGATGCCGAAAAGCCTCGTCGTCTGCTCGCCCTTGGACTGTTCCCCGCCGGCCCGGCTCCGGGTGAATTCCTCGCGGACATGCCGCTCGGTGCCGTCGGGACGGATGATCCGGTACTCGCGCGTGCAGTCCGGCCCGTCCGCAAGGTCCGCGTCGTTGAGGCGCGACCGGTCCTCCGGGTGGATCGACGAGCGCCAGCTCTCCAGGGTCGGCGGCAAATCCGGGTCGCGTCCCCAGATCTCGTAAAGGGTGTCGGACCAGACCACGCCGCCGGTCCCGAGATCGATCGTCCACCAGCCGATCCCGGCGATCCGCTGGGCCTGGCGGAGGCGGCGCTCGCTCTCGCGCAGCCTCTCCTCCTGCCGCTCGCGGTCGGTGACGTCGTTGGCCGCCACCATGAGGAAAAGCTGCCCAGACGCATCGGAGAAGCCGCCGACCGTGATCAGGACGCGGCGGATGCGTCCGTCGGAGTGACGCAGTTTCAGGATCTGCGGCGGCAGCTGGTCGCCGGGATGCCCGAACCGCAGCAGGTCTTGGGCCCGGTTGCGTTCGTCGGGGGGGAATACCTCGATGAAGGGGCGCTGCACCAGCTGCCGCTCGGGAATGCCGCACAGCGTTCCGTAGGCGGCGTTGGCGCGGACCACCCTGCCGTCGGCATCGACCATGCAGAAGCCGGTTCCCGCCGCGTCGTAGGTCGCCGACAGCAGGCCGTGGGCGAGCACCTGCCGGCGGTACTGCCCCAGCATCACGACCACGACCGTCGTGAACCCCGTGAGGACGATGCCGGTGATCAGCGCGTTCTGGACCAGGTCGCGGGTCCAGTCCGCCAGGACGTCGGTCTTCGCCAGTCCGACCGCGACGAACAGCGGCAAAGTCCCGACGCGCTGGTACGCCAGGATCCGATCCATCTCGTCGAAGCAGCATTTGACGTCGACCGATGCGGGCGTCTGGGGCTGCGATTGCCGGATCGTGTCCAGCAGCGACTTGTCGGGCAGCTTCCGGCCGATCAGGTTCTCCCGGAACGGGTGGGAGGTGATGATGGTCCCGTCCTCGTGCATCAGGAACAGGATGCCGTGGGAACCCGCCGCCATCGAATCGAAGAAGCGGCGCGAGATGTCCGGCTTGACCGCCGCCGCCGCCACGCCGGCGAAGGCGCCGTCGCGCGGCCGGCTGATCCGGCGGCTCATCGAGAAATAAAGGTCGGTCCCGCCGCCGTCCATGGACGGGGCGCCGACGAACAGGCTGGGTCCGGAGGTGTCCTTGTGGGCCTGGAAGAAATCGTTCCGGGAGCTGTCCATCGGCTCGACCAGATAGCGGCGGGAGTGGATGCGGACGGTCCCGTTCGGATCGATGATCAGCATGTGCCGGATCTGCGCCAACTCGCTGCCGATGCTGCTGGCCTCCAGCGTCGCCAGATAGTCCCAGTCGCTCCACGAATCGCCCAGGCGGGTGATGTCCAGCTCGCTGAAATGCTCGACCGCGCTGCGCAACGCGATGTCGTTGATCTCGAACATGCGCAAGGTGTGCTCCGTCGCGAGATTGGCCAGCGCGCGCGACTTCTCGGCGGCCTGCATCAACGCGTCGGACCGGGTCGTCCACTCGTTGTAGCCCAGCATCGCTACCACCACGATGAGCAGGAGCGCATAGATCCTCAGGAAGATGGTCGGCGTTACACGCTGTTGGGTCACGGGAATTCCAGGATTGGAGTCGCCGATACGGTGACCTTTCCGGTCATCTGACCCGGTTCATAACACAAATGGATTAGTGTATGCCACGCAATAGGATTGCGACCTAATAGTAGGGTTATTTTTGATAGAGAATATAGGGCTCATCGGTCGAAACGGTTGCCGAAGCCACGATCCACCCGTTGCGTTCGTAGAAGGCCCGGGCGCCCTGGTTGGACGCGAGGCATTTCAGTCGGGCTGGGCGGAACAGGTGGGAGCAGGCGCGCTCCAGCAGGACGGTCCCGACGCCCCGGTGCTGCCAGCGGGGATCGACGAACAGGTTGTGGACGAAATTGTCGGGCCGGTAGATCGAGGCGAATCCGACGACGACTCCGTCGATCTCCGCGACCCAGACTTCCTCGTCCTCGATCGCCCGATGATAATCCTCCAGCACGAAGGACCCTGCCGGCTGCCAGTGGAAGGCTGACCGGCGCGAAGCCAGGAAGATCTCGGCGCAACGCTGTCCGTCCATCCCGTTGGCCAGTCGGACGGCGATTTCCGTTCCCGCACACTCAGGCATGACGGTGGCCCCCCGCGTGTCCGCCCCTCCCGGACGAAAAACAGTCCGGGAAGCGGTTTATTCGCGGTAACCTTAGCCAACGCGTCGAGCGGGCGATAGGCCGGCCCCGCCGGGCCGGCCCTCATGCGACATATAGCGCCGGGATGCCCCGGCGCGGTCGATCAGTCGGCCGCCTGGGGGGCTCGCACCGGCACGTCCAGCCGGTGGACCATCTCCTTGGGCACGACCTGCCAGAAATTATCGCGCACCAGATGCCAGTCGTTGAGCAGGCGCTCGGCGAACTTGCTCTGGGTCTCGGCGACATGCTCGGCGATCAGGTCGCGCAGCAGCGCCTCGTAGTGGGGCACCTCGATCCGCTGGAAGATCACGCTCTCCTCGTTGACCTTGCGGGAGAAGCTGCCGTCCTCGTCGTAGATGAAGGCCATGCCCCCGGTCATGCCGGCCGCGAAGTTCTCGCCGACGCTGCCCAGGATCACCGCGATGCCGCCGGTCATGTACTCGCAGCCGTTGGAGCCGCAGCCTTCCACCACCACCTTGGCGCCCGAGTTCCGGACGGCGAAGCGCTCGCCGGCCTGGCCCGCGGCGAACAGCTTGCCCGCCGTGGCGCCGTACAGCACCGTGTTGCCGATGATGGTGTTCTCGTTGGTCTTCAGCGGGCTGCTCGTGGTCGGCCGGACGGTGATGGTGCCGCCCGACAGTCCCTTGCCGACATAGTCGTTGCTGTCGCCCAGCACCTCCAGCTTCATGCCCTGCACCGCGAAGGCGCCGAGCGACTGGCCGCACGAGCCGCGCAGGCGGACCGTGACGTGGCCGGGCTGGAGCCCGGTCATGCCGAACTTGCGCGTGATCATGGCCGACAGCCGGGTGCCGATGGCCCGGTGCGTGTTCCGCACATTGTAGGCCAGCTGCATCTTCTCGCCCTCCTCGAACAGCGGGCGGGCGTCGGCGATCATGCGGGCGTCCAGCGTGTCCGGCACCTCGTTGCGGCCCTGCATGGTGCAGTAGCGCGCGCTGTCGCCCGGATCGGCCTGGGCCAGCAGCGGGTTGAGGTCCAGATCGTCCAGGTGGGCGCCGCCGCGGCTGACCTGGTGCAGCAGGTCGGTCCGGCCGATCACCTCGTTCAGGGTGCGGAAACCCAGCTGCGCCAGGATCTCGCGGACTTCCTCCGCCAGGAAGCTGAACAGGTTGACGACGCGCTCCGGCGTGCCGACGAACTTCTTGCGCAGTTCCTCGTCCTGCACGCAGACCCCGACCGGGCAGGTGTTGCTGTGGCACTGCCGGACCATGATGCAGCCCATGGCGATCAGGCTGGCGGTGCCGACGCCGTACTCCTCGGCGCCCAGCATCGCGGCGATCACGATGTCGCGGCCGGTCTTCAGGCCGCCGTCGGTGCGCAGCCGGACCCGGTGGCGCAGCCGGTTCAGGGTCAGGACCTGGTGGACCTCGCTAAGGCCCATCTCCCATGGCACGCCGGCATACTTGATCGAGGTCTGCGGGCTGGCGCCGGTGCCCCCGACATGGCCGGAGACCAGGATCACGTCGGCGTTGGCCTTCGCCACCCCGGCCGCGATGGTGCCGATGCCCGACCGGGACACCAGCTTGACGCAGACCTTGGCGTCCGGGTTGATCTGCTTCAGGTCGTAGATGAGCTGCGCCAGATCCTCGATCGAGTAGATGTCGTGGTGCGGCGGCGGGCTGATCAGCATGACGCCGGGGGTCGAGTGGCGCAGCTTCGCGATCATCTCGGTCACCTTGAAGCCGGGCAGCTGCCCGCCCTCGCCGGGCTTGGCGCCCTGGGCCACCTTGATCTCGATCTCGCGGCACTGGTTGAGGTATTCGGCGGTGACGCCGAACCGGCCCGACGCGATCTGCTTGATCGCCGAGTTCCAGTTGTCGCCGTTCTTGTCCGGCTTGAACCGCGCGGGGTCCTCGCCGCCCTCGCCGCTGTCGGACTTGGCGCCGATGCGGTTCATCGCGACGTTCAGGGTGCCGTGCGCCTCCGGCGACAGGGCGCCCAGCGACATGCCCGGCGTGATGAAGCGCTTGCGCAGCGCCGTGATGCTCTCAACCTCGTCGACCGAGATGGCCTCGCGGGTCGAGCGGAAGTCCAGCAGGTCGCGCAGCTGGATCGGCGGCCGCTTGTTGGTCGCCTCCGTGTACTTCTTGAAGGTCGCGTAGCTGTCGGTCGCGACCGCCTGCTGAAGCATGTGGATCAATCCTGCTTCCCAGGCGTGCCGTTCGCCGTTGCGGCGATACTTGTAGAAGCCGCCGATCGGCAGGGCGATGACGTCCTCGGAATAGGCGATCGCGTGCTGCTCAAGGACCTTCTTCTGGATGCCGGCGAGGCCGATGCCCGAGATGCGGCTGACCATGCCGGGGAAATGCTCGGCGACCAGCGCGCGGCTGAGGCCGACCGCCTCGAAGTTGCAGCCGCCGCGGTACGAGCTGATGATCGAGATGCCCATCTTGGACATGATCTTCAGCAGGCCCTCGTCGATCGCCTTCTTGAAGCGGTACAGGCACTGCTCCAGCGTCATGTCGCCGAACAGGCCGCGGCGATGCCGGTCGGCGATCGCCTCCTGGGACAGGTAGGCGTTGACCGTCGTGCCGCCGACGCCGATCAGCACGGCGAAGTAATGTACGTCCATGCATTCGGACGTCCGTACGTTCAGCGACGTGAAGGTGCGGAGCTGCTGGCGTACGAGGTGGGTGTGCACCGCGCCGGTCGCCAGGATCATCGGCATCGGCGCGCGGGTGGCGCTGACCTGCTCGTCGGACAGGATGACGTGGGTGGCGCCGCCGCGCACCGCGTCCTCCGACTCCTGCCGGATGCGGCGCAGCGCGTCGCGCAGCGCGTTGGGGCCGCCGGCGACGTCGAAGGTGCAGTCGATCTCCGCCGAGGTCTCGCCCATGTACTCGCGCATGGCGCGGAACTCGGCGGTCGTCAGCACGGGGCTTTCGAGCTGGAGCAGGCTGCACTGGGTCGCATCCTCCTCCAGTATGTTGCCCAGGTTGCCCAGCCGCGTGCGCAGGCTCATCACCCGGCGTTCCCGCAGGCTGTCGATCGGCGGGTTGGTGACCTGGCTGAAGTTCTGCCGGAAGAAGTGGTGAAGGCCCCGGTACTTGTCAGACAGCACCGCCATCGGGCTGTCGTCGCCCATGGAGCCGATCGCTTCCTTGGCCTCGTCCACCATCGGGTGGAGGACGGTTTCCAGGTCCTCCATGGTGATGCCGACCGCGAGCTGGCGGCGGCGCAGCTCGTCCTTGGCCAGCACGGCGGATTCCGCCGGGGCCGCCTTCACCAGGCTGTCCAGCTCGGTGATGTTGCCGACCCACTTGTCGTAGGGATGCTGGGAGGCGAGGTGGTCCTTGATCTCCCGGTCGTGGTACAGCTTGCCCTCGGCCAGGTCGACCGCGATCATCTGCCCCGGCCCGAGCCGGCCCTTCTCGACGACGGTGCTCTCGTCGACCTTGACCATGCCGGTCTCGGAGCCGGCGATCAGCAGGCCGTCGCTGGTGATCGTATAGCGCATGGGCCGCAGGCCGTTGCGGTCCATGCCGCCGACCGCCCAGCGGCCGTCGGTCATGGCGAGCGCCGCCGGCCCGTCCCACGGCTCCATCACGGCGTTGATGTAGCCGTAGAGCGCGCGGTGAGGTGCGGGCATGCTGTCGCCGGCGGCCAGGGCTTCCGGGATCAGCATGGTCTTGGTCATCGGCGCGGAGCGGCCGGCGCGGGCGACCACCTCGAACACGGCGTCCAGCGCGCCGCTGTCCGACGAGCCGATCGGGATCACCGGCTTCAGGTCGTTGACGTAAGGTCCGAAACGCTCATGGTCCATGCGCGTCTCGTGCGCCTTCATCCAGTTCACGTTGCCCTTCAGCGTGTTGATCTCGCCGTTGTGGGCGAGCATGCGGAACGGCTGGGCCAGCGGCCAGGTCGGGAACGTGTTGGTCGAGTAGCGCTGGTGGTAGATCGCCACGTTGGAGACGAAGCGCTCGTCCAGCAGGTCGGGATAGAAGGAGGTCAGCTGTTCCGCCAGGAACATGCCCTTGTAGACGATCGAGCGGGCCGACAGCGTGCAGATATAGAAGTCGTTGATCTGCTCGGCCCGCACGGCGGCCTCGATCCGGCGGCGGATGATATAGAGTTCCAGCTCGAACCGGTCGTCGGTCTCGCCCTTGGCGTTGCCGATGATGATCTGCTCGATCTCGGGCCGGGTCGCGTTGGCCTTCTCGCCGATGATGTCGACGTTCACCGGCACCTGGCGCCAGCCATAGATATAGTAGCCGAAATTCAGGATCTCGGTCTCGACGATGCAGCGGCAGCGCTCCTGCGCCTCCAGCGACAGGCGCGGCAGGAACACCTGGCCGACCGCGAGCGGCCGGTCCGGCGGGATGTGGCCGATCAGCTTGACGTAGTCGTGGAAGAACTGCTGCGGCACCTGGATATGGATGCCGGCGCCGTCGCCGGTCTTGCCGTCGGCATCCACGGCGCCGCGGTGCCAGACGGCCTTCAGCGCCTCGATCCCCTTTTCCACCACGGACCGCCGCGGCTTGCCGTCGATCGCCGCGATCATGCCGACGCCGCAGGCGTCGTGCTCGTCGGCCGGATCGTAGGCATGGACCGCGGTCAGGGCCTCGACGTTCGCCCGGTACTCGGCAACGAACTGCTCGCCCTGGTTCGGGATTTCACGGGTCATGGGGCGGTTCCTTTCTTGGTCCGACGTTTCTTGGTCCAACGTCGGGGACATGGCGTCGAAGGAATTGCAGGTGCGGGCCGGAGCGCTCCGGCCCGGGCAGCCGTCAGGCCGTCACTCGGCCGCGACGGCGGCCGACGCGCCGGCCTCGGCCTTCTGCAGCAGGTAGGCGTGCATGTGCTCCGCGACGTCGCGGCCGTCGCGGATCGCCCACACGACCAGGCTGGCGCCGCGCACGATGTCGCCGGCGGCGAAAACGCCGTCCAGGCTGGTCATCATGGTGCGGAAATTCACCGTCACGGTGCCCCAGCGGCTGACCTTCAGGCCGGTCTCGCCGAACAGGGTCGGCAGGTCCTCCGGGTCGAAGCCCAGTGCCTTGATCACCAGGTCGGCCTCCAGCGTGTAGGCGGAGCCATCGATCACCTGCGGGGTCTGCCGGCCACTGGCGTCGGCGACGCCGAGATGGATGCGGTGGGCGCGGACGCCGGTCACGACTCCGTCCTTGCCCTCGAAGCCCTCGGGGGCGGACTGCCAGACGAACTCGACGCCCTCTTCCTCGGCGTTGTGGACCTCGCGCTGGGAACCCGGCATGTTGGCGCGGTTGCGGCGGTACAGGCACTTGACCGACTTGGCGCCCTGGCGGATCGCCGTGCGGACGCAGTCCATGGCCGTGTCGCCGCCGCCGATCACGACGACGTTCTTGCCGGCCGCGTTCAGCGCGCCGCTGTCATAATCGGGAACCGCGTCGCCCAGGCCCTGGCGGTTGCTGGTCGTGAGGTACTGCAGCGCCGGCACGATGTTGCCCAGGTCGGAGCCGGCGACCGTCAGGTCGCGCGCCTTGTAGACGCCGGTCGCGATCAGCACGGCGTCGTGCTTCTCCCGCAGCTCGGCCAGGGTGGCGTCGCGGCCGACCTCGAACCCGGTGTGGAAGATGACGCCTTCGTCGACCAGCAGCTGGACGCGGCGGCTGACCACGTATTTCTCCAGCTTGAAGCCGGGAATGCCGTACATCATGAGGCCGCCGATCCGGTCGTAGCGGTCGTAGACGTGGACCTCGTACCCCTTGATGCGCAGCTGCTCGGCCGCCGACATGCCGCCGGGGCCGCCGCCGATGATGGCGACCGACTGTCCGCGCTCGCGCAGCGGCAGGCGCGGCTTGACCCAGCCCCGCTCCCACGCGGTGTCGTTGATGTATTTCTCGATCGAGCCGATGGTGACCGTGCCGTGGGTCGACTGCTCGATCGTGCAATTGCCCTCGCACAGGCGGTCCTGCGGGCAGATGCGGCCGCAGATCTCCGGCAGGTTGCTGGTCGCCGACGACAGCTCGTAGGCCTCCTCCAGCCGTCCTTCGGCGGTCAGCTTCAGCCAGTCCGGGATATTGTTGTGGAGTGGGCAATGGACCTGGCAGAACGGCACGCCGCACTGGGAGCATCGGCCGGACTGTTCCTCCGCGCCTTTCTGGTCGAACTCGCCATAGATCTCGTCGAAGTCGTGCCTGCGCGTCGCGGCATCCCGTTTGTCGGGCATGCGCTGGTCGGTCCGGACGAACTGCAACATCTTCTGCGCCATGGCGAACAATCCTTCAGCTCAGCCCCTCGGGACGTCAAAGGCTCATCGGGCCCCCGGTCGCATCGAAGGGGTCACGGCCACATCGGCGTAACCGCGTGGAGGTGGAAACAAACTTGTCCAGACTATGCCGGGTGCAGCCGATATACGTCATATTGCCAAGCCTTGCCAGCACAAAAACGCAGATAGGTCATGGTTGTTGACTAATTTGGCTGATTCATCCCCGTCTGTCTGAAATTTGTGCAGGCCGCTTTCTCGGTTAGGGGTCTAATAGGGCCGAAATGAGACTATGTCGTGAAATAGCCAGCGCCCACGGGCGTTTCTGCTTCAACCGATGCCGCGGTGCATCAACACGCGAGATTAGACAAAAAAAATGCGGGCTGAGAAGCCCGCATTTTCCGCAGCATTGATACAGATACCCAGGGCGTCAGGCGGTGTAGCCGCCCGCGCGCTGGGAGAAGCGTCCCCCGACCCGGAAACGGTCCAGATATGTGGGGATGATGACCTCCGCCGCGGTCGGGTCGATGCCCAGGTCGTGGATCGTCGCCGCACCCGGCGCCACGACGTTGTCGGACTTCAGCAGCTCGACCTGATCCACCGTCAGTATCGGCTTGGGCAGCTTGCCCAGTATCCTGCCCTGGAGCTCCGCCAGAGACCAGGAGACCGGGACCAGGAAGCGCTTGCGCCGCGTCTCCGCCAGCACGAGCTCCATGAGTTCCTTGAAGGTGTAGACCCGCGGGCCCCCCAGCTCATAGGTCTTGCCCCGGGCTTCCGGCAGTTCCAGCGCCTTCATGATCGCGTCGGCGACGTCGCCCACATAGACCGGCTGGAACTTCGTATGGCCGCCGCCGATCAGGGGCAGGGCGGGGAAGATCCTGGCCATCGCCGCGAACCGGTTGAAGAAGCTGTCCTCGGGTCCGAAGACGATGCTGGGCCGCAGGATCGTGGCTTCCGGGAAGGCGTCGCGCACCGCCTGCTCGCCGGCGGCCTTGGTCCGGGCGTAGGCCGAGGCGGAGTCGGCGTCGGCCCCGATCGCGGAGACCTGCACGAACCGCTGGGCGCCGGCCGCCTTGGCGGCGCGGGCGATCCGGCCGGGCGCATCGCCCTGCGTCGCCTTGAAGGTGTTGTCGCCGGATTCGTAGAGGATGCCGATCAGGTTGATCACGATGTCGGCGTCGCGCACCGCGGCCGCGACCGAGGCGTCGTCGTTGATGTTGGTCGCGATCGGGATGATCTGGCCCACCGCGCCGTTCATGCGCAGGAAATTGGCGCTGCTCGGGTGGCGGGTCGCGACGCGGATCACCGTGCCGGTCTTCGCCAGCCGTTTGATCAGGTGGCGGCCGATGAACCCGGACCCGCCGAAAACCGTGGCTACCCGATACCGAAAGGACATCGATTTCTCCAAGCCTGATAATTGCCGGCGCCCCTTTTCGGCGCTGGGACCAGCGCCGCGGGGCTGTTGGGCAGTGCTTATAACGAAAGCGGGCGCGCGGAGCCAGCGCCGCGGCACCGGTGCGGCAGCGACGCCGCACCCCGGTGGCTCCCGCCCCGGGGGCAAGGGAAGCCAGGGTGAGAAAAAGCATTTGACAGCATGCCGGCCGGGCCATATATCCCGGTCCCACATCGCCCAGGTGGCGGAATTGGTAGACGCGCAGGTTTCAGGTACCTGTGGCAGAAATGTCGTGGAAGTTCGAGTCTTCTCCTGGGCACCAATTCCTCGGTAACGGCCGCTAGATCGCAGGCACCTTAGTTTTCTAAGGGGGCACGTGGATCGAAGCGGCCGTTCCCGCTTCCGGGATGGACGGCAGTGCCCATAGAGCTTTACGACGGCGATCTCCCCGACGATTACGATTTCGGCCCCAGCGTCGCCATCGATACCGAAACCATGGGGTTGAACCCCGTCCGCGACCGCCTGTGCCTGGTCCAGCTCTCGGCCGGCGACGGCAACTGCCATATGGTGCAGTTCCGCCAGGGTCAATATGACGCGCCCAACCTGAAGCGGCTGCTGACCGATCCGACCGTCACCAAGCTGTTTCACTTCGCCCGGTTTGACATCGCCGTCCTGCAAGCCTACCTGGGAGTCGTGTGCGAGCCGGTCTATTGCACCAAGATCGCTTCCAGGCTGGTGCGCACCTTCACCGATCGCCACGGATTGAAGGACCTATGCAAGGACCTGCTGGGCGTGGAGCTGTCGAAGCAGCAGCAATCCTCGGACTGGGGTGCCGCCGACCTGACGCCCGAACAGTTGAAATATGCCGCCTCCGACGTGCTTCACCTGCACGAACTTCGCGGCAGGCTGGATGCCATGCTGGAGCGCGAGGGGCGCACCGGCCTGGCGGCCGAGTGCTTCCGGTTCCTGCCGACCCGCGCGGCGCTGGATCTCGGGGGCTGGGCGGACCAGGATATCTTCGCCCATTGACGGCAGATCCGCAGCCCCGCCGCCGGGCCGGCGATGCGCAGCATTCGGGCAGAATGTCCTCATCTGCGGCATTATAACGAGAGCGCGGGTTTGACCCGGTTCCGGGCGATGGGCATACTGTCCTCGCCGAGGCCGGGCCGGGTGGGCCGTCCCCGCATCCTGCGGACGTAGTCCACTCGACGAGTTCTAAACGGGCGGGAATTTGCCCGAACAAACCTGGGAGTTTGCCAGCCTTGGATCATTCGACCGACCCCGACAGGACGCTTGCGCGGACGCCGCCGGTCGACATGCTGCTCGACGGCGACATCGCGGTGGCCGGGCGGGTCCTTCGCCTGGAGGCGGAGGCGCTGATCGACCTCGCGGCGGGCCTTGACGCCGGCTTCGGCCGCGCGGTCGGGCTGCTCGGGCGCATCACCGGTCGCGTCGTGGTCACCGGCATGGGCAAGAGCGGGCATGTGGCGCGCAAGATCGCGGCGACGCTCGCCTCGACCGGCACGCCGGCGCTGTGGGTCCATCCCGGCGAGGCGAGCCACGGCGACCTGGGCATGATCGCGAAGGACGACGCGGTGATCGCGCTGTCCAATTCGGGCGACACGGCGGAACTGGCCGACATCGTGGCCTATGCCAAGCGGTTCCGCATCCCGCTGATCGGCATCACCCGGCGGACGCACTCTTCACTGGCCGAGCAGTCCGACGTGGCCCTGATCCTGCCGGCGAGCCCGGAGGCCTGTCCGCTCGGGCTGGCGCCCACCACCTCGACCACCATGATGATGGCGCTCGGCGACGCCCTGGCCGTGGCCCTGCTCGAGCGCCGGGGATTCTCGGCCGCCGACTTCAAGGTGTTCCATCCCGGCGGCCAGCTCGGCCGGCAGCTGCTGCGCGTCACCGAGCTGATGCACAAGGGGGCGGACCTGCCGCTGGCGCCGCTCGACATCCGGGTCTGCGACGCGATCCTGGTAATGACCGCCAAGAGCTTCGGCTGCGTCGGCCTGACCGGCCCCGACGGCCGCCTGGCCGGGATCATCACCGACGGCGACCTGCGCCGCCACATGAACCCGGACCTGCTGGGCCGCCCGGCCGCGTCGGTCATGACCGCCGATCCCAAGACGATCAGGACCTCGGCCCTGGCCGGCGAGGCGCTCGGCATCATGAACGCGATGGCGATCACCAGCCTGTTCGTCACCGACGACGGTCGCCCGGTCGGCATCATCCATATCCATGACTGCCTGCGGGCCGGTGTGGCCTGACGCCATGGTTCATCCCACGCCCCGCAGCCCGGGGGATCCCCGGGGCGGAGACCTCCGGGAAGCTTCCCCCCAGATGGACCGGACCCAGGCGGACCGGACCCAGGCCGACCACATGGCGGCGCGCATGCGCCGGATCGCCCGGGCCGGCGGCGCCTATTCCTTCTTCGTCAGGTTCATGAAGGTGGTGCTTCCGCTGCTCGCCTTCGGCCTGATCGCGCTGTTGGCTGCCTGGCCCCGCATCCAGGGTGTCGAGCAGTCCGCCCAGCGGCGCGATTCCGGCGAACTGGAGATGATGCGGGCGCTTTACGTCGGCACCGACAGCCAGAACCGGCCGTTCTCGGTGACCGCCGACCGGGCGGTGCAGTCGACCAGCGAGCCCGGCGTGCTCGACCTCGTGCGGCCCCAGGCGGAGCTGACCCTCCAGGACGGCACCTGGGTGGCCGTGAAAGCGGACCGCGGGCGCTACAACGACCAGACCGGCAAGCTGCTGCTGCTCGGCAACGCCAACCTGTTCCACGACAGGGGCTACGAGTTCAAGACCGACGAGGCCCATGTGGACGTCAATGCCGGCAGTGCCTGGGGCGACCTGCCGGTGACGGGCCAGGGACCGTTCGGCGAGCTGTTCGCCCAGGGCTTCCGCCTGTTCGACAGCGGCCGGACCATCGTCTTCACGGGCCATGCAAGGCTCAACCTGGCGCCCGGCCTGTCCGGTTCCAGCGCGCTGCCCGGCGCGGGCGCCTCCACCGCCGCTTCCCCGCCCGCGGGGGCGGGCGACCCTGCCATTCCCGATGCGCCGCCCCGCGTCGCCGAGCGGGCGTCCCAAGAACAGTCCATACCGGAGCAGGTCGAGCGATGAGCACGTGGTTTCGCACAACAGTTCTCGCATCGGCCCTCGTTTCGGCCGCGATCCTCGGCGTCCTCCAGGGGGTGCCGGCCCGGGCCCAGGGGCTGGGCGGCGGCACGGGAGGGGACGGGCTTCCCATCGCGGTCGACGCCGACCAGGCCATCGAGTGGCACCAGGAACAGAAAGCCTACGTCGCGCGCGGCAACGCGGTCGCAAAGCGCGGCGACGTCACCATCGAGGGCGACACGCTGGTGGCCTATTACCGCGAGATGCCGTCCGGCGGGACCGAGATCTTCCGGCTGGCGGCCGACGGCAAGGTCCATATCTTCTCGCCGGAGCAGAACGTCTACGGCGACCGCGCCGTCTACGACGTGGACAAGCAGGTCGCGGTGGTCACCGGCTCCGACCTCAGGCTCGTCACCCCGACCGACGTGGTGACCGCCCGGGACAGCCTGGAATACTGGGAGACGCAGAAGCTCGCCGTGGCCCGCGGCGACGCCGTGGCGGTGCGGGAGGCCAATCGGGTAAGCGCCGACGTGCTGGTCGGCCTGTTCGCCGAGGGGGCCGGCGGGGCTCTCGAGATGACCCGCATAGACGCCCAGGGGAATGTGGTGATTACCACCCCCACCGATGTGGCGCGGGGCCGGGAGGGCGTCTATAACCTCAAGACGAACATCGCGACCCTGACCGGTGACGTGCGCCTGACCCGGGGCGACAACCACCTGAACGGCCAGACCGCCGAGGTGAACATGAACACGGGAGTGAGCCGCCTGCTCAGCACCGGAAACCGTACCGGCGAGCGCGTGCGCGGCCTGTTCGTCCCCGGCCAGCAGCCGGGCGGCGCCCAGCCCGCACCCGGCCAGCCAGCACCCGCCCAAACACCACCCGCCCAGACATCACCCGGAGGCACCGGCAATTGAGTATCCGGGAGTTCAGGAAGCCGGATCGTTCCGAAATCAGCACCCAGTCCTCCCGGCCGGCACTTCGGCCCGACGGCGGCCCGGCGCCGCGCCTGGTCGCCGACAACCAGGGGTTGAGGGCGAGCAATCTCGGTAAGCATTACAAGAAGCGGCCGGTGCTGCGCGACGTCAGCGTCACGGTCCAGCGGGGCGAGGCCGTGGGACTGCTGGGGCCTAACGGCGCCGGCAAGACGACCTGCTTCTACATCATCACCGGCCTCATCTCGCCCGACTACGGCACCATCAGCCTGGACGGGCAGGACATCACGACCCTGCCCATGTACCGGCGGGCGCGCCTGGGTATCGGCTACCTGCCGCAGGAAGCGTCGATCTTCCGGGGGCTGTCGGTCGAGAACAATATCCGCGCCGTGCTCGAAGTGGTCGAGTCGGACCGCGAGGCGCGCGAAGCCATGCTCGACGAGCTGCTGGCGGAGTTCTCGATCTCCCACCTGCGCCGCACGCCGGCCCTGGCGCTGTCCGGCGGCGAGCGCCGCCGCGTCGAGATCGCCCGCGCGCTCGCGTCCCAGCCGCATTTCATCCTGCTGGACGAGCCGCTGGCCGGAATCGACCCGATCGCGGTCAACGATATCCGCGAACTGGTGACCCACCTGCGCGATAGGGGTATCGGGGTACTCATAACTGATCACAATGTAAGAGAAACGCTTGAGATCGTCGATCGGGCATACATTTTGCACGACGGTATGGTACTGATGGAGGGCGAGCCGTCGGAGATCGTGGCGCACAAAGACGTGCGCAGGGTCTATCTCGGCGAAAGGTTCAGCCTCTAACGACCCTCCTGGTACCATGGCGCTTACACAACGTCTCGATCTCAGACAGACCCAGTCGCTCGTCATGACCCCCCAGCTGCAGCAGGCGATCAAGCTGCTGCAGCTCTCCAACATGGAGCTGTCGGATTACGTAGACCGCGAGATCGAGCAGAACCCCCTGCTGGAACGCGACGAGGCGGAGTTCGGTGACGGTGGCGGCGGCCAGGCCAATGGTGACGCCAGCGGAGCGCCGGGCGAGGGGGGACGCGAAGGCGGCATCGACCAGGCGGAACCGGCGCCGGCCGTCAACTCCGCCGACCAGAGGCAGCTCGATACCCACGAACTGACCACGTCGGACCATATGGCCGGCGGGTCGGACGCGCCGCTCGACACCGATTTCGAGAATGTCTGGACCAACGGCAGCGCCGCCGACGGCGGCTTCGACGGGGGCGAGGCTTTCGGCGACTGGTCGTCGAAGGGCGGCAGCAGCAGCTTCGAGGACGGCGACTACAACCTCGAACAGACGCTGAGCGGCGAGACCAGCCTGCGCGACCACCTGATCGGCCAGCTCAACGTCGACATCGCCGATCCGGTGGACCGGCTGATCGGTCTGGCCCTGATCGACATGCTCGACGCCGCCGGCTACGTGACGGGTGACCTGGACGCGCTGGCCGAGCAACTGAACTGCGAGCTTTCCCGGATCGAGGCGGTCCTGCGACGGGTGCAGCGCTTCGACCCGCCCGGCGTCTTCGCCCGCAGCCTGAAGGAATGCCTGGAGATCCAGCTGCGCGAGCGCAACCACCTGGACCCGGCGATGCAGGCGATGCTGGACAATCTTGAATTGCTTGCGGCGCGCAACGTCGCGGCACTGCTCAAGGTCTGCGGCGTCGATGCCGAGGACCTGTCCGACATGGTGGCGGAGATCAGGACGCTCGACCCCAAGCCGGCCCTGCGCTTCGACCACCAGGTGGTGCAGACGGTCACGCCCGACATCCTGATGAGGCTGCAACCGGGCGGCGGCTGGCTGATCGAGTTGAACACGGAGACCCTGCCGCGGGTGCTGATCAACCAGCGTTACTTCGCCCAGGTCAGCGGCGAGGTCCGCAACAAGGCCGAGAAGGAATACATTTCAGAGCGGTTCAATTCCGCGAACTGGCTGGTGAAGTCCCTGCACCAGCGCGCCAACACGATCCTGAAGGTCGCGACCGAGATCGTCCGCCAGCAGGACCTGTTCTTCGTCAAGGGCGTCCAGTATCTGCGTCCCTTGATCCTGCGGGACATCGCGGAGGCGATCGGCATGCACGAGTCGACCGTCAGCCGGGTCACGACCAACAAGTTCATGGCGACCCCGCGCGGCGTGTTCGAGTTGAAGTACTTCTTCACCTCCTCGATCAATGGGGCCGACGGCGAGGCCGCCCACTCGGCGGAGGCGGTGCGTTTCCGGATCAAGGCCCTCATCGACGGCGAGCCTCCGGAAGGCATCCTTTCCGACGACCGGATCGTCGAGATTCTCAAATCGGATGGGATCGACATTGCGCGCCGCACGGTGGCAAAGTATCGTGAGGCCATGCGGATCCCGTCATCGGTCCAGCGCCGCCGCGAAAAGTCCATGAGACTGTGAGACTGACCCCGGCGGATCTGCGGTAGAAGGCCGGACTCCGCCAATCCGGGAACGGTTGCAGCCATGAGGCTGTTCGTCAACTTTCGGGAGGCGTCACCTTCGTCACGGCCCAGCAGTGACGTCGCCCTGCATGATCCCATCTACGGGCCCAGAACTCCGGACAACCTACGTCATGCACCTATCCGTCAAAGGCAAACAGCTTGACGTCGGGGACGCGCTGCGAACCCACGTCGATGAGAGCCTAACCGCCATCGTAGGCAAGTATTTTGGCCGTCCGATCGAGGCCAACGTGGTCTTCTCGCGCGAGGCCCACCTGTTCAAAGCCGATATTTCGGTGCATGTCGGCCGCAATATCCTGCTGCAGAGCAATGCCGAGGCCAGCGAGCCCTATCCCGCCTTCGATACCGCCGCCGACAAGATCGCCAAGCGCCTTCGCCGCTATAAGCGCCGCCTGAAGGACCACCACAAGCATGGCGATAGCGGCGAGGCGGTTGACGGCGGCATCGCCCTGGCGCCGCTCCCCGCCAGCCAGTACATCCTGGAAGCGGAGCCCGACGAAGCCCATATCGACGGGTATGACGAAGATACCCATGACGCGGCGCTCTCCTCGCCGCAGGACGGCCAGGACGGACACCCCCAACCCGTGGTCATCGCCGAGATGACCACCGCCATCGACACGCTCACGGTCAGCGAGGCCGTCATGCGCATGGACTTGGCCGAACTTCCGGCCCTGATGTTTCGCAACCGCGCCCATGGCGGCCTGAACATGATCTACCGCCGGCACGACGGGAATGTCGGCTGGATCGATCCCAAAGGCACTGAGGGAGCCGGCGCCTGACCAGGCGTCGCCGTAAAAGCATATGATTGATCTGATCACGCCCCAGAGCATCATCGCCAACCTGCGCGCCGGCAGCAAGAAGCAGGCGTTGCAGGAACTGGCGAAGAAGGCGGCGGAACTGACCGGGCAGCACGAACGCGCGATCTTCGACGTGCTGCTCGAACGGGAGAGGCTCGGCACGACGGGCGTGGGGCATGGCATCGCCATTCCGCACGGCAAGCTTGCCAACCTGGACCGTGTCCATGGCGTCTTCGCCCGGCTCGAAAGGCCGGTCGATTTCGACGCCATCGACGACCAGCCCGTCGACCTGATGTTTCTGCTGCTGGCGCCGGAAGCGGCGGGCGCGGACCACCTCAAGGCCTTGGCCCGGGTGTCCCGTCTGCTGCGCGACGGAACGATGTGCGACAAGCTGCGCGGCTCCGACAGTGCGGAAGCCATCTATGCGCTGCTGACCCAGGGCGAGGCGAGTCACGCCGCCTGAATCGGCGGCGTCATCCCCTGCCAACGAAAACCCGCAGGCCGGCGGCTCCGTTCCCCTGGATCCGGCCGGCCTGCGGGCGACAGCCTAGCCGGTCAGCTCTGCCATTCCGGCAATTTTCGTTCGAAATAGGCGATCGTCCGCGCCAAGCCTTCCTTCAGCGGGACCGTCGGCTGCCAGTCCAGCTTCTCCTTCGCGCGGGAAATGTCCGGCCGGCGCTGCGTCGGGTCGTCCTGGGGCAGGGGCTTGAAGACGATCTCGGATTTCGACCCGGTCATCTCGATCACCAGTTCCGCGAGTTGCCGGATGGTGAATTCCCCCGGATTGCCCAGGTTGATCGGCCCGATCACGTCGTCGGGTGCCGCCATCAGGCGGACGAAACCCTCGATCAGGTCTTCCACGTAGCAGAAGGACCGGGTCTGGCTGCCGTCGCCGTACAGCGTCACCGGCTCGCCCCGCAGGGCCTGCACGATGAAATTTGACACCACGCGGCCGTCCTGCGGATGCATGCGCGGTCCGTAGGTGTTGAAGATGCGGGCGACCCGGATATTCAACTGATACTGGCGGTGATAGTCGAAGAACAGCGTCTCGGCGCAGCGCTTCCCCTCGTCATAGCAGGCGCGCGGGCCGATGGGGTTGACGTTGCCCCAGTAGGCTTCCGTCTGCGGATGGATCGAGGGGTCGCCGTAGACTTCGCTGGTCGAGGCCTGGAACACCTTGGCCTTCACCCTCTTGGCCAGTCCCAGTATGTTGATCGCGCCGTGGACGCTGGTCTTGACGGTCTGGACCGGGTCGAACTGGTAATGGATCGGGGAGGCCGGGCAGGCCAAGTTATAGATCTCGTCCACTTCCACATAAAGCGGGAATGTGATGTCGTGGCGGATCACTTCAAAATAGGGATTGTCCAGCAGGTGGACGATGTTCTCGCGCGATCCTGTGAAATAGTTATCAACGCATATGACTTCACATCCTTCGCCCAGCAATCGCTCGCACAGGAACGACCCGAGGAAGCCCGCGCCGCCCGTGACCAGCACCCGCTTTCGTCCGTACATTTGGTCTTACCCTTTTTTGTTCGGGCGCAGTATGCCTATGACCCCGCCGACTGGCAATCCGCTCTCGCAGGGCTCGACCGGCCCGGATCGCAGACCCGGGGGTGACAAGCGCGCCGTTTGTGCTATCACTCGCGTCGAGCCGCTCAGTTCTGGAGAAACCGTTGCCAATCCCGTCAATACCGGCGAGCGAACCGCTGGTCCTGGCCTTGCCTAAGGGGCGTATCCTGCAGGAGGTCCGGCCCATGCTGGACCGTGTCGGGATCGTGCCGGAACCGGCTTTCGATGACGAGAACAGCCGCCAGCTCCGGTTCGCCACCAGCCTTCCCCATGTCAGCATCATCCGGGTCCGCTCCTTCGACGTCGCGACCTTCGTGGCTTTCGGGGCCGCCCATCTCGGAGTCGCCGGCAACGACGTGCTGATGGAGTTCGACTACCCGGAGATCTACGCCCCGCTCGACCTCGGGATCGGCAAGTGCCGGCTCAGCGTCGCGGAACCCAAGGAGATGGTGGAGGGCGACGATCCGGCGCGCTGGAGCCATATCCGCGTGGCGACCAAATATCCCGAGATCACCCGGCGACATTTCGCCGCGCGCGGCGTCCAGGCCGAATGCATCAAGCTGAACGGCGCCATGGAACTGGCGCCGACCTTGGGCCTTTGCCGCCGGATCGTCGACCTCGTGTCCAGCGGCTCGACATTGCGCGCCAACGGCCTTGTGGAGATCGAGCGGATCGCCGACATAACATCGCGCCTGGTGGTCAACCGGGCCGCCTACAAGACCCGGCCGGAGGAGATCGGCGGCTGGATCGACCGTTTCAGGGATGCCGTGGATGCCGCTTGACTTGAACAGCCGCGACCCAGGGTTCGAGGCCGCTTTCGCCGGCCTGCTGGGCGCGAAGCGGGAGACCCAGGAGGACGTCCAGAACGCCGTCGCCGCGATCCTGGCCGACGTGCGCGGGCGCGGCGACGCCGCGGTGCTGGAATACACCACCCGGTTCGACCGGGTCACCCTGACCGCCGGCACCCTGCGCATCACCGCCGCGGAGATCGACGAGGCGGTCGCCTCGATCGACCCCGGCCTGCTCGACAGCCTCAAGCTCGCCGCCGCCAGGATCGAGGATTTCCACCGGCGCCAGAAGCCGGAAGCCCTGTCCTACACGGACGAGGCCGGCGTCCGCCTCGGCGCCCGCTGGACCGCGGTCGGCGCCGTCGGCCTCTACGTGCCCGGCGGCACCGCGGCCTATCCCAGCTCGGTCCTCATGAACGCCCTGCCGGCCAAGGTCGCGGGCGTGGAACGGGTCACCATGGTCGTGCCGACGCCGGACGGGAAGCTCAACCCGCTGGTGCTGGCCGCAGCCCGGCTCGCCGGCGTGGACGAGATCTACCGGATCGGCGGCGCCCAGGCGGTCGGCGCGCTGGCCTACGGGACGGAGACAATCCGCCCGGTGGACAAGATCGTCGGACCCGGCAACGCCTACGTCGCGGCGGCCAAGCGGCAGGTCTTCGGAACCGTCGGCATCGACATGATCGCCGGCCCGTCGGAGATCCTGGTGGTGGCCGACGGCGCCAACGATCCCGCCTGGATCGCCGCCGACCTGCTGTCCCAGGCGGAGCACGACACCAGCGCCCAGGCGATCCTGATCACCGACGACGCCGGTTTCGCCGAAGCCGTCAAGCGGGCGGTGGACGGGCACCTGAAGACGCTGCCGCGGGCCGCCATCGCGGGCGAGAGCTGGCGCGAGCACGGCGCGGTCATCGTGGTCTCGCACCTTGACGAGGCGGTTCCGCTGGTCGACCGCCTGGCGCCCGAGCACTTGGAACTGGCGGTGGCCGACCCGGACGCGCTGGCCGCTCGCATCCGCAACGCCGGCGCCATCTTCCTCGGCCGGCATACGCCCGAAGCCATCGGCGATTATGTCGCAGGGCCGAACCACGTGCTGCCGACGGCGCGGAGCGCCCGGTTCTCTTCCGGTCTCAACTTGCTCGACTTCATGAAGCGCACGACCCTGGTCGGGTGCGACCCGGGCAGCCTCGGCGCCATCGGACCCGCCGCCGTGGCGCTGGCCGATGCCGAGGGTCTCGGCGCCCATGCGCTTTCCGTGTCGATCCGACTGAATGGAGCCCCCCGGTGACAGACACCAACCACCGCATCGTCCATGTCGCCCTTGACGAACGCAGCGTCGTCCGGCGCAGCGCCGAGGTCGAGCATGAACGGGCGGTGGCGATCTTCGATCTGCTCGAGGACAACCTGTTCCGGCCGGAGGAATGCCCCGACTCCGGACCTTATCACCTCCATCTCAGCATGGAGGACAACCGCATGCTGTTCGACATCCGGGATACCGCCAATAAGGACCTGGGCAAAGTCCTGCTGCCGCTGACGCCGTTCCGCACCATCGTGCGCGACTACTTCATGATCTGCGACAGTTACTACAAGGCGATCAAGAAGGCTTCGCCGTCCCAGATCGAGGCGATCGACATGGGACGGCGCGGCCTGCACAACGAGGGGTCCGAACTGCTGCGTGAGCGGCTCGCCGGCAAGGTCCAGGTGGATCACAACACGGCGCGCCGGCTGTTCACCCTGATCTGCGTCCTGCATATCCGCGGGTGACGGGGGCGGAGCGGACGCACATGGACGACCCGAACAGCGCGTTCGACAGCGCCAACGTCACCAGCGTGCTGTTCGCCTGCACCTACAACGCGATCCGTTCGCCGATGGCCGAAGCCCTGATGAAGCATTTCCACGGCCATCGCATCTATGTGGATTCGGTCGGCGTGCGCGAGGGCGAGCCCGATCCCTTCGTCATAGCGGTGATGGACGAGATCGGCATCGACCTGTCGCGCCACCGCTGCAAGACCTTCGACTTCCTGGAGGACACCTCGTTCGACCTGGTGATCTCCCTGTCGCCGGAGGCACAGCACCGGGCCGTCGAGATGACCCGGACGATGGCCTGCGACGTCGAGTTCTGGAACACCCTCGACCCCTCGATGATCGACGGCAACCGCGAGACGCGCCTCAGCTTCTACCGCCAGGTCCGTGATACGCTTGGCCGCCAGATCAAGAAGCGCTTCCCGATCATCGGCGGCCCGACGGTCTGACAGCAAGGAAATCCCTTATGGTACTCGCACTGGTGTTGCACAGCCTGGCCGCCGCGGTCTGGATCGGCGGCATGTTCTTCGCCTACATGGCGCTGCGGCCCGCCGCCGGCGCGCTGGAGCCGCCCCAGCGGCTGACCCTGTGGCGAGGGACGTTCGACCGCTTCTTCCCCTGGGTCTGGGCGGCGGTGGCGGCATTGCTGGTCAGCGGCTATGCCATGATCTTCCTGCATTTCGGCGGGTTCTCCGGGGCGGGCCTGCATGTCCATGTCATGCATGGCATCGGGCTGGTCATGATGGCCCTGTTCGCCCACCTGTTCTTCGCCCCCTGGCGGCGGCTCAAGGCGGCGGTCGATGCCGGAAACTGGGCCGAAGGCGGGCGCAACCTCGGCCAGATCCGCCGGATCGTCGGCATCAACCTGATCCTGGGGCTGGTGACCGTGGCGGTCGGGTCCAGCGGCCGGTACTGGCCGATGTGATCGTTGCTCCAGCTTCCCCGATAGAAAGGGGTGTTTCAATGCTGTTCGGCACACGATCGTGCTAGCATGCAGGACTGAATGCAGCTTGGCGGGCGGCGGATCGACGGCATGGTTGAAGATCATTTCCAAACGCCTCTCGATCGTTCGTCCATCAGGCATGGCGAAGATTATCCCCCCGTATCCAGCTTCGTTGAGGAGAGTTCCTCCGGAAGGGCCGAGCTTGCCCGGAGCGAAGACTCGGTCAAAGCCAAAGTCGACAGGCTTTTGTCGGAGGCTGGCTTGGCCCTGTCCGAACTAACCCAGTTCGAACGAATGGTCATGGCGATCAATCGTCTGGAGGGAACGGAGCAGGATGAGACGAACCGAGGCCTCGCTTTGCTGGTGCAGGAAGGAAAGCTCAGCCACCGTGAGGCTATTCTTCTTGCGGTTGCTCACGCAAAGCAGCGTTGAATCCTCTTCGACATGGCTGGGGTTGAAGACTCTCTCTGTGAAGAGCTTGTCCCTGAAGGCGGTTTGGACCCTTACGTCCAGCAATCAGGTGCCTTACGCAACCGCTTCGGTTTGACCGACCCTGGCGACATCAAGGACGCCGAGGCGGCTGCACTCCAGTATCGTTCGCCTGAAGCGATGAACTTCCTCAAGGCCCAGACCCGCTTCACGTTCGATGTCTGGAAGCAGGTCCACCGTATCCTGTTCCAGGATCTCTACGATTGGGCGGGCGAGCCGCGCTCGATCAACATGGGGCGCGAGGGAAAGATCGTGTTCAACACGGCGGCGGAGATCCCGGGGGAGTCCGCTGCCGTACTCGATCGGGTCGAGCGGTCGGCTGATTTCGCCACCGACATGGGCGCCTTCTATGCGGAGATGAATTTCCAGCACCCTTTCCGCGAGGGCAACGGCCGGACATTGAAGCTGCTGTTCTCGGCCATCGCATTCCGCCGCGGCCTCCTCCTCGACTTGGGGCCGGCTGAACCTGGAAGAATACACGGGGGCGCTCGCCCACTGGCAGCGAACCCTCGACGCCACCCGCATCCAGGCGGTGCTCACGGCCTGCGCCAAGCCGGCAGCCCCGGAAGACATGTTCTGACCGGATCGGCCATGGCCTCCCGGCGCTTGTTGCCACATCCATAAGCCGTTACGCTTCCTTCCCGAAGCGCCGCCGTCAGAGCGGTCGAAATCAGGGAGGGGGGCAGCGCCATGGCATCCGTCGGGATCGCCCAGGTCCGCAAGGCCTATGGGCAGCACGAAGTCATCCACGGCATCGACATCGACATCATGGACGAGGAATTCGTCGTGCTGGTCGGCCCCAGCGGCTGCGGCAAGTCCACGCTGCTGCGCATGGTCGCCGGGCTGGAGCAGATCACCGCGGGCGAAATCGCGATCGGCGGCACCGTGGTCAACCTGGTGCCCCCAAAGGAGCGGGACATCGCCATGGTGTTCCAGAACTACGCGCTCTATCCCCATATGACCGTCTACGACAACATGGCCTTCAGCCTGAAACTGCGGAAGGCCGACCAGGGCATGGTCGAGAAGCGGGTGCGGGAGGCGGCCGACATCCTTGGGCTGGTCCCCTATCTCGACCGCTATCCGCGCCAGCTCAGCGGCGGGCAGCGCCAGCGCGTCGCCATGGGCCGCGCCATCGTGCGCGATCCGCAGGTGTTCCTGTTCGACGAGCCGCTGTCCAACCTGGACGCCAAGCTGCGGGTGCAGATGCGGACCGAGATCAAGGCGCTGCACCAGCGCCTGCGCACAACGTCGATCTACGTGACCCACGACCAGGTGGAGGCGATGACCATGGCCGACCGCATCGTGGTCATGCATGACGGCCACGTCGAGCAGATCGGTACGCCGCTGGAACTGTACGATTTCCCGGCCAACACTTTCGTCGCCGGCTTCATCGGATCACCCTCGATGAATTTCTTCGACGGGACCCTCCGGCGGGACGGCCGAAACGCCTGGGTCGAGGCTACGGGAAGTGTCAGGTTTCCGGTGGAGCCGCTGACCCGCGCCTCGGACGGGCAGGCGGTGACCTACGGCATACGCCCCGGCCACCTCACCCTGGTGACCGAACCGTCGAGCCCGGGCATCCAGGCACAAATCCAGGTGATCGAGCCGACCGGCGACGACACGGTGGTGTTCTGCCGGATGGCCGAGCAGGAAGCCTGCGCCATGTTCGTCGAGCGCCACGACTTCCGGCCCGGCGACATCATCCGGCTGATGCCGAAGCTGGCCAGCGGCCACGTCTTCGACGCCGCCACCGGGCAGCGTCTCTGACTTCCGGTCAGCCGTTGACGACCGACCCGCCGTTGGGGTGGAGGACCTGGCCGGTCATGTAGGACGCGTCGTCCGAGGCGAGGAACACGTAGCAGGGCGCCACCTCTTCCGGCTGGCCGGCGCGGCCGAGCGGCACGTTCCCGCCGAACTGCTCGACCTTGTCCTCCGGAAAGGTGGAGGGGATCAGCGGCGTCCATATCGGTCCGGGAGCCACGCCGTTGACCCGGATGTTCTTCTCGGCCAGGGACTGGCTGAGCGAGCGGGTGAAGGCGACGATGGCGCCCTTGGTCGAGGAATAATCGAGCAATTGCGGGCTGCCCTTGTACGCGGTGACCGACGTCGTGTTGATGATCGACGCGCCGTCCTTCAGGTGGGGCAGGGCCGCCTTGGTCAGGAAGAAATAGGCGAAGATATTGGTCCGGAAGGTCCGTTCGAGCTGTTCGGCGGTGATCTCTTCCAGCGACGACTTGGGATGCTGTTCGGCCGCGTTGTTGATCAGGATGTCCAGCTTGCCGAACTGCTCCACCGTGCGGTCGACCACCTGCCGGCAGAAACCTTCGTCGCCCAGGTCGCCCCGCAGCGTCAGGCAGCGCCGGCCTTCGTTCTCGATCAGCTTCTTGGTTTCCTGCGCGTCGTTGTCCTCGGCCAGATAGACGATCGCGACATCGGCACCTTCGCGCGCGAAAAGGACGGCGGTGGACCGGCCGATGCCGCTGTCGCCGCCAGTGATCAGGGCCACCTTGTCCAGGAGCTTGTCGCTCCCCTTGTAGTCGCGCCGGGCGAACCGGGGGCTGGGGGTCATCTCCGTTTCGCGGCCCGGCTGCTCGTCCTGATGCTGCGGCGGCTGCTGTTGCTCCGGTGCCATCGGAACTCCTTTTTACGCTGGCTTGCGGTGGGGCGGGAACTGCCCTTCCAACAATCCCGTTTCCGTTTCATCTCGGGCTGGCGGGGTATACCTCCTATGATAATATGCCAGGGTGCCTCCTTTAGGTTTGCTCCGCCTGCCCGGTGCATCCATAAAGTGACTTCAACCTTTCAAAGGACGCACCCAATGCACCTGCTCCGAAGGTCTGGGTTTCAGACAAACTGTTCATGTTCCAAACTGTCCTAGTTGTTGTCTTTTTGCTATGGAGGGCTTCATGAGCCAGCGGCACGAGGTCAAGATCGAGCAGGAGCTTCACGGCCTGCTCGACAAGGCGATGGGAATCGCCGACAACGATACCCTCGCCCGTCTGCACGACCTCCTGCTCTACATGAGCGAAGGTGCCGACCTGCTCGACTACAGCTTCGACATTCCTGACGGGTTGGAGCACAAGCCCATCTTCAAGCGCATGCTGCTGAGCCAGCAGCTCCTGAGCGAGACGCCCCTGGGGCGTGCCTGAAATCGTCCGATTCGGACTATCGTCGGATACTGATCGAAGGATGTAACCAAATCTTCACGGCACCGACCCGCCGGCCGCGCTATGTCCCGCGTCGTCTATCCTCAAGCGGCAAGGGGTGAGCCTGGGTGGCGGGTCTGGTCCTCGACGGAGTAACGAAGCGTTTCGGGCAGGCGGTTGCGGTCGATGCGGTCGACCTCGCCGTCGCCAACGGAGAGTTCCTGGCCGTGCTCGGTCCCTCCGGGTGCGGCAAGACCACGCTCCTCAGGCTGATCGCCGGTTTCGAGCGGGTCGACGGCGGATCGATCGCGATCGGCGACCGCCCGGTGTCGTCGCAGCACCTCCACGTCCCGGCCGAACAGCGCCGGGTCGGCATCGTCTTCCAAAGCTACGCCCTGTGGCCGCACATGACCGTCGCGGGCAATGTCGGCTACCCGCTGACGGTCGCCGGGATCCGGGGGCAAGCCTACGAGGGCCGCGTCGCGGCGGCGCTCGACCTCGTCGGCCTCGGCGGGTACGGGGCGCGCCGTCCGGCGGAGCTCAGCGGCGGCCAGCGCCAGCGGGTGGCGCTGGCGCGCTGCCTGGTGATGGAGCCCTCGCTCGTCCTGCTGGACGAGCCGCTGGCGAACCTGGACGTCCATCTCCGCGCCTCCATGGAGGACGAGTTCGCCGCCTTCCACGCCAAGACCGGCGCCACCATGGTCTACATCACCCATGACCAGTCCGAGGCGATGGCGCTCGCCGACCGGATCGCGGTGATGGACGGCGGAAGGCTCGCCCAGGTGGCGCCGCCGCGCAGCCTCTATGCCGAACCCGCGACCCCGATGGTCGCCGGCTTCATCGGCAAGGGCGCCGTGGTCGAGGTGACAGTGCTGGAAATCGCCGAAGACGCCCGCGCGCTGGTCCGCATCGGCGATGCCACGGCCCGGCTCCGCTGCCGTCCGGGGACCGCCACCGGGCCGGCGCTGGCCTGCCTGCGTCCGGAAGGGCTCGTCCCGGGCGGGGAGGGGCTCGCGGCGACCGTCCGGCGGGCGACCTACAAGGGCGGAGCGACCTCCCTCGACGTCGTGCCCGATGCCCTGCCGGGCGCGAGCCTGCCCCTGCTGGTCGGCGACGGGCCGGTGCCGGAACCGGGAACGCCGTTGCGGGTCTCGGTCCGGGACGGCTGGGTGATCCCGGCGGCGCGATGATCCTCGCTCACGCCTGCCAGGGCAGGACGCCCGGCGGCAGGCGACGGGCCAGCAGCGACGCCGCCAGCATGATCGCCAGGATGGCGGCCACCGCGATCACCGAGACGGCGGCCGCGAGCACCGTGCTGCCGCTCTCCTCCAGCGAATAGACCACCACGCCCAGCGTCTCCGCCCCCGAGGACCACAGCAGGATCGAGACCGTCAGCTCGTTGAACGAGGTCAGGAACACCAGGATGCCCCCCGCCGCCGCCACCGGGGCCGCCATCGGCACGATCACGGTCCGCAGGCGGTGGACCAGCCCGGCGCCGCACATCTGCGCCGCTTCCTCCAGCGCCGGGTCCAGCGTGTGGAAGCCGGCGATCACCGGCCGGAGCGCCAGGGACAGGAAACGGGCCAGATAGGCCACCAGGATGATCCACACCGTGCCGTACAGCGTCAGGTCGAGCAGCGGCAGCGGCCGGATGAACACCAGGATCGTCGCGATGGCGAGCACCACGCCGGGCAGGGCATAGGGCAGTTCCGCCAGCAGGTTCAGCACCCGGAGCACCCGGTTCCGGCGCCAGACCACGAAGTATCCCAGCGGGACGGCGACGCAGATCAGCAGCGCCGAGGCTCCGGCCGCCAGCAGGAAGGAGTTGCGGAACGCCCTGCCTGTGGCGTCGTGGACCAGCAGCACATGCAGATAGTTCTCCAGGGTCACGGACGTGGCGTCCAGCGGCGCCCCGTACACGCGCACCAGGGACGTGGTGACCAGCGCCACCAGCGGCACCACCACGATCATCAGGATCACCAGCCAGCAGGCGGCCTCGACCGCCGGGCGCACGGCGCCGAGCCGGTAGTCGAGCTGCCGGGCCGAAGCGCCGGCGGTGCGGAAGTCGCGCCGGCCCAGAAGCCAGCCCTGGAGCGCCACCCCGGCGAAGGCGATCAGGCCGACAAGCACCGACAGCACCGCGACGTCGGACAGGACCGCCGGTCCGAACCCGGCCAACCTCTGGTAGATCAGCGTCGGCAGCACCGTGATCCCCGCCGGGATGCCCAGAAGGGCAGGGATGCCGAAATTCCCGACCGAGGAAACGAAGGCCAGCGCCGTCCCCGCGACCAGCGACGGCGCCGCCAGCGGCAGCACCACCGTCATCAGCACCCGCCAGCGGCCGGCCCCCGCCGCCTGGGCGGCTTCCACCAGTTCGCGCGGGATCGCCCGCAGCCCGGCGCGCAGGGCCAGGAACACCAGCGCCGACTGCTCGATGCCCATCAGCAGGACGATGCCGCCCCCGCTGTAGAGCGGGTTCGGCGTGCCGGGCGGCGGCGCCGCGCCCAGGGTCTTCAGAAGGGCGCTCGACGGGCCGAACAGGTGTATCCAGGACAGCGCCGTGATCTGCGGCGGGATCATCAGCGGCAGCATGAAGCAGAACACCAGCGCCGGCTTCCGGCGCAGGTCGGTCAGCCCGACCAGCAGCGCGAAGGTGCCGCCCAGCGCTACCGCCAGCCCGGTCGCTCCCAGGCTGAGGGTCAGGCTGTTGCCGGTCGCCCTCCAGGTCGCGGGCGACGACAGCACGCGGGCGAGGACGTCGGCCGCCTCGCCTTTGCCCGGGGACAGCGCCTCCGCGATCAGGCGGGCCATGGGCAGCACCGACACGACGCCGACCAGGAGCGTCAGCACCGCCAGCATCACCGCATCCGGCCGCAGCATCCTGCGGCCGGGCAACTCTTGACCGGATAGGAGGGCCATCAGCCGCCGAACAGGTCGGCGAAAGCCATCTTGTTGGCCTGGTCCTCGGCCAGCGCCTTGGCGCTGTCGAGCGGCAGCACCTTGATCTCGCTCAGCCGGGGGAAGCCCTTGGGCGGCGCCACGTCGGGGTGCGCCGGCAGGAAGCCCTGGGACGATGCCAGTTCCTGGCCCTCGCGCGAGAGCAGGAAGGAGACGAATTCCTGCGCCGCCTCCGGGTTGCGGGCGGTGGACAGGATCGCCACCGGCTCCGACACGGCCGTGACCCCGTCGGTGGGGAAGACGAACTCGACCGGCGCGCCCTTCAGGTTTTCCCGGATCGGCAGATAATCGATCAGGATTCCATACAGCTTCTCGCCGCCGGCCACGGCCGTCATCACGCCGCCGTTGCCCCGGACCGCGACCGCGCCGTTGGCTTGAAGCTTCTCGAAATAGTCCATGCCCAGGCCGGGCACGTCCTTCAGCGTCGCCATGTGGATCGCCGCGGCGCCGGAATAGAGCGGGCTCGGCATGCTGACGAGGTTCTTGGCCTCGGGCTTCAGCAGGTCGGCCCAGGAGGTCGGCTTCATCTTGGCGTTCTTGTTGTAGGCGATGCCGGTGGTGATCAGCTTGGTGCCGAAATAGGTCAGGCCGGGGTCGTACAGGCCCGCCTGGTAGTCGCCCACCGGCGCCTTCTCGAACCGGGCCAGCCGGTTGTCCTGCTTCAGGCTTTCCATGGTGACCGCGTCGGCGATCAGCAACACGTCCGGCTGCGGCGACCCGGCCTGGAACTCGGCGCGCAGTCGGTTCATCAGGTCGGTGGTGCCGCTGCGGGTCCACTCGACCTCGACGCCGGGGTGCAGCTTCTTGAACTCGTCCACCGTCTGCTGGGCGTCCGCCTCGAGCTGGGAGGTGTACAGCACCAGCTTGCCGGAAGCGGCGGAGGCCGCCGGCGCCCACAATGCGGCGGCGACCGCGCCAAGCAGACCGGCCGCGGCGCCGAGATACGTCTTCATGCCCTGTCTCCAACCTTCGTCTTGATTGATTTGGAAAGGTTTGAGACGGGACCATGGCCCAGATGGATGACGCCGCGGCG
The DNA here is from genome assembly GCF_016765655.2 of Skermanella mucosa. Classification (NCBI taxonomy): domain Bacteria; kingdom Pseudomonadati; phylum Pseudomonadota; class Alphaproteobacteria; order Rhodospirillales; family Azospirillaceae; genus Skermanella; species Skermanella mucosa. Next base: position 1,139,886 of record NZ_CP086106.1, read on the forward strand.
TCGATTTCGTGAAGGATCGGTTACAGCACCGCTACTCGGACAAGCATCCTCAGGGCGTCGGGATGTGCTGCATCGCTTGGCGTGCCCACAGGTTTTCCGCCTCGTCCAGCAGGTTCGCCGCGTCGTGCAGCAGGCTGTGGGTACGGAGGATGTCGGCTTCATGCCGCATGATCAACTGGTCGACGCGCTCGGCCAGATCCGCGCCGGGCGTCGCCATCGAGACGCGCAGGCCGTGCAGCCGGACGAAGCCGCGGGCGATCCGGTCGCTTTCGGCCTTGAGCAGATCCAGCCGGTCGCGCAGGTCTCCCAGCCTGTCGCGATGGAGCGACTGCGCTTCGGGCTCGGGTTCCAGGGTGAAGGTATCGGGTGCCATGATGCCGGTCTCGCGGAAAAAGCGGGGCGGAGAGAACGGCGATACCTTGCCAGTTATGGTTAAAATCAATCTTAAGGCGTGAAGCGGATGCCTGTGACAATATTAGGTCATGGGCCTGAACGAGTCCGGGCGCCGCTTCCCTCACAGGGGGAACGGCGCCCGGATCGAGGGGAAGCCTTATTTGGCGGCCTCGTTAAGGTAGGCGATCAGGTTCTTCAGATCGTCTTCCTTCTTGATGCCGGCGAAGGCCATCTTGTTGCCGGCGATGAAGCCCTTGGGATCGGCCAGGTACTTGGCGAGGTTCTCATCGTTCCAGGTGAGGTTGGCGCTCTTCATCGCCGGGGAGTAGGCGAAGCCCTCCACGGTGCCCGACTGGCGGCCCATCAGGCCGTGCAGGGACGGGCCGACGCCCTTCTTGCCCGCCTCGAGGCTGTGGCAGGCCTTGCAGGCCCGGAAGACCTTCTCGCCCGCGGCGGCGTCCTGGGCCGACGCGGCGGACACACCCGCCATCAGGGCGAGGCCGGCCGCCAGGCCGAACAACACTTGCTTCTTCATTCCGTGATTCCTCGTGGATTATGACCAGCTTCGGCCGGCACTCTGGAGAGTGCCGGCAATCTACACGAATGATCCATAAATCCGACCGGCCAATCAGCCGCAGGCCGCCACCGCCCGCTTGGCCATGACCTTGACCAGGCTCGCCCTGTACTCGGCGCTGGCATGGATGTCGGCGTTCAGCCCGTCGGCATCCACGGTCAAGGCGTCCAGCGCCGCCGGGTCCAGGCCGCCGGCCAGGGCCTGCTCGGCCTCGGTCCAGCGGTACACGGACGGGGCGGCGCCGGTGACCGCCACCCGGACGCTGCCGCCGGTCTCGGCGACGAACACGCCGACGGTGGCGTAGCGGCTGGCCGGGTTGGGGAACTTGACGTAGGCCGCCTTGCCCGGCTTCGGGAAGGCCACCGCCGTCACGATCTCGTTCGGCTCCAGCGCGGTCTCGAACATGCCGGTGAAGAAATCCTCCGCCGCGATCTTCCGCGTCGTGGTGTGAACGGTGGCGCCCAGCCCGACCAGGGCCGCGGGATAGTCGGCGGAGGGATCGTTGTTGCAGATCGACCCGCCGAGGGTGCCGCGGTTGCGCACCTGGGCGTCGCCGATCCCCTCCGCCAGCTTCGCCAGCGCCGGGATCAGACGTTGGACCACGGCGCTGGCCGCCACCTCGGCGTGCGGCGTGGTGGCGCCGATCACCAGGGCGTCGCCGTCCTCCCGGATGCCGCGCAGATCCGCCACGGCGCCCAGGTCGACCACGTCGCTCGGTTGGGCCAGACGCTGCTTCAGCGTCGGGATCAGGGTTTGGCCGCCCGCCAGGATCTTGGCGTCCTCGTTGCCGGAAGCGAGCTGGGCGGCTTCGGCCAGCGTCGTCGGGCGATGATACTCGAATGCGTACATGGCTCTTTTCCTTCCCGATCGCTTTATTCGGCCGCCAGCGGCACGGAAGCGCCCTGGATGGCGCGCCAGACCCGCTCCGGCGTCGCCGGCATGTCGATATGCCCGATGCCCAGGTCCGCCAGCGCGTCCACCACGGCGTTCATGACCGTGGCGCTGCCGCCGATCGCTCCCGCCTCGCCGCAGCCCTTGACCCCGAGGGGATTGTGGGTGCAGGGCGCCTCCTCGTGGTACTGCACGGTGAAGCTCGGCACGTCGTCCGCCCGCGGCATGCAGTAATCCATGTAGGAGCCGGTCAGAAGCTGACCGGTATCCGGGTCATAGACGCAGTTCTCCAGCAGGGCCTGCCCGATGCCCTGGACGATGCCGCCGTGGACTTGGCCCTCGACCACCATCGGGTTGATCACCCGGCCGAAATCGTCCACCGCCACGAACTTCTCGATCCTGACGACGCCGGTCTCCGGGTCGATCTCGACCTCGGCGATCTGGGTGCCGTTGGGATAGGTGAAGTTCTTCGGGTCGTAGAAGGCCTGCTCGTCCAGCCCGGGCTCCAGCTCGTCGAGCGGGAAGTTGTGCGGGACGTAAGCCGACAGCGCCACGTCGCCGATGCCGAGGCTCCGGTCGGTGCCGGCCACGGTGAAGCGGCCCTGGTCGAAGACGATGTCGGTCTCCGCCGCCTCCAGCATGTGCGCCGCGATCTTCTTCGCCTTGTTCACCACCTTGTCCATCGCCTTGACGATGGCCGAGCCGCCGACCGCCAGCGAGCGCGAGCCGTAGGTGCCCATGCCGAACGGCACCTTGGAGGTGTCGCCGTGGACGATCTCGACATTCTCGATCGGGATGCCGAACCGGTCGGAGACGAGCTGCGCGAAGGTCGTCTCGTGGCTCTGGCCGTGGCTGTGGGAGCCGGTGAAGACGGTCACCGAGCCGGTGGGATGAAACCGCACCTCGCCGGATTCATACAGCCCCGCGCGGGCTCCCAAAGCGCCCGCCACGTTGCTCGGCGCGATGCCGCAGGCCTCGATGTAGCTGGCGAGGCCGAGGCCCCGCAGCTTGCCCCTGGCCTTCGCCTCCGCCTTGCGGGCCGGGAAGCCCTTGTAGTCGATCAGCTCCAGCGCCTGGTCCAGGTTCTTCTCGAACAACCCGCAGTCGTACTGGAGCGCCACCGGCGTGTCGTACGGCATGGCCGACGGCGGGATGAAGTTGCGCCGGCGCAGCTCGGTCTTGTCGATGCCCATCTCGCGGGCCGCGTTCTCGACGATGCGCTCTACCAGATAGCAGGCTTCCGGCCGCCCGGCGCCGCGATAGGCGTCCACCGGCACGGTATGGGTGAACACCGCCTTGACCTCGGCATAGATCGCCGGAGTCGCGTACTGCCCGGCCAGCAGGGTCGCGTACAGGTAGGTCGGGATCGACGGGGCGAAGGTGGAAAGATAAGCCCCCATGTTCGCCAGCGTGTGGACCCGCAGCCCCAGGAACTTGCCGTCCGCGTCCAGCGCCAGCTCGGCGTGGGTGACGTGGTCGCGGCCGTGGGCGTCGGACACGAAGCTCTCCGACCGCTCCGCCACCCACTTGATCGGGCGCCCGATCTTGCGCGACGCCCAGGTGACGATCGCCTCTTCGGCATAGTGGTAGATCTTGGAGCCGAAACCGCCGCCGACATCCGGCGCGATGACCCGCAGCTTGTGCTCGGGGATGCCCAGCACGAAGGCGCCCATCAGCAGGCGGATGACATGAGGGTTCTGGCTGGTGGTCCACAGGGTATAGTCGCCGGTGGCGCGGTCGTACTCGCCGATCGCCGCACGGGGCTCCATCGCGTTGGGCACCAGCCGGTTGTTGATCAGGTCCAGCTTGGTGACATGGGCGGCCTTGGCGAAGGCGGCGTCGGTCGCGGCCTTGTCGCCCAGGTGCCAGTCGTAGCAGATGTTGCCGGCGGCCTGCTCGTGGACCAGCGGGGCGCCGTCCTTGAGCGCCGCGGTCGAGGTGGTGACGGCGGGAAGCTCGTCATAGTCCACCATGATCAGCTCGGCGGCGTCCTTGGCCTGGTCCCGGTTCTCGGCGATGACCACCGCGACCTGGTCGCCGACATGGACGACCCTGTCCAGCACCAGCGGCGGATGCGGCGGCTCGACCATCGGGCTGCCGTCCTTGGAATGGATCAGCCAGCCGCAGGGCAGGCCGTTGACCTTGTCGGCCGCGATGTCCTGCCCGGTGAAGACCGCGACGACGCCCGGCGCCGCCAGCGCGGCCGAGGTGTCGATGCCCTTGATCCGCGCGTGGGCATAGGGCGAGCGCAGGATATAGGCGTGGGTCTGGTTCGGCCGGTTGATGTCGTCGGTATAGGTGCCCTGGCCGGTCAGGAAGCGGAAGTCCTCGCGGCGCCTGACGGAGGCGCCGATGCCGGTGACGTTGCCGGTGGCGGGAGAGTTCGACATGGTTGCTGCCCCTTCCTCATTCCGCCGCCCGGGGAACGTCGGCGCGCATCGCCTCCGCCCCCGCCAGCACGGCCTTGACGATGTTGTGGTATCCGGTGCAGCGGCAGATGTTGCCCTCCAGCCCCTCGCGGACGGTCTTCTCGTCCAGCTGCCCGTGGGTCTGCGCCAGGTCCACGGCGCTCATCACCATGCCGGGCGTGCAGTAGCCGCACTGAAGGCCGTGATGCTCGCGGAACGCCGCCTGCATCGGGTGAAGCGTGCCGTCGGCCGCCGCCAGGCCTTCGATGGTGGTGACCTCGGTGCCCTCGGCCTGGACCGCCAGCATGGTGCAGCTCTTGACCGAGCGGCCGTCCACATGGACGACGCAGGCGCCGCACTGGCTGGTGTCGCAGCCGACATGGGTACCGGTCAGTCCGAGATGCTCGCGCAGCAGCTGCACCAGCAGCGTGCGCCCCTCTACCTCGCGCGTCACGGGCTTGCCGTTGACGCTCAGTGTTACCTTAGTGGGCATTTCTGAGCCTTTCCTCGCTAGGATTTTTTATTGCCAAGGCTTTTTATTGATTGGGACTCGGACGAACCGGACCGGGCCGGTCAACTGCCGGCGATCGTATAGAGAATGACGGTGAAGGCGATCACGGCAAGGGCCACCATTCCGACCAGGCGGAGATCGACCGGTTCTTCCCCGGTTGCCCGGGACTTCGCCGCCGGAACGGCCGCCGTGAAGGCGGCGATGGCGGCCGGCTGGGCAGCCATCTGGCCGCTTGGAACCGCGGCCGGGGCCGGCGGGGGAGGCGACTCGGGCCGCTCCCCGGGAGCCGCGTCCGGCTCTCCGGCGTCCTGCGGCCCTCCCACCACCTCGCTGAACTTGGCGAAGAAATCGTCGGCCATCTTGCGCGCCGTCCCGTCGATCAGCCGGGAGCCGATCTGGGCCAGCTTGCCGCCGACCTGGGCGTGGGCGGTGTATTCCAGGACCGTGGCGCCGTCACCGTCCGGGATCAGCTTGACGGCGGCACCGCCCTTGCCGAACCCGGCGGCCCCGCCGGTCCCCTCGCCGCTGATCGTGTAGCCGTTGGGCGGGTCGATGTCGCTGAGCGTGACCTTCCCGGCGAACTTGGCCTTCACCGGCCCCACCTTGGCGGTGACCTTGGCCGTCATCTCGGTGTCGGACTGCTTCTCGATCTCTTCGCAGCCGGGGATGCATTGCTTCAGGATGGCCGGATCGTTCAGCGCGGCCCAGACCTCTTCGCGCGGCGCCGTGACCCGGTAGCTGCCGGACATGTCCATGGAGTGGTTCCTCCCGGTCCCGATTTTTCTTGGATACAGACTAATTGTCGCAGGAGAGTGCGACACATTAGACTTTCGATCAAGAGCTTGGCGACCGGGGGGCCGGGAGGGAACCGATCAGCCCCCCAGGTCGAAACGCAGGGTGTAATTGTCCAGCGTTCCGGGCAGCCGCGCGCCGGGATCGATCCTCCCCGGCTCCTTCAGGCGGACCCGGCGGCCGTCCAGCAGGGCCGCCAGCATCGCGCCGCCGAGCATGGGAACCAGGTCGCGGGCGGGACAGATCGCCGGACCGCCGCTGAAGGGGATCAGCGGCCAGCCGCCCTGACGCACGCCGTCCATCCACAGGTCGGGGGTGAAACGGTCGGCGTAGGGCAGGTTCTCGTCGTCGCGGTGGAAGAATGGGGCGAAGATGAACACGCTCGTGTTCTTCGGCATGGTGCCGGTGTCCCACTGCGTCTCGCGGGTGGTTTCCCGCAGCACGGCCGGCGTGGTCGGCCAAAGCCGCAGCGACTCGAGGATGCAGGCGCGCAGGAACGGCAGGTCCCGCCGCCCCTCGGTTCCTGCATCCCCGATCTCCCGCCGCGCCCGGTCGGCCTGGTCGGGATGGGAGGCCAGCAGCGCCAGCGCCCTGAAGGTCGCCATGCCTCCGGGATCGAAGGCGAAGAACCAGTGCGCCACCTGATGGGCCGGGGCGGTGTCCGCCGTCCGCGGCGTGGCGGCGATGACCGCGGCCAGGCTGCCCGGCTCGGCCCGCGCCAGATGCCCCTCCAGCCGCTCGTAGAAGCGGTCGCGCAGGCCTTTTCGCTGGGGCCGCAGGAAAGCCCAGTTGCCCGCCGCGCGCAGCCGGGCCAGCATGTCGGTCAGTTCCTCGTCGTCCCGCGCCGCGTCGCCCAGCACCACCCGCCGGACCATGTTGTGCCATGACGCGGTGAAGTCGTCCCAGGCCAGCTCGCCGCGGGAGCGCGCCGTCTTCAGCAGACCCTCCGCCTCCTCCCCGACCACCGCGACGAACCGCTCGCCCATCCGGTGGACCGGACAGCCGCTGTCAAGCACCTGCTCGTTGAACCGGCGGCGGTCGGCCCGCTTCGGCCCGCGGGAGATCAGCGAGGCATGCGGCTCCAGGTGGGCGAGCGCCGCCCGCTTCTCCGCGCTGGCAGGGGAGAAAGGCTCCGGCGCGTTGTCGAGCACGGTATGCACGTCCTCCGGCGACAGGATGATCGCCTGGTGGCGGCCCGGGATGGCCAGCATCAGCGGCCCCGGCCCATATTTGGCCCGCAGCCGCTGCATGCGCCGGACCGCCCGCCCGTCCAGCCCCAGCCGCTCCGCCAGCCCGACCACCTTCGGCCTCCGGATGATGACTCCCTTGGAGATCGTCGGGAGGACGATTTCCGCGACGGCGGCCAAGGTATCCCGAAGGCTTGCCCTCGGCAGCGGGCCCGGCTTGGCGGCGATATCGGCGGACATGGATTCCCTTCGTGCTGTACCCTGCTTTCCCAATCCTTCCTTATGCCTTGGGGCGGGTTATCGTTCCTTGGGCACGCCGGGAAATCCGTCCGCTTGTGCAGCCGGTCGTCACCCCGGCCTCCTCACCGGCGCCCGCTTCTCACGGCCCCGTGGATCCGCTGCCGTTCTATGCCGAGGTCGCGCAGCATCGCGTCGTCCATGGCCGAGAGGTGCTGTTCCAATCGGCGGTTGGCCCGCTCCCGGGTCAGGCGGCGGAAGGCGGCGCCCATCTTCTGGAACAGGAAAGCCAGGAACCGTCCGGCGTGGCCGGCTGCCGGCACCAGGGTCTGCTGCTGGGTGAACATACGATTCCCTCCGGTTTTACTGATCGGTCATTATCCATGAGCCGGCGGATCATGGAGGGCGAGGAACCCGGCGACTGTGAACCTGCTTACACACCCCCGTATTTTCCCTGCGAATTTTCTCCATTTCCTTGCCGTCGTTCCGGCTCGGGTCCGCCGCTTAGACTTTGGTCTAACGCCGCACCCGGGGCAGCACCCTTGGCAGAACCGTTTCCCGGGAGGTAATTTTATGCCAGCACGGGCGGCGCAGGCGGGGAGATCCGTTGGATCGCTCCCGCCGACCGTCCGCAGCCAGGGGAAAGGCGGAGAAATTCAAATGGCCAAGGGGCCTCGCACCGGCCGCGTCGGCGGTCGGACTTCGCGCGTGCCGGCTCGCAAGCACCTGGACGACCTGGTGAAGGCGGCTCCTCTGCCGCCTCCCGCCGAGGCGGAGCCCCCGGTGCCGGTCCAGGCGGCGGGCGCCGTGGGCCGGGCCGCGATCGATGCCCGGTCCCCGCGCCTGCGCCGGGGCATGAGCCACGCCCTCGACCCCCGCCAGGCCGCCCGCGACCTGTACGAGGCCGTCGCCCAGCCCGACATGGCTTTCGTCCTGGTGTTCTGCTCTCCCCAGTACGACCTGGAAGCGCTCGGTCCCGCGCTGGCCGAGCTGTTCGACGACACCCTGGTGATCGGCTGCACCACGGCGGGCGAGATCACGCCGGTCGGCTACATGACCGGGTCGATCACCGGGGTCAGCTTCCCGGGCAGCGACTTCTCCGCCGTGGCCGAGCGGATCGACGACCTGGAAGGGTTCGAGATCGCCCATGCTCACGCCCTGGTCCGCAGCCTGTCGGCCCGCCGGGACGCCGCCCTCGACGCCGCCGCCCTCGACGCCACCCTTGACGACCGCGAGCCCGTCGCCGGCAAGAGCTTCGCCCTCCTGCTGATCGACGGGCTGTCCGTGCGGGAGGAGCTGGTGGTCAGCTCGATCTACTCGGCGCTCGGCGACATCCCGCTGTTCGGCGGCTCGGCCGGGGACGACCTCCGGTTCACCCGAACCTGGATTCTCCACGACGGCGAATTCCGCAGCAACGCCGCCGTCCTGGTGCTGGTCGACACAGTGCGCCGCTTCACCGTCTTCCGCACCGAGCATTTCGTCAGCTCCGACCGCAAGATGGTGGTGACCGAGGCCGATCCCGCCCGCCGCATCGTGACGGAGATCAATGCCGAGCCGGCCGGGCGGGAGTATGCCCGGATGGTCGGGCTGGAGGGCGAGCCGCTGACCCCGATGATCTTCGCCGCATATCCCGTCGTGGTGCGGGTCGGCGGCGAATACCATGTGCGGTCGATCCAGAAGGTCAATGACGACGAGAGCCTCACCTTCTTCTGCGCCATCGACGAGGGCATCGTGCTGACCGTCGCGGAGGGCGTGGACCTCGTCCAGAACCTGGAGAGCCTGTTCAGCCGGCTCCACGAGGATGTCGGCGAGCCGGAGCTGATCCTGGGCTGCGACTGCATCCTGCGCAGCCTGGAGATGGAGCAGAAGCAGATCAAGCACCTGGTTTCCAAGGTGCTCGCCCGCAACAACGTGATCGGGTTCTGCACCTACGGAGAGCAGTTCAACGCGATGCATGTCAACCAGACCTTCACCGGCGTCGCCATAGGTGCGCGATGCGAGTCCTGACCCTTGCATCCCCGGCCCCCGAGCCGGGCCAGACGCCGGAACAGCAGCGCATCGCCGAGCTGGAACGCGAGAACCGGAAGCTTCACCGCATCAACAAGGTCCTGATGGACCGGGTCGAGCGCAGCATGGACTTCCAGGGCAGCGCCTTCTCGCTGTTCCAGACCGCCATCGTGCTGGAGACCAAGGTCCGCGAGCGGACGCTGGAGCTGGAGCGGACGCTGCGCGAGCTGGAGCGCTCCAACCGCGACCTCGCCCGCGCCAAGGAGATGGCGGAGACGGTGCAGGCCCGGCTGGCCGAGGCGATCGAGTCGGTCAACGAGGGCTTCGCCCTGTTCGACGGCGACGACCGGCTGGTCATGTGCAATAGCAAGTACCTGGCCTTCTGGCCGGCCTTCGACGACCGGATCCGGCCCGGCATCACCTTCGACGAGATCGCCCGGCTGGCGGTCGAGACCCGGTCGGTGCAGGACGTCCGGGACGGCGGCCAGGGCTGGTTCCACCAGCGCATGGTCCAGCACCGCAACCCCCAGGGACCCTATGTCCACGCGCTGGCCGACGGCCGCTGGATGCAGGTCAACGAGCGGCGCACCCGCGACGGCGGCGTGGTCGGCGTCTATACCGACATCACCGACCTGAAGCGCGACGAGACCCGCCGGCGGGAGCAGGAGCTGGCGGAGAAGACGGTGCTTCTCCAGGCCACCCTGGACAACATCGCCCAGGGCGTCGCGGTCTATGACAAGGACCTGAAGCTGGTCGCCTGGAACGACAATTTCGCCCATCTGCTCGACCTGCCGCCCGACGTGGTGCGGCACGGCGCCACTTACCAGGACTTCGTCCGGCACAATACCCGCCTCGGCTGGGCGGGGCTCAGCGGCATGGCGATGTCCTACCAGGACCTGGCGGAACGGCCCCTGGCGCTGGAGGAGGAGTGGCAGGGCAGGGTGCTCGACATCCGGCGCACGGTCATGCCCGGTGGCGGCTTCGTCAACACCTACACCGACATCACCGCGCGCAAGCGGAACGAGGAGGCGCTGCGCGACAGCGAGCGGCGCATCCGCACCATCACCGACGCGATGCCGGCCCTGATCGCCTATGTGGACAGCGAGCAGCGCTTCCGCTTCGTCAACAAGCCCTACGAGGACTGGTTCAACCGCCCGCGGGAGGAGATCGACGGCCAGCCCATGTGGGTGGCGCTGGGCCGCCAGCATTACGAGCAGCGCCGGCCCAACGTGCTGGCGGCGCTCGCCGGGCAGGAAGTCACCTTCGAGATGGAACTTCCGGCCGAGAACGGCGCCGTCCGCTACGCGCTGGCCACATACATCCCCCATTTCGGCGAGAACGGCGAGGTGCTGGGCTATTTCGCCCTGATCCAGGACATCACCGAGCGCCGCATGGTCGCCGAGGCGCTGAAGGAATCGAAGGAAAGCCTGGAGCGCCGCGTGGACGAGCGCACCGCCGCCCTGATGGCGCTGAACGGCAAGCTCCACCAGGAGATCGCCGAGCGCAAGCAGATCGAGGAGGCGCTGCGGGTCGCCAAGGCCGACGCCGAGCAGGCCAACCTGTCCAAGACCAAGTTCCTGGCCGCCGCCAGCCACGACCTGCTGCAACCCCTCAACGCCGCCCGCCTGTTCGTCTCGGCGCTGAGCGACCTGGAGCAGACGCCCCAGAACGCCTCGCTGATCGACAATACCGACGTGGCCCTGGCGGCGGTCGAGGACCTGCTGGGAGCCCTGCTCGACATCAGCAAGCTGGACGCCGGCGTCGTCCAGGCGGAGCCCGGCGCCTTCCCGATCGAATCCCTGCTGGGCGCCATGGCGACCGAGTACGCGGCCCAGGCGAAGGAACGGAACCTGGAGTTCCGCGTCGTGTCGAGCAGCGCCGTCGTCCACAGCGACATCCGTCTGCTCCGCCGCATCCTCCAGAACTTCCTCAGCAACGCCATGCGCTACACCCGCACCGGCCGCGTGCTGCTGGGTTGCCGACAGGCCGCGGGCCGCCTGCGCATAGAGGTGTGGGACACGGGTCCCGGCATCCCCGAGGACAAGCTGGCCGAGATCTTCGAGGAGTTCCGCCGCCTGGGCAACGACCAGAACGCCCGCGACCGAGGCATGGGCCTGGGGCTCGCGATCGTCGAGCGCGTCGCCCGCATGCTCGACCACCGCGTCGGCGTCCGCTCGGTTCCCGGCCGGGGATCGGTCTTCTCCGTGATCGTGCCGTTCGGCGAGCGCGGCCGCACCGCTCGCCCGCCCCAGCCGGCCCCCGCCGCCGTCGCGAACCGGCTCGCCGGCTCCCTGGTGCTGGTGATCGACAACGAGCGCAGCATCCTGTCCGGCATGACGGCCCTGCTGGAGGGCTGGCGCTGCACGGTCGTGACCGCCACGACGGGGTGCGAGGCCATCGGCATCCTGGACGGGATGGAACGCGCCCCCGACATCGCCATCGCCGACTACCACCTGGAAGACGGCGCCACCGGCGTCGCCGAACTCCAGCGCGTCGCCCGCCACTGCGGCGCCCCCATTCCCAGCCTGATCATCACCGCCAACCGCCTGCCCGAGGTCCAGGAGGAAGTCAACGCCAGCGGCTTCCAGCTCCTCAACAAGCCGGTGAAGCCGGCACAGCTGCGCTCCCTGATGACAAGCATGCTGAGCTGAGGGGGGAGGCGGAACCCTCCCGGACCGGCCGCCAAGCCGGCCCCGCCGGGACGGGATACTGCACGAGGCGCCCGTATGCCCGGCCGGATCAGGCACCGCTCCGCCCGGTTCGCGGTGGGCCGGCCTCGGCCGAGGGCCGACGCCGACATCGCGGCCGGAGCAGGTTACGGGCTGGTCACTCGGTCCCGTCGTCCGGCATCATTCCCGTCCGCAAATACTCGTATGTCCGCCACCGCTCGTCATGCGGCATCCGGGCGCGGCGCAGCGTTTCGGCTTCGACGAACGACATGCGGCGGCGGAACCGGCGGGGATCGTCGGACTATTCGGGCGGATCGCCCAGTTTCCAGCGGCGGGCCAGGTGCTCGCCGACGGCACCGACATAGGCGTCGATGATATCGGCGCCGACGAACTCGGGAGCCTCCTTGATGCGGGCGCGGCGGCTGGACGGCTCGCGGTCCAGGTAGAATTCGTCCAGGAATTCGCCGAGCGCCACGCCGAACTTCTGCTGCCCGGCGTTATAGCGTCGGATCGCCTCGGCCAGCGTTCCAGGTCGGAGCTTCAGGTTCGCCGGCACTTCCATATCCGCGGACCATATCATCGATCTTGGCGGCGATCCGCGCATTGATTCCAGGAACTGCAGGATAGCAGAGCCTGATCAGGCCGGCCAATTGATCCGGGGCCTTCAGTCCGGTCAGCCGCATCAGCAGATACAAGTCCCTGCGGTCCCGCGCCATCCCGTCCGGGTCGCCGCGCCGGTTCGCCAGCAGCTTCATCGCCAGCATGTACTCCGGTGTCGGCAGGAAGACTCTCAGCCCGATCTGCCCGTTGAGCGTTCCGGAACCTCCGCGGCCAGCCTTTCAAGGCACAAGCGATGGACCGTGGGACCTACCGTTCGATCCCCCGGCCCAACCCTTCCGCAAGCAGCGCCGTCACGAGCATGTTGAGCGAGACGCCCTCCCGCTCCGCGCGGCGCGACAGGGCCGCGTGCAGCGACTTCGGTACTCGCTGGCGCCACTGTCCGGTATAGGCGTCCTCACCGGGCGACGGTACCGGGCGTCCCAACTCCTCCAGCGTGCGGACATAGGACGTGAGCGCGTCACGCCCCTCCCGGATCGCATCCTCCGGTGTTTCGCCATCGGCCACGCATCCGGGATAGTCGGGGAACTCGATCAGATAGCCGCCTCCTTCGTCAGCGGCCAGCGGTCGGATCTCAAATCTCGGCAAGGTCTGGATTTCACGGGCCATTTCCCTGGTCCTCGATCTGCTGCAATAATTCCAGGAAAAGTTGAATATAGACGGGTTTGATCGGCTTATGGGCCGGAACCGATAGCGGCGTCAGTCCTGGATAGCTGAACGTCACGTGACTGGTGCCGGGTTGCCGATAATCGATACCATATCGATCGGCCAGGGCCGTCAAATCCGCGATCCGCCAATCACGGGGATTGTTGTGCATCCGCGCGATGATCTTCTCTGCCCTGGTCATAGCTCATGGTATCATATATGGAACCAGAATCAAGCCGGCTTGAATTAAAGTCTGAAATGGGGTTGACCTGAAAATGGGGTCAGAGTGATTTGCAGCTCGCCGGTAGCTCGGGTGGAGCGAAGCGGCACCCGACGAAGCCTACGCGCTGATGTCGGCGGCCGCGTCGCTATAGCCGACCTGCAAGACCTTGGGTGCAGTATGTGCAGGAGAGTGGCATTCCGCCACACTCCCGTCCTCCCGCTTTCTCACACCGAGAAGTATTGCGCTTCGGGTGATGCACGACGATCACCTCGGTGCTCCGGTCCGGCCCGGAACGTGCCAAAGGCAGAGGGGTTGGAATGCGCGCTTCCTTCCCCTTTCCTGTCCTTGGTTGCCGTCGCGGCGGCAAAGTCCCGGCCCCATCAAGGCCCCCGGCATGAATCTCGGGGCGGGAGGCTCAGGCGGCCTTGATGCTGGCCAGGAAGCGCTCCACCTCGCCGCGAAGCATTTCGGACTGCTGGGCCAACTGGCCCGCCGCGCTGCGCACTTGGTTGGCGGCGGCTCCGGTCTGGTCCGACGCCTGGGTCACTTGCCCGACATTGGCGGAGACCTCCTGGGTACCGGCGGCTGCCTGGGTGACGTTGCGCGAGATTTCGCCGGTCGCCGCGGTCTGTTCCTCGACCGCCGCCGCGATCGTGACGGTGATGTCGTTGATCTGGCGGATGGTGCCGCCAATTCCCTCGATGGCGCCCACGGCTCCGGTCGATGCCGCCTGCATGTTGGTGATATGGGACGATATCTCGTCGGTCGCCTTGGCGGTCGCGGTCGCGAGGTTCTTCGCCTCCGACGCGACCACCGCGAAACCTTTCCCCGCCTCCCCGGCGCGCGCCGCCTCGATCGTGGCGTTCAGGGCCAGCAGGTTGGTCTGGTTGGCGATGTTGGAGATCAGATCGACCACTTCGCCGATCTTGTGCGCCGCCTCGGCAAGTCCCTGGACCGTACCGTTGGTCTGCTCCGCCTGCTGCACGGCCGCGTTGGCTATGCCGGTGGAGCGGGTGACCTGCCGCGCGATCTCCTGGAGCGAGCCGGACATTTCCTCCGCGGCCGCGGCGACCGTCTGGACATTGGCCGAGGTCTGTTCGGCCGCGGCGGCCGAGGCTGTGACCTGCCGGCTGGTTTCCTCCGCGATGGCGGCCATGCTTTGTGCCGTGCTGTCCAGCTCGGTGGCCGCCGCGCTCACCGTCCGCAGGATCCCGGTGACGCCCTGGTCGAAGTTCCGGATCAGCATGTCGATCTCGGCGGCGCGGCGTTCCTTGGCGCTGCGCTCCTCGGCTTGAGCCGCTTCCAGGCGCTCGCGCTCGACCGCATTGTCCTTGAAGACCAGCAGGGCGTCCGCAAGGGCGCCGATCTCGTCATGGCGGTCCGTGAAGGGCACCTCGCCCGAAACGTCGCCCCGGGCCACGCGCCGCATCGCCTCCACGATACCGCGGATCGGGGTCGTGACACGGCGGCGAACGATCCTCAGCCCGGCGATGCCCAGAATGATCGCGGCCATGAAGATGGCTCCGTTGGCCATCAGCGCGGTCGCCGCCGCTGCCTCCTTCTCCGCGGCATGCCGGTTCATTTCGTCGAGCGCCACGTTGGCCACCGCGTCCAGGTCGGATTGCGACCTGTCGGCAAGGACATTCAGTTCGTCCAGGCGAACGGGCAGATCCTGCCCGGCGCCGATGGCGGTCAAGACGGCTTCGCGCTTCTGCAGGTAATCGTTCATGTAGCTGCGCTCAGCCGCGGCTACCGCGGCTTTGATCGGTTCGAGCGCGCCGGGACGCTGTGCAGCCTCCTTGAGCATCCGCCACGCCGTGTCCAACCGACCGCGGACCAGCGCCATCTGGAGCCGATCCTCGGCGGTGATCCCCTGCTTCGCTACGGCGCTGTCGAACATCACGCGGATGGGGGTGGATGCTTCGCGTGCGATCACGGCGGCGTCCTTGACGCCGATCAGTTCGCTGAACATGGGATCCATCGCGCGTGCCGGTTCCAACAGGACGCTGGAGATCTTGGCAAGCAGTTCCAAGGTGCTCCCCGTGCTTCCCATCCATGTGTCGATAAGTTGCCTGGGACGCTGGCCGACATCGACCTGCAAGGCGGCATCCGCATCGCGACGGAGGCTGTCCAGCTTCGCCATGGCATCACGGACCTCGACTTCCCCCAGTCCGGCCGCGCAGGGCATCCGGGCGCAAATCCCCGCGACGACGTTCACGACGTCCGCGGATTGGCTGCGCCAGCCAGGCAGCTTTTCCATCGTGGCCGGTTCGGAGTTGACGGGATGCAGAAGGACGCGACGGGTAGCGCCGCGTTCGAGCCGGATCGCCTGCATCGCCGTGAAGACATCATGCGAAGCCTGGGTCACCGCTTGCACGGTGCGCACCTCCGAAAAAGTTTTCAGGGACTTCGTACTATCCAGGATGATCAGCGAAACCAGAAAAACCACGACACTGCAGAAGACGAGCGTCAGCATCGTCCTGATGCTGACGCCTTTTGGCGATTCCATGATTTATCTCCACCAGGCATGAGGAACTGCCGAGCGCGGATGACCGATGACTCGGTGCCTGAGTCCTGCCATTGGCCGCTCTTCGGAGGGGCCAACTTCAGATCAGAACAGCGGTTCCCAGGGGCTCGCCCCGACCCGACGGCACGGAACATGACCCTGTTCATGGTGTGGATATTATGGCTGGCTCCAAAATAATTTAATTTGAATTTTATGCATATGGATTGCGATATAGCCCGCTCGGGCAGGGCCGATCCCCCGGGGCGACCAGCAAGACGAGCAGGAAGTCATAGGGACAGCGGATACGCGGTTCCTGAACCGTTTCAGAAAGGGTGGAGGCGCCGCCCGCCTCCAACCAATCCGTGATCCGGCCCCCGCTCCGTCACACCGAGAAGTATTTCGCCTTCGGGTGATGCACCACGATCGCGCTGGTGCTCTGCTCCGGGTGGAGTTGCGACTCGTCGCTCAGCTCCACGCCGATCTGCCCGGCGTCCAGCAGCTTCAGCAGCTGGTCCTGGTCCTCCAGCCTGGGGCAGGCCGGATAGCCGAAGCTGTAGCGGCTGCCATGGTAGCCCTGCTGGAGCATCTTCTCCATGTCGCGGTCGTCCTCGGCCGAGAAGCCCAGCTCGGCGCGGATGCGCTTGTGGACATACTCGGCCATCGCCTCGGCCATCTCGACGCCCAGCCCGTGCAGGTACAGGTAATCCTGGTACCGGTTCTCGGCGAACCAGTCGCGGGCCACGTCGCTCGCCTTCTGGCCCATGGTGACCACCTGGAGCCCGATCACGTCCCGCTCGGACGGCCCGTGGGACACGTCGCGGAAGAAGTCGGCGATGCACTCGCCGTCCTCCTTGCGCTGCCGGGGCAGGGTGAAGCGCGCGACCTCCGACTTGCCGTCCTCCTGGTACAGGATCACGTCGTTGCCGTCGGCGGCACACTTCCAGTAGCCATAGACCGCCTGCGGCACCAGGATCTCCTGCTCGGCCGCGATCGCCAGCATCCGGTTCAGGATCGGCCGGAGCTCCTTCTTCGACCAGTCCTTGAACTGGTCCAGGGTCTTGCCGTCCTTCCGGTAGCCCCACTGGAGCTGGTACAGCATCCGCTCGTTCAGGTACGGCACCAGCGTCTTCAGCGGAACCCGCCCGATCACCTGAGGTCCCCAGAAGGGCGGGGTCGGCACCGCCACCCCGTCCGACAGACGCTCGCGCCGCGCCCGCGCCGCCGCGACGTCCACCGCGCCGCTCTCGGCCTCGACCGGCTGGCCCAGCTTCCGCCGCTGGTTGGTGGCGCGGCCCTGGCGCTTCGCCTGGTTGGCCGCCAGGAAGGTGTCGAACTGGCCGTTGACCACCTTGTCCATCAGCGACAGCCCGTCGAACGCGTCGCGCGCATAGGCGACCCGGCCGCCGCCATAGGCCTTGACGCAATCGTCCTCCACGTAGCCCCGCGTCAGGGCGGCGCCGCCCAGCAGGACCGGCACCTCGATGCCGCCCCGGCTCAGCTCCTCCAGGTTCTCGCGCATCACCACGGTGGACTTGACCAGCAGCCCCGACATGCCGATGGCGTCGGCCTTGTGCTCCTTCGCCGCGTTCAGGATGTTCGTGATCGGCTGCTTGATGCCCAGATTGACCACCCGGTAGCCGTTGTTGGTCAGGATGATGTCCACCAGGTTCTTGCCGATGTCGTGGACGTCGCCCTTGACCGTCGCCAGCACGATCGTGCCCTTTTCCTGGCCCTCGACCTTCTCCATGTGCGGCTCCAGATAGGCCACCGCCGCCTTCATGGTCTCGGCCGACTGGAGAACGAACGGAAGCTGCATCTTGCCGGCGCCGAACAGCTCGCCCACCACCTTCATGCCGTCCAGCAGGAAGCTGTTGATGATCTCCAGCGGCGGATAGCTCTCCATCGCCTTCGCCAGGTCGGCGTCCAGGTCGGTCCGGTCGCCGTCGATGATGCGCTGCTTCAGCCGCTCGTCGATCGCGGCCGGCCGCTCCTTCTTCACGGCGGATGCCGCCTTGCGCCCCTCGAACAGCGCGATGAAGGCGTGCAACGGGTCGTACCCCTCGCTCCGCCGGTCGAAGATCAGGTCCTCGGCCGCCTTGACCTCGGCCTCCGGGATCTTGTGCAACGGCATGATCTTGGAGACGTGGACGATCGCCCCGGTCATGCCGCGCTTGACGGCATGGTCCAGGAAGACGGAGTTCAGCACGTGCCGCGCCGCCGGGTTCAGGCCGAACGAGATGTTCGACAGGCCCAGGATGATCTGGCACTGGGGCATCTCCCGGCTGATCGCCTCGATGCCTTCCAGCGTCCACTGGCCCAGCTTGCGGTCGTCCTCGCTGCCGGTCGCGACGGTGAAGGTCAGCGGGTCGAACAGCAGGTCCTCCGGCCGCAGCCCGTGCTTGTTGACCGCGAAGTCGTAGAGCCGCCGGGCGATCTCCAGCTTCTTCTCCGCCGTCTTCGCCATGCCCTCTTCGTCGATGGTCAGCGCGATCACCGCCGCGCCGAACTTCTTCGCCAGCATCAGCCGCTTGGCCGCCGGCTCCTCGCCGTCCTCGAAATTGATCGAGTTGATGATCGGCTTGCCGCCGTGGCGCGCCAGCGCCTGCTCCAGCACGGTGTATTCGGTCGAATCGATCACCAGCGGCGCCGTCACCGACCCGGTGAAGCGGGTGATCACCTCGTTCATTTCCGCCGCCTCGTCGCGGCCGACGAAGGCGGTGCAGACGTCCAGCGTGTGGCTGCCTTCCTTCACCTGGTCGCGCGCCATCTCGACGCAGCCGTCCCAGTCGTGCCGCTCCTGCAACTCGCGCCACTTCTTGGAGCCGTTGGCGTTGCAGCGCTCGCCGATCGACAGGTAGGCGTTCTCCTGGCGGAGCGACACCTGGCCGTAGAGCGAGGCGACCGACGGGATCCAGTGGTGCGTGCGCGGCTTCACCGTCGGTCGGATCTGGCCGGCCCCGGCGAGCCGGCGCAGCATCGCGTCGGTCGCCTGGATGTGCGGGATGTTGGTGCCGCAGCAGCCGCCGACCAGGTTCAGCCCGTCGTCGCGCACGAAGCGCTCCAGCCAGTTCGCCAGCTCGTCCGCCAGCAGGGGATAGCGGGTGGCGCCGTTGACCAGCTCGGGCAGGCCGGCGTTGGGCTGGACCGAGATCAGGCCCGGCCAGTTCTCCGCCAGCCATTTCACGTGCTCCGACATCTCGGCCGGGCCGGTGGCGCAGTTCAGCCCCATCAGCGGCACGTCCAGCGCGTGGATCACCGTGGCCGCCGCCGCGATGTCGCTGCCGACCAGCAGGGTGCCGGTGGTCTCCACCGTGACCTGGACGAAGATCGGGGTGTCGGTGCCGGCCTCCTTCCTGGCGACCTTCACGCCGTTGACCGCCGCCTTGATCTGGAGCGGGTCCTGGCAGGTCTCGATTAGGATGGCGTCGACGCCGCCCGCGATCAGCCCGCGCGCCTGCACCGTCAGGGCGTCCTCCAGCGGCTGGTAGGCCACGTGGCCCAGGCTGGGCAGGCGCGTCCCCGGACCGACCGAACCCAGCACGAAGCGCTGGCGGCCGTCCTTGAAGCTCTCCGCCGCCTCGCGGGCCAGCTCGCCGGCTTGCCGGTTGATCTCGAACGCCTTGTCCGAGATGTCGAACTCGCCCAGCGTGATCGGCGACGCGCCGAAGGTGTTGGTCTCCACCATGTCGGCGCCGGCCTCGTAGTAGCCGCGGTGGATCTCGCGGACCAGGTCGGGACGGGACAGGACCAGCACGTCGGTGCAGTTCTCCATGCCCCAGTAGTCGCGCTCGACGTCCAGGTCGAGCGCCTGCACCCTGCTGCCCATGCCGCCGTCGCACAGCAGGACGCGTTCTTTGAGAAGGTCGAGGAGATGGGCCATGGTTCTTCGGTCTCGGTACTGGTTTCTTAGGAAGCGGCGGCGGAGGCTTGTTCGACGGCCCGTGCCACGGGCCGGACGCCCAGCATGTGGCAGATGCCGACCGTCAGCTCGGCGCGGTTCAGGGTATAGAAGTGGAAGTTGCCGATCCCTTCGGCATGGAGCAGGCGGCACTGCTCGACCGCCACGGTCGCGGCGACCAATTGCCTCGTATCGGGGTCGTTGTCCAGCCCGGCGAACAGGTCGGCCATCCAGGGCGGGATCGCGGCGCCGCAGCTTCCGGCGAACTCGATCGCGCGGGTGAAGTTGGTGATCGGCAGGATGCCCGGCACGATCGGCACGGTGATGCCGGCCGCCGCCGCCCGCTCGACGAACCCCATGTAGGCGCCCACGTCGAAGAAGAACTGGGTGATCGCCCGGGTGGCGCCGGCGTCGATCTTGCGCTTCAGGTTGTCCAGGTCGTGCGCCGCGCTGGCCGCCTGCGGGTGGCTCTCGGGATATGCGGCGACGCTGATCTCGAAGTCGGCGACCCGCTTCAGCCCCTCGACCAGGTCGGCGGCATAGGCGTAGCCGCCGGGATGGGGCTCGTAGGCGGTGCCGACGCCGGTCGGCGGATCGCCGCGCAGCGCCACGATGTGGCGGATGCCGCTGTCCCAGTAGGTCCGGGCGATCGCGTCGATCTCCTCCCGGGTGGCGCCGACGCAGGTCAGGTGGGCCGCCGCCGGGATGCCGGTCTCCTTCTGGAGGCGGCAGACCGTGGCGTGGGTGCGCTCCCGCGTGGTGCCGCCGGCGCCGTAGGTGACCGACACGAACTCCGGCCGGAGCGGGGCCAGCTTGTGGACCGCCTGCCACAGCGTCTGCTCCATCTTCTCGGTCTTGGGCGGGAAGAATTCGAAGCTGACGGCCAGGTCCGCCGGCAGCGGGACATCGAGCCGCAGGCCGGTCCGCGCGATCACGCCGGCATGCCGGTCAAGACCGGAAAGGGTCGGGCTGGGGGAGGCCACGCTCATTCAGTTCACTCCGAAGGTCGAAAGGGTGGGGGCGGCGGCATCGGCCACGGCGGGGCGGGAGCCCTCCTCGCGGGTGGCCGGCCAGAGATTGACGGTCAGCGGATCGCCGGGCAGCCGGACGACCGGGCCGGCGGACATGCCGGCGGCGCGCAGCCAGCCCGTGACCTCGTCGTCGCCGAAGCCGAGCCGGCGGTGGGCATGCTCGATCCGCAGGGATTCCAGGTCGTGGCGGGCGAAATCGACGATCACCAGCCGTCCGCCGGGGCGCAGCACCCGCGCGGCCTCGGCCAGGACGTCGGCCGGCTCCTCGACGAAATGGAGCACCTGGTGGATCACCACGGCGTCGAACGAGGAGGACGGCAGCGGCAGCTGGTACATGTCGGACTGCCGGACCTGGCAGTTGCGCAGGCCGGCGCGCTCCAGGTTGGCCCGCGCGATCGCCAGCATCTCGCGCGACAGGTCGATCCCCAGGGCGCGTTCGGCGCGGGGCGCCAGCAGCTCCAGCATGCGGCCGGTGCCGGTGCCGAGGTCCAGCAGGTCCTGGATGCCGGAGGCGGGGAACAGGCGCAGCAGCGCCGCCTCGACCTCGCGCTCGGGCACGTGCAGCGAGCGCATCTCGTGCCAGCGGGCGGCGTTCTCCCGGAAATAGTCGGCGGCGGCCTCGGCCCGGGCGCGCTTGATCGCGTTCAGCCGCTCCAGGTCCAGGGCCAGGGTCGCGTCATCCCGCGGCACCGCGTCGATCAGGGTGCGCGCCAGCTCGGCGAAGGCACCGCGCTCGGCCAGCCGGTAGAACGCCCAGGTCCCCTCCCGGAACCGGTCGAGCAATCCCGCGTCGCACAGCAGCTTCAGGTGCCTGGACACGCGCGGCTGGCTCTGGCCCAGGATCTGGGTCAGCTCGGTCACGGTCAGCTCGCCTTGGGCGCACAAGGCCATCAGCCGCAACCGTGTCGGCTCCGCCGCCGCCTTGAGTGCCGTGAGCAGTGAATCCATTCCTGTGCCTGTCCCAGTGTGCCGGAAGTGTGCGTCGAACGCCGTACTCGTCGATCGATATATAAAGATATCTTTATGCGACGTAAACGTCTTTTCTGGAAAAACCGAGGAGCAGCCATATGCGTCGCCCCGGCTGCGGCTCCCCCCGGCCGAGGCATCTGGTCAAAAACCGATCCGTATGATACGTCAGAAAGATCCGCGCCTTCTGCGACGTCGGAATCCTGGCGGCACCGGCCCCCGATCTTTCTCTTCTGGATGAGCGCCTTATCCATGAACCTGTCTGGCTTCCCGCGCTTTCGCGGTTCCGTCGCCGCCATTGCCCTGCTTGTCTGCGGCTCAGTCCTGTCCGGATGCGTCCTGCCTCCGCGCGACGATCCCGCGGCCCTGGCGGCCTATCAGGAGGCCAATGATCCGCTTGAAGGCTTCAACCGGGCGATCTTCGGCTTCAACGAAGGCACCGACATCCTGCTGATTCGCCCCGTGGCCGACATCTACCGCGGCATCGTGCCCAACCCGGTCCGCAACGGCATCCGCAATTTCCTGCGCAACCTGCGAAGCCCCCTGACGATCGCCAACGAGCTGCTCCAGGGCGACTGGACGGGCGCGGAAGTGGCGACCAAGCGCTTCCTGGTCAACACCACGGTCGGCATCGGCGGTGTGATGGACGTGGCGGCCGACCACGGCCTGGAATACCAGGCGGAGGATTTCGGCCAGACCCTCGCCGTGTGGGGCGTGCCGGAAGGTCCCTACCTGGTGCTGCCGCTGCTGGGGCCGTCCAACTTCCGAGACACGACGGGCATCGCGGCCGAAGCCTTCGGCGACCCGGTCAACCTGTGGGCTGCCAACACCGACCGCGACGGCATCCCCCTGGGGCGCGCGATCGCCGGCGGCATCGACACCCGTTCCCGCCTGATCGAGCCGATCGACGACCTGCGCAGGAACTCGCTCGATACTTACGCCTCGCTGCGCAGCCTGTATCGGCAGAACCGAATCAGCGAGATCAACGACGGGCAGGCCTCCACCGAGGAATATCCCGAGTTCCCCGAGTTTCCCGAGGACGAAGTGCCGCAGGTTGACAATTCCGGCGGAACGGCTAAGTCCAGCACGCCATGATCACACGCCGCTTCTTCATCACCTGCGCCGCGCTGCTCGCCTTTGCGGGTACCGTCGCGTTTCCCACCGCTGGCCGCGCCGACGCCCGTTCGGAAGCGGCAGCCAAGTTCATCCAGGACCTGGGCGCCCGCGCCATCGACGTGCTGGTCAAGCCCGACCTGGGCCGCCAGGAGTCCATGCAGCGGTTCCGCGTGCTTCTGAACGAGGGCTTCGACGTTCCCTATATCAGCCGGTTCGT
Source organism: Skermanella mucosa (assembly GCF_016765655.2). Taxonomy (NCBI): domain Bacteria; kingdom Pseudomonadati; phylum Pseudomonadota; class Alphaproteobacteria; order Rhodospirillales; family Azospirillaceae; genus Skermanella; species Skermanella mucosa. The sequence goes on from NZ_CP086106.1 coordinate 1,162,775, forward strand.
GCTGGGCCGGAGCTGGAACACCGCGACCCCGGCGGAGCAGCAGGAGTACGGCGCCCTGTTCGAGCGGCTGATCGTCCAGGTCTACGCCGACCGCTTCTCCCAGTATTCGGGGCAGAACCTGGACGTCAACGAGACGCTGAAGATCACCGGGCACCGGCCGGAGGGGGACAGCGACGCCATCGTGGCGTCGCAGATCATCCGCCCCGACGCGCCGCCCGTCGCGGTGGACTGGCGCGTCCGGCAGCGCGGCGACTCCCTGAAGGTGATCGACGTCGCGGTCGAAGGGGTCAGCATGAGCGTGACCCAGCGTTCCGAGTTCTCCTCCGTCATCCAGCGCGGCGGCGGGCAGATGGAAGCCCTTTTGCAGACCCTGCGCCAGCGGGTCGGCTCCGCCGGCTGACGCCTCCCGACCCTCCACGACGACCCCTGCAGAAAGCCGCCCGCCAGGGCGGCTTTTTCGTTGCCCCGGCGGCGAAGCCCGATTCCCGGGAACATCGCCGGGGCTCCGGGGTTGGTTCAACAGGTAGGGCAGGGGGAGATGATGGAACTCAAGGAATATCCGCTGCTGCATCAGGTCGACCTCATGCTGGCCTTGCTGAAGGTCGCGGCCACCGGCCGGGCCACGCTGGATGATGCGCTGGCAAGGCTGAAGGGAAACCTGCGATCGGTCGGCGAGGCCCTCCCGGTACCCGACTCGGAGATCCGGGAAGAGCTTGCCCGTGCCTTGGACAGGCTTGTCCAGGCGCTCCTTCTCGAACCGGTCGAGGCGGATCATTTCGTCATCACGCCGCGCGGCATGAAGACGCTGGCCGAGCATCCCGGCGGCGTGGACGACAGCGTGCTGATGCGGTTTCCGGAGTTCCGCGCCTTCATCGACCAGGAATCCGCGCGGCCCGCCGGCCGGAAGGCGATCTTCGCCGGCCGGACGGACGATCCCCGGATCATCGAGTACGACGAGGGCTACGTGGCCTTCCATGACGGGCAGCCCCTGCAGGCCAATCCTTACGAGGCGGACCGGGTCATGCACCTTGCCTGGGAGAACGGCTGGTCCCAGGCCCGCGACGATGCTCTCCGCGGCGAAAGCTGGAGCGCCGCTGTCCGGAAGGCCTGACAGGCCTCGCTGTTCGGACAGGTTTCCTGATCATTAGGGGTAAGTTAAGGGGACGGTGATATGTTATCGCACGCCCGCCCGATCCTTGCCTCCCTGATTGGTCAGAAGTCCGAAGATGACCGTACCTGAACTGCTCGACCTCACGGAACTCGACTATCTGAGCATGGAGGAGGCCCTGTCCTCGTCGGCTCGCGGACGGGCGTTCCTCCGCATGCGCGACCGCCGGACGCGGGTAGTCTCGGTCGACGACTGGCGGCGCCTGGCCGGCAAGCTGGAGGAGCAGGTCGACCGGCTGCGCGGGGTCGAGGCCGTCGCGGTCACCGCCGCCCAGCCGATCGAGACGGTGACGGACGCCGCCGGCATCACGACGGACCGTTCCACCCATCTGCGCATCCTGCGGCAGGAACTGCAGGAGATGAGCAGCTACATCCAGCAGACCCGCAGCGAGATCGCGGCGCTTCGGCCGGCCGACGCGGGGGCCAACCGGATCATGGCCGCCACCGGCGAGCTGGACGCCATCGTGACGGCGACCGAGCGGGCGACCACCGAGATCCTCAACGCGGCCGAGCGCATCCAGGAATTCGCCAACCAGATGCACCGGGCCGCCCGGGGGGAGATCAGCCTGGATGTCGGGGAGGTCGCGAACGACATCGAGATCCAGATCATGGAGATCATGACCGCCTGCTCGTTCCAGGATATCACGGGCCAGCGCACCACCAAGGTGGTCAATACCCTGCGCTACATCGAGCAGCGCGTGAACACCATGATCGAGATCTGGGGCGTCGACCGGGCCGTCCTGGCATCCGCCGACGCGACGGCGTCCCACCGCAAGATGAACGACGACCGTCCCGACGCCCACCTGCTCAACGGCCCGGCGCTCGGCGACGGCGTGGACCAGGCGACGATCGACGCGCTGTTCGACAGCATCAGCTTCGACGCCCCGCCGCCCCAGCCGGCTTACGAACCGCCCCCGCCGCCGCGTCCCGCACCCGCCCCCCCGGCGCCTCCTCCGGCCCCGCCACCCGCCATGAACGGCAGCGCGGAGATCAACCAGAGCGACATCGACAAACTGTTCGGATGACGCATGGCCATCGACGAGGAACGCAAGGCCAGGATCAAGCTGACTCAGGAACAACTTGATCGCGTGTGCGAGCGGCACAAGCGCTTCATGGAGGGGCGGCCCAACGGATCGCGGGCGAACATGCCGTTCTTCGATCTCTCGGGCCTGGATTTCGCCGGCCGCAACCTGACGGGCGCCCATCTGTCGGGGGCGATCCTGCGGGACGCGCGGCTGGCCGGCACGGTGCTGGACCATGCCGACCTGTTTGGCGCCGATCTGCGCGGGGCCGACCTGACCGGCAGCCATCTGTTCCGCACCGACCTGCGCGGCGCAAACCTGCGCGGCGCGCTGCTCCAGGACGCCGTGATGGTCGAGGTGGACCTGCGCGACGGCTCCATGGCCAACAAGGGCAGCGACGGCGAGCTGAAGGTCATCGGGTTCGAGCCGGGGCCGGCGGACATGAGCTCGACGATCCTGGTCCGCGCCGACATGGCCCGGGCCAAGCTGTCGGGTTCCTTCGCGGCGGGCGCCGACTTCTCCCACAGCAAGCTGTCGGACGCGCGGCTGGTGCGCACCGACCTGCGCAATTCGAAATTCGTCGGTGCCAATCTCAGCGGGACCGATTTCTCCGGCGCCGACCTGCGCGGCGCCGACCTGACAGGCGCCACGACGACGGCGAACACCCGGCTTCAGAACGCCGTCCGGACCGATGCCGACGCAGTCGCCCAGCAGATCAACCCGGTCCCCCTGCCGGTCGAGCACAAGGAGCCCGAGGCCCAGCCGCCACCGGCCTTGGACCTGGAAGGCATGCTGGCGGCCCATGCGCGCTGGCTGAAGAGCGGCGGCAAGGACGGGACGCAGCTCAACCTCACGGGCATGGACCTGGACGGCGCCGACCTGCGGAACCGGGTGCTGAGCCTGGGCATCGCGTCCCGCGTGCGGCTGCGCGGCGCGAACCTGCAGGGAGCCCAGCTCCAGTCGATCCAGCTCGACGGAGCCGACCTGCGCTCGGCCAACCTGCGCGCCGCGGACCTGCGCGGCGCCCGGCTCGACCGGGCCATATTGATCGACGGGTGCCTGGAGGAGGCCAACCTGGCTTCCCTCAGGATCGGTGCCGACCGCCTGCTGCGCACCTCGCTGGTGCGCGCCCGCATGGCCGGGGCGCGGCTGCGCAAGGCGATCCTGCACGGCTGCGACCTGACCAACGCCGACATGACCGGCTGCGACCTGCACGAGGCGGTGGTGACCGGCACGATCCTGGAACGCTGAAACTTACTTCTGGAACTTCTCGGCCTGCTGCCGGTCCTCCTCGGCCTCCTGCGCGACCTCGGCGACAGCGTCGGAATCGAGCTTCTTGGCTTTCTCGACCAGCTTCTCGCCTTCCTTCCGGTCGCCCTCGATCATCTTCTCCAGTCCCTCCTCGGCGAGATCCTGGGCCTTGTCGTGGTTCTGGTTATCGGCAGCCATGCCGCAAATCTCCTTCAGGTTTGATTGCAGTGAAAAGGTCAGCCGCGGTCCGGCGCGGACGGCTCGGAGACTTGGCCGAGCGTGTCGGCGACGGTCTGCGGCCGGTCCGAATTGGTCGCGATGTCTCCTAGGGAGACGATGCCGATCAGGTGGTCGCTGCCGTCGAGCACGGGCACACGGCGGATCTGCATGTCGCCCATCAGCCGCGACACGTCGCTCACCACGTCGTCCTCGTAGCAGTAGCGCGGCTCGTCGGTCATAACCTCGGCGACCTTGCACTCGCCGGGCGCCTTGCCGACGGAGGTCGCGCGGACGGTGATGTCCCGGTCGGTGACCATGCCGACCAGCTTGGGGCCTTCGCACACGGGAAGGACGCCCACGTTCAGTTCGTCCATCAGCTTCGCCGCGCGCTGGATCGTGTCGCCGGGGGCGACCACCTCCACGTCGCGGGTCATGATCTCTCGGATCTGCATCGGCTTTCCTGCCCCTCGGGGGTGTGTCGGTTCGGCGCTTCGCAGCACCGCCCATGCCAACAGCCCCTGAGGGAAGGAAGTTCCGGGACGCGCAACCGCGCGAGACGTTCCGGCTATACGTCGATGTCCTGGACGAAGCGGGCGTTTTCCTGGATGTACTGGAAACGCAGCTCGGGCTTCCGGCCCATCAGGCTCTCGACCAGCGACTTGGTCTGCTCCACTTGGCCCCGCATCTCCGGGTCGTGGGTGTCCGGCACCACGACGCGGAGCAGGGTGCGCTTGCCCGGGTCCATGGTCGTTTCCTTGAGCTGCGCCGGCTGCATCTCGCCCAGGCCCTTGAAGCGGCTCAGCTCCACCTTCTTGCCGGCGAACACCGTCTTCACCAGCTCGTCCTTGTGGGCGTCGTCGCGGGCATACACCGACTTGCCGCCGTGGGTGACCCGGTAGAGCGGCGGCAGGGCCAGGTACAGGTGGCCGTTCTGGATCAGGCCGGGCATTTCGCGGTAGAAGAAGGTCATCAGCAGCGACGCGATGTGGGCGCCGTCCACGTCGGCGTCGGTCATGATGATGACGCGCTCGTACCGGAGCTTCTCCGACGAGAAGTCGCGGCCCACGCCGCAGCCCAGCGCCTGGATCAGGTCGCTCAGCTCCTGGTTGGCCCGCATCTTGTCGGCGCTGGCGCTCGCCACGTTCAGGATCTTGCCGCGCAGCGGCAGGATCGCCTGGGTCTCACGGATCCGCGCCTGCTTGGCGGAGCCGCCCGCCGAGTCGCCCTCGACCAGGAAGATCTCCGTGCCGTCCGGGGTGTTGCGGCTGCAGTCGGCCAGCTTGCCCGGCAGGCGGAGCTTGCGGGTCGCGGTCTTGCGCGACATCTCCTTGGCCTGGCGCTTGCGCTGCCGCTCCTCCGCCTTCTCGATCAGGTGGTCGAGCAGCAGGTTGCTCGCCGCCGGATCGGCCGACAGCCAGTGGTCGAAATGGTCCTTGACCGCCAGCTCGACCAGCCGCGCCGCCTCGGCGGTCGCCAGCTTCTCCTTGGTCTGGCCCTGGAAGGACGGATCGCGGATGAAAACCGACAGCAGGATGGTCGCCCCGCCGAACACGTCGTCCGCGGTGACCTGCGCCGCCCGCTTGTTGCCGACCAGCTCGCCGAAGGACTTCAATCCGCGGGTCAACGCCGCGCGAAGCCCCATCTCGTGGCTGCCGCCCTGGGGCGTCGGCACCGTGTTGCAGTAGGAATGGATGAAGCCTTCCTCGTCCTCCGGCCAGGCGATCGCCCATTCCGCCCGCCCGGCGTCGCCGGGGAACGGCACCTCGCCCGCGAACGGGGCGGGGGTCAGGGACTTGCGGTCCTTCAGCGCGGCGGTCAGGTAATCGTTCAGGCCGCCGGGGAAGCGCAGCGTCTCCGCCGCCGGGGTCACCGCGTCGGGTCCCAGCAGCTCCGGGTCGCAGGCCCAGCGGATCTCGACGCCTTTGTAGAGATAGGCCTTCGACCGCGCCATGCGGTACAGCCGCTCCGGCTTGAAGGCGGCGCCCTCGCCGAAGATCAGCGCGTCGGGATGGAACTTGATGGTCGTGCCGCGCCGGTTGTGGACGGCGCCCAGGCTCACCAGGTCGCCCACGGCCAGCCCGCGGCTGTAGCTCTGGGTGAAGAGCTGGCGGTCGCGGGCGATCTCCACCGTCAGCCGGTCGGACAGGGCGTTGACCACCGACAATCCCACGCCGTGCAGGCCGCCCGAGGTCGCATAGGCCTTGCCGCTGAACTTGCCGCCGGAGTGCAGCGTCGTCATGATCACTTCGAGCGCGGACTTCCCCGGGTACTTGGGGTGTTCGTCGATCGGGATGCCGCGGCCGTTGTCGCGGATCGTGACGGTCGCGTCGGAGGCCAGCTCCAGATCGATGCGGCTGGCATGGCCGGCCACCGCCTCGTCCATGGCGTTGTCCAGGATCTCGGCCACGAGGTGATGCAATGCCCGTTCGTCGGTGCCGCCGATATACATGCCGGGGCGTCGGCGCACCGGTTCCAGCCCCTCCAGGACCTCGATGTCCTGGGCGGAGTAGCTGTCTTCCTTGCGCACGGTATTTTGAAATAGATCGCTCATGGCCATATTATAGGAATTAGATCACTGCTTCCGCAAGTGGACGCAGCGCCGCATTATGGATCGGCTACAAGATTTGGTATTCGGATTCGTCCCCCGACTCAAGAGGAAGCCGCGATGGCAGATCAGGAACCCGACTGCAGCCCCGACTTCAGCCATGGTCCGGCGCTGCGCACCATCGCGATGCCGGCCGACACCAACCCCAACGGCGACATCTTCGGCGGCTGGCTGCTGGCCCAGATGGACGTGGCGGGAGGCATGGTGGCGGCCCGGCGCGCCGGCGGCCGGGTGGCGACCGTCGGCATCGAGGCGATGAAATTCCACCAGCCGGTGCTGATCGGCGACGAGGTGAGCTGCTACTGCACGGTCCAGCGGATCGGACGGACGTCCATGTCGGTCAAGGTCGATACCTGGATCCGCCGGGGGCAGGGGCGGATCGCGACGAAGGTGACGGAGGGCGTCTTCACCTATGTGGCCATCGGCGAGGATCGCCGGCCCCGGCCGGTGCCGCCCGAGGAGGGCGGCACCTGAGGGATTGCTTCCAGGGTGCTTACTGGGTGCCCGTGCCGGTCGCCGGCGGGGGCGTGGTCGTTCCGCCCGCGGCACCCGGTGCATCGGCGGCGGGCGGGGTCGCGGGCTCGTCGGTCGACGCGGTATCCTCGCCGCAGGCGGCAAGCCCCAACATCATCATCGGTGCCAGCACCAGCCAAAGTTTGTTGCGCATGCGAACGACTCCCTTCGATTATCCCAGTGTTTTGCAAGATAGTCATCGATCGGCTGAATAAAACTCAACAGTCGACGCGAGTATGAACAACGCCTTGGCCCTATTATTCCTGTTAACGTTCGGGACATTTTTGGGCCAGGCTTCCAAGCCCAGTACTGATGGATTATAGTCTGATTAAAGGAGTATTGGGCATGTCCGACCTTGAAACGACAAGCTATGCTTCGCCGCCCTGCTACGCTTCGGAGCTCGATCCGGCCTGTTCCGGCCGGGCGCCGGTCGTGGACCCTCTCCCGGACGCCGACCTGGCGCGATCGCTCAACGCCATGCTGGAGGTCGGCCGCGCCAGCGCCAAGGTCCTGACGGCGCTCCTGGCGGAGTTCGAGCAGCAGGAGGCGATCGACCTTCTGGCGTCGGTCCAGCGCAACCAGGCGCGGTTCTGCGGCGTCCTGACCCGCATCGTCACGCAGCTCGGCGACATCCCTTCCGGCGCCACCAGCAGCTTCCACGACGAGGTGCTCGGGCTCGACGCCCTGGCCGAACGCCTGGCCTTGCTCAACGGCGGCATGGCCTGGGTGATCTCGCAGTTCGACGCGACCCTGCCGCGCGTCGGGAGCGACGAGCTGTGCGGCGTGCTGGCGGACCTGCGGGAGGTCCACCGCGCCGACCTGAAGGACTGCGAGACGCTGCTCGACTGGCTGGCGTCGCAATCCCCGTAGTGCCGTAGGTCGGCCTTTGCCCGTCAGGGCGAACGCCGACACCCTGCGCCAATGCTCCGGCCACGCTGTCGGCGTCGGCCTTCGACCGAGGCCGACCTACGATAAACCAATCAACAACACTGTGCCGGGCCACCGGACCGGAATTCCGGTCCGCGGATCAATCCGGAGCCCGACTCGGCCGCGTCAGGATATAGGCCGCCACGGCGGTGATGATCACGAAATGGACCGTCGGCAGCACCCAGTCGGTTGCCACGAACAGGATTACCAGGACAAGGCTGCCATACATTCCTATGACCGAAAGCACCTTGCCGGTCATCGGGATCACGCCGTGCCTGTTCCAGGCGACCAGCGGCGGGCCGAAATGGGGATGCTCGTAGAGCCAGCGGTGGAACCGCTCGGAACTGCGGGAGAAGGCCCAGGCCGCGACGATCAGGAAAGGCGCCGTCGGCAGCACGGGCAGGAAGACCCCCAGCGTCCCCAGGGCGACCATCACGAAGCCGAGCGCCATCAGGAAATGGCGGACCACCGGGTTGGCCGGCGCGTGGCGGAACGTTTCGCCCGCGGTCCCGGCTGGCGAGGTCCCGGCTGGAGAGGTCCCGTCGTCGCTTGGGGAGGGCGGCGCGTGGCGGTCGGCCTTCATGATGTCCTGGGGATCGGGTGGGCCTGGGGCGTTCCAGCCATGTAGGTGCGGAACGCTCCAATACCATCTCCGTCGCCGCCGCCGCTACCTCCCCCGGTCCCTCATTCCGCCGCGGTCGGCAGGCGATAATCCTTGAACTGCTCGCGCAGCTTGGTCTTCAGCAGCTTGCCGGTGGCGGTGTGGGGAAGCTCCTCGACGAAGACGATGTCGTCGGGCAGCCACCACTTGGCGATCTTGCCTTCGAAGAACGCCAGCAGGCCCTCCCGCGTCAGGCCGCTGCCGGCGCGGGGGATCACCACCAGCAGCGGGCGCTCGTCCCACTTCGGATGGGCGATGCCGATCGCCGCCGCCTCGACCACGTCCGGGTGGGCGACCGCCGTGTTCTCCAGGTCGATCGAGCTGATCCACTCGCCGCCCGACTTGATCACGTCCTTGCTGCGGTCGGTGATCTGCATGTAGCCGTCGGCGTCGATGGTGGCGACGTCGCCGGTCGAGAACCAGCCCTCGCCGTCATGGGCCGACGGCGTCTCCTCCTTGAAATAGCGGGCGCAGACCCACGGCCCCGACACCTTCAGGTGGCCGAAGGCCACGCCGTCGTGGGGCAGGGGCTTGCCCTCGTCGTCGGCGATCTTCATGCGAATGCCGAACAGGGGACGGCCCTGCTTCGCCCTGATCGCCATCTTTTCGTCATCGGAACGACTCTCCATGCCGGGCTTCAGCCGCGAGACGGAGCCGATCGGCGAGGTCTCGGTCATGCCCCAGGCATGCAGCAGCTCGACCCCGAACTCGTCCTGGAAGGTCTCGATCATGGCGCGGGGCGCCGCCGACCCGCCGACCACCGTCCGCTTCAGCGTGCTGAACGTCTTGCCGTTCTCCTGCATGTAGCGGATCAGCCCGGCCCAGATCGTCGGCACGCCGGCGCTGACCGTCACGCCGCCCAGCTCGATCAGCTCGTGCAGGCTGGCGCCGTCCATCTTGGCCCCGGGGAAAACCAGCTTCGCTCCGGTCATGGGGGAGGCGTAGGGGAGGCCCCAGGCGTTGACGTGGAACATCGGCACGACCGGCATCACCGTGTCGTTCGAGGACAGGTTCAGCGCGTCGGGCAGGGCCACCGCGTAGCTGTGCAGCACGGTCGAGCGGTGGCTGTAGAGCACGCCCTTGGGATTGCCGGTGGTGCCCGACGTGTAGCAGAGCGACGAGGCGGTCCACTCGTCGAACCGGGGCCACTCGTACCGGTCCGAATGGCCGCGCACCAGCGTCTCGTAGCAGAGCAGGTTCGGCAGCTTCGACTCGGGCATGTGGTCCCGGTCGGTCATCACCACGATGCCCTTCACGCCCGCCAGGTGCTCCGCGATCCCTTCCAGGAGCGGCACGAAGGTCAGGTCCACGAACAGGTATGAATCTTCCGCGTGGTTGATGATGTAGGAGATCTGCGGCGGGAAAAGGCGCGGGTTGATCGTGTGGCAGATCGCTCCCATGCCGGAGGTGGCGTAGTAGATCTCGAAATGCCGATATCCGTTCCAGGCCACCGTGCCGATCCGGTCGCCCGGCTTCACCCCCAGCGCGGTCAGGGCGTTGGCCAGTTGCCGCGCGCGCTTGGCGGCCTCGGCGTAGGTATAGGTGTGGATCGGCCCTTCGACCGTGCGCGAAACGATCTCCGTCGTGCCGTGGTATTCCTCCGCGAAATCGATCAGCGAAGAAATCAGCAGCGGCTTGTCCATCATGAGTCCGCGCATTTTTTGTCTGCCTCCCCGGTGCATGCGGCCTTGGTTTTGTATGATTATAGGGGACGGGGAGGCCCATTCACAGGGTTCCCGGCAGAAGCCCCCGGTCCATGAAGGCGTGCCAGAGCCCTTCCGTCACCGTTCCCCCCGCGGCCGCGATATCCGGGGCGAAGTACCGGTCCCGGTCGTAGAACGGCACCCGGTCCCGGACGATCGCCAGCGCGCCGGCCAGCGCCGGCGAGGTCTCCAGCGGCCGGTGGAAATCCACGCCCTGGCAGGCGGCCAGCAGCTCGATCGCCACGATGCCCGCCGTGTTCGAGGCCATCTCCCCCAATCGGCGCGCGCCGTGGGTCGCCATGCTGACATGGTCCTCCTGGTTGGCGGATGTCGGCAGGCTGTCGACGCTGGCCGGGTGCGCCAGCTGCTTGTTCTCGGACGCCAGGGCCGCCGCGGTCACCTGTGCGATCATGAATCCGGAGTTGAGCCCCCCTTCCGCCACCAGGAAGGGCGGCAGCCCGCTCAGGGTGGCGTCCATCAGCAGGGCGGTGCGCCGTTCCGACAGGGCGCCGGTCTCGGCGATCGCCAGGGCTAGCACGTCGGCGGCCATGGCGACCGGCTCGGCGTGGAAATTGCCGCCCGACAGGATGTCGCCGCTGTCCGGGAAGACCAGCGGGTTGTCGGTCACGGCGTTGGCTTCCCGCTCCAGCACCTGCGCCGCGAAGCGGAGATGGTCCAGGCAGGCTCCCATCACCTGGGGCTGGCAGCGCAGCGAGTAGGGGTCCTGGACCCGCTCGTCGCCCGTCAGGTGGGACTGCCGGATGGCGCTGCCGGCGAGCAGGCGGCGCAGCACGCGGGCGACCTCGATCTGGCCGGGCTGTCCGCGCAGCTCGTGGATCCTCGGATCGAACGGCACGTCGCTGCCCTTGGCAGCATCGACCGAAAGCGCTCCCGCGACCAGTGCGGCAGCGAAACAATCCTCGGCGGCGAACAGGCCGACCAATGCCAGGGCGGTCGAGACCTGGGTCCCGTTGAGCAGCGCGAGGCCTTCCTTGGCCTCCAGCACCAGCGGTTCGATCCCGGCTTCGGCCAAAGCCTGCGCCGCCGGAACGATCCTGCCCCCGACCGTCGCCTCGCCGACGCCGGTCAGGGCGGCGGTCATGTGCGCCAGCGGGGCCAGATCGCCGGAGGCGCCGACTGATCCCTTGGCCGGGATCACGGGAAGCACGCCGCGGTTGACCAGTGCCAGCAGGGTCTCGATCACCAGCGGCCGAACGCCGGAGCGGCCCCGGGCGAGGCTCGCGGCCTTCAGCGCCAGGATCAGGCGCACCGCGTCGGCCGGCAGCGCTGGGCCGGTGCCGGCCGCATGGGAGAGCACGAGGCGGGTCTGAAGCTCGCGCAGGTTCTCCGGCGGGATGCGCTTGCGCGCCAGCAGCCCGAAGCCGGTATTGATGCCGTAGGCGGCATCGCCGCGGGCGATCACGTCGGCAACGGCGGCCGCCGAGGCTTCCGCCTCGTTCCGCCAGCCGTCCGCCAGGGTCACCGGCAGGGCGGCGTCCCGGGCGACCCGCCGCAAGAGGGGCAGGGTCAGCCGGGCGGGCTCCAGGCTCAGCGGCTCAGTCATGCTCCATCCTCCTTGGTGTCCGCGCGACCCGCCCTCGCCGGCGCACTCCCTTCAGGAGCCGGGCCCTTCAGGAGCCGGGCCCTTCAGGAGCCGGGCCCTTCAGGAGCCGGGCCCTTCAGGAGCCGGGCCCTTCAGGAGCCGAGCCGGCGGACCGCCAGATCCAGCGCCATGCGAAGCTGCACGGCCGAGTAGGGTTTCTGGACGAATCCGAGAGGGTAGGTCGAGGTGATCCGGCTCATGGTCTGGTGGTCAGTATAGGCCGACAGGTAGACGGACCGGATGCCGAACTCGGCGCGCAGGCGCCGCGCGGTGTCGATCCCGTCGGTCGGACCGCGCAGCCGGATGTCCATCAGCGCCAGTTCCGGATGCGTCCGGCCCGCCAGCGCCAGGGCCTCCGGCTCCGACGCCGCCACGCCGCAGACCTCGTATCCGAGTTCGTCCAGGGTGCAGCGTATCCCCAGCGCGACCAGGGCGTCGTCCTCGACGATCATGATCCGAAACCGTTTGCCCGTTGCCGGATCGGCGCTTTCAATCATCGGAGCCTCGCACGAAAGGGTGTGAAGCCGGAGACGGCCCCGTACGGGTCGTGAGGTGGTTTCGATCCCGGGTCTATTCCTGAACGGCACAGCAATTCGCGATAACCATCGGTTGCGGGGAAGCCGGGCGAACAGAGTACCCCCCGGATCGAGCCGGGCCGTCCGTCCGGACAGCCCACTTGATGGAACTTTAACGTTCCGAGATTATAATGAAACCGAAATGAGGCAAGCCGTATCCCTCGATGCCTGATTCTGCGCCCCGCGGTAGGATCCATGGATGATCCGAAGCCGCCTCGCCTTGATGCGATCCGCCCATCCCAGACAGGCTCTCCGGCGCGGCGGCCCCGATCAGCCGCGGCCCGACCTTAACCTTTGTCATAGGGAAAAGCTGCAAGTCACTGAAAAGGAATGAAACGAAGTTCTTAATTTTTAACCAATGGCGCCTAATCATGATGCGGCAGTGTTTTTCAGGAACCATCATGTTTCGCCGCTCCATTGACTTGCCGTCACGCATTTCCCTCGTCGCAGCGATCGTCTGCGCCCTGCTGTTTCCGCTTCGGGCCGAAGCCGCCCCGCCGCCCTATGCGGAGCTTCTGATCGATCCGGCCACCGGCGTCGTCCTGCACGCCCAGAACCCGGACCTCCCGACCCAGCCCGCCTCGCTGACCAAGATGATGACGCTGTTCCTGGCGTTCGACAGCCTGGACAAAGGGGAACTGACCCTCGACCAGTTCATTCCCGTGTCCCGGCGCGCCCAGAACATGTCCCCCTCCAAGCTGGGGCTGGTCGCGGGCACGTCGATCCGGGTGGAGGACGCGATCCTCGGCCTGGTGACCCGGTCGGCCAACGACGCGGCCGTGGTGCTGGCCGAGGCGATCGGCGGCACGGAAGAGGGTTTCGCCGAGATGATGACGACCAAGGCGCGCATCATCGGCATGCGGAACACGACGTTCCTGAACGCCTCGGGCCTGCCGAACGCGCGCCAGAAGACGACCGCGCGCGACATCGCGACGCTGTCGCAGGCCCTGATCAGGACGCACACCCGCCACTACCCTTATTTCAGCCGCAGCAGCTTCTCGTACAACGGCGCGGTGGTCCGCAGCCATAACCGCCTGATGAACCGCTACGACGGCATGGACGGCATCAAGACCGGTTTCGTCAATGCCTCCGGCTTCAACCTCGCGGCCACGGCGGTGCGTGACGGCCGGCGCCTGATCGCGGTTGTCCTGGGCGGCCGCACCTCGCGCGAGCGGGACAACCGCGTCGCGGCCCTCCTCGACCACGGCTTCGGCGTCAAGCCGCTCGGCCGGACCGTCTCGACGGTGGAGGTCGCGGCCGTCGTCCCGACCGTCCGCGCCACGATCAAGGCGGACGCCCCGCGGGCGGAGAAAGCGGTCGCCAAGGCTCCGAAGCCGGCGACCAAGGCAGCCCCGCCGGCCAAAGCGGGTACCTGGGCGATCCAGGTCGGCAGCTACAAGAGCCACAAGGCGGGCCAGGCCGGGTTGACGACGACCGCCAAGGTCATCCCGGCTCACGTCAAGGGCGCGAAGAGCACCGTCCTGAAGAGCCGGACCGGAGTGTTCCAGGCCCGTTTCATCGGCATGACCAAGGCCGCCGCCGAGCAGGCCTGCTCCCGGCTCGAGTCGAAGGGCCAGGACTGCATGGTGGTCGCCCCCCGCGGCTGATGCCATCGGCAAGGCTTCCTGAAGAACCCTGCCAGTCACCGCAGGCCGGCCCCCTCCCGGAGGCCGGCCTGGGGCTTTCGCGCTGTATCAGAGACCCTGGGCGGCGGGATCGAGCCTCAGTATCCGGGCGATCTCCCGCGCCGCATCCCGCTCCCCCGGACTCAGCGCGCCGCACGCTCCCCCCACCTGAAGCGCCGAGCGCAGGACCAGTTCCCGCTGCTCCATGGGCGCGTCGGGCGCGAAATCGGCCAGTACGCCCAGGGCACGGTCGTGTCCGAAGGTCCGGTCCCGGTCGAAATTGGAAAGGTGCTGGTCGAGCACGCGGCGGATGTCGTCGGCGCGTCCCTGGTCGCCCATCAGGCAGTGCAACGCCTCGGAGTCGATTTCCCGCAGTTCCCTGCCCTCGGCGGTGCCGTCGGCGAAGGCGATCAGCGCGCCCGCGGCGATGACCGCCGGCACCAGGAGCGGCAGGTCGTCCGATTCGACGCCGATTTCGCCCAGGTGGCTGACAAGGTTATCTATGAAGGACATGGTGCTTTTCCGCCCAGGTTTCGGCCAGGTTTCAGGTCGTCGATCCGCCGACGAATTCCCGCGGCGTCAACACCGTGACCGGGAGTTCGTCGCGGCAGGACAGCAGGTGTGCGTCGCTGGTGATCAGCGCCGCCCCGGTCGCCCAGGCGAGCGCCGCGAACTTTCGGTCGCCCGGATCCTCCACCCTGGAGAAGGATGAAACGTCGAGCGGGCCGCGATGTTCGCCGGACGCCGCGAAAAGACCGGCGAGGCGGCTCCAGTCGAGCCCGGGAATCCGGCGGACCACCGTCTCGGTCTCGCGCCGGGTCGCCTCGGCCCAGGCAAGCCGGTACCGTCCCTCCCGGACCGCCTCCACCACGGCCGCGGCATTGCTTCCCGGATTGAAGCCCGCGGCCACGAACACATTGGTGTCGAGGATGAGCCGGTCCTGCGCAGGGGCGGTCGATTCGACGTGCGTCACCGGGTGCAGGGCTCCATCACCGGCTTGCCCCGGTGCGGCCAGTCGGCATGCCGGCCCGCGCCGGCGGTCTGCTTTCCACGTTCCTGCCTGATCCGGTCCTGCCCATGCCCGGCATGGTCATCGGTATGGGAGCGCAGCTTCCGCTCCGCCGCTTCCCGGAAAGCATGCTTGACGGACTCCGGCCGTCGCACCCAGGCGACGCCCGTCCGGTCGCTTTCCTCATAGAGCTTCTGAGCCAGGTCTTCCCGAAGTTTCGGATCGATCTTCATCGCGTCCATCTCCTCGCGCATGTGGCCGCTGTCCGGGGCAACACCCGCCGCGCGCGGCCGTTCCTCGCGGGTGGTGAGCCCGTGCGCAAAATCGAGGCATGTTGTTCCGCTGCGGTGAAGCCGCCCGTCGGCGATGGCTTCCTCTGTTCATGTAATGCGTCCGGGGGCGCCCGATCAGGTCGCGCCCGTGATTTCATGGCGCTCCGGCCTCCTCCATGCCCGTGAGGGGCTCTTCGGCAGCGCCAGTGTTTCGGCGGGAACGAATCATTCCCCCGCTTCATCTTGTGCGATGCGTTGGGCCGTGGTGCAACGCATGGAATCGAATGTCCCGGCCGCCCTGCTCAGCCGGCTGGCTCGCCCTGCCGGGGGAACAGGGCCGGAGAATCACCGTCCGCGGCCTCGTCCTCCGGTTCGTCCGGCCAGCCGTCCTGCCGCATCTGCGCGAACAACAGCGCGTTGGAATGCGCGGGCGCCGGCTGCGCGTCGGGGGCGTCTTCCAGCCCGGCGAAACGCTTCTCGTCAGCCTGCATCCGGCGGGTCAGCCGGTTCAGCATGTCCGACGCGGTGAGCGCATGCCCGCTGCGGTCGTGGAACAGGTTCCTGTTGGCTGCGGCGGCCGAGGGCAGCAGGTCGCGTGCGAGCTTCCCGGGGGTCTTCTCGGCCGCGTTGATCAGCCGGGCGGCCCCGCTCGGGCCCATGATGTAGGCGATCCGGCTCTCGATCGTCGAAGCCGGCCGGCCGAGCATCTTGCCCAGCCGTTCCTTGCCTTCGCCGAGATACCGGGCGGCCATGCCGGCGGACAGGTTCGGATCCTCGCGAAGCGCCAGGATCTTCTTGCGCGTCGCGGCGTCGCTGACGGTCGGCGCGCCGTCGACCACCTTGATCTTCTGCGCGATCTCACCCAGGCCGTAAGCCGATCCATGGCGCCGCACCAGGTCCAGCCACGTGCGTTCGATGAACTGGAAGGGGCCGGTCGCCGAACTCCTGCGGTTGCGGGCCTTGGTATCCAGCCCGCTTTCCTGCTGGGCCTGGGAGAGCAGCGAGGCGAAGCTGTGCCCGGACAATCCGGCGACGGACCGGATCGCGTCCACGACCGGCCCGCCGCCCAGGGGTTCCGGCGGCGCCCCTGCCGGCTTGCGGCCGGGCAGGGGAGTGCCGGCCCGCTCCACCGCCGCGGCGAAGCCTTCGCCGGCCGGTTTGCGCGCGGGAACGGGCGGCTGCCACGTGGGGCCGGGTATCGAAGGCTTCTTGCCGGGAACCGGCGGCAGTCGCTGGTCAACAGCCATGGGCTTGTTCTCTGAACCTTTCGGGTTACCCCATCCTAAGGCGGCGGGCCTTCGGTGAGAAGGACAATCGCGTGACCTCGCGTCCTGCGGCACCGCCCGGCGGCACCACCCGGAGATCGCGCGCCGCAGCCGGACCCAAGAGGGAAGATATCTTACCATGCGCGGCCAATTGGCACGGCAACGTAAGACCGATTCAAATCAGGGCGAACAAGTCCGAAAGTCAGCTACCGGATCGGTTCGGACGGAGTGCCGCCGCTCTCCCTTCGACCGACAGAATTCAAGCAGGGTCCGCAGCCATTCACCGCAGGATGACGGGATCGCGGCGGCCGGCGGCCAGAGGACGAGGCAGGACGATGGGGTCTTTTTCTTCCAGGTTCCGGATCGGTTCCAGGATCTATGCGGGGTTCATGCTGATTCTCGCCCTGCTGGGAGCCGTCGGCGGCTTCGGCATCGCCGAATTGATCACCGCCCGTGCGAATTTCGAACGGTACGGCGAGACCTCGGCCAACACCGCCACGGTGATCACGATCAACCTGGATTTCGCGGAACTTCGCCGGCACGCGCTGCTCTATACTTCCTCGGGAAGCCAGGCGGCCGCCGACCAGGTCCGGGAACTGCTCGACCACATCGCTTCCGGCCTGACGCGCCTGATGCCGGCCGCCCATGACGAGATCAGCCGGACCCGGCTGGAGCGCATGGTCCAGCTTGCCGCCGACTACGGGGACAGGTTCGCCAAGCTGAAGGAAGCCCGGGTGAAGCGGGACACCCTGGTCGAGCAGACCCTCAAGCCGCTCGGCGACCAGATCGTCGGCAACCTGTCGTCCCTGATCAGCGAGGCCACGGCGGACAAGCAGATGGAGACCGCGGGGCTCGCGGGGATCGCCCAGGAACAGTTCATGTACGCCCGGCTCAACGCCACCCAGTTCCTGGCGACGCCGGACGAGGCGCTGGCCGAAAGCGTGACGCGGCGGCTTGCCGCCTTCAAGCCGGCCGCCACCAATCTCGCCGCTTGGTTCGACGATCCGGACCGCATGGCGCTGGCCCAGGACGTGCTCCGGCTCGCCGACAACTACTCCAAGACCTTCGACCGCATGGCCGCGTCCGCGTTCGAGATGAACAGCCTCATCTACGAGGTCATGCCGGTCGTCGGGGAGGAGTTCGGCGAGTTGACCCAGGCCACCGTGGACGGCTGGAGCGCCGTCTTCCGGGAGACCGAGCAGAGGACCCTGTCCGAGATCGACAATACCATCAAGGTCAGCGGGACGCTCGTCGCCGCGGCGCTCCTGGGCGGCATCCTGCTGGCCTGGCTGATCGCCCGCAGCATCGTCGTCCCGGTCAAGACCATGACCGGCACCATGACGCTGCTCGCGTCGGGCGACCGTTCCGTCGAGGTGTTGGGGCTCGATTTCGCGGACGAGGTCGGCGAGATGGCGCGGGCGGTCCAGGTCTTCAAGGAGAACGCGATCCGGGTCGAACGGCTCCAGGCCGAGCAGGCCGCCCAGGAGCAGCGTTCGGCGGAGGAACGCCGGCGGTCCATGATGGAGCTGGCCGACGATTTCGAGCATCACGTCAACGGCGTCGTGACCCATGTCACGACCTCGTCCGGGGAGATGAACGCGACGGCGGCCACCATGTCCACCGCCGCCCAGCAGGCGACCCACCAGGCGACCGCGGTCGCCAACGCGGCCGACCACGCGTCCACCAACGTCCAGACCGTCGCCGCCGCGGCGGAGGAACTGGCCTCGTCGATCGCCGAGATCGGCCGGCAGGTCGACCGGTCCTCCCGCACGATCCAGCACGCGGTGGAAAAGGCCCGGCGAACCAACGAGATCGTCGAAAGCCTCTCGACCGCGGCCCAGAAGATCGGCGAGGTGGTCGGCCTGATCAACACCATCGCCGGCCAGACCAACCTGCTCGCGCTCAACGCGACGATCGAGGCGGCCCGCGCCGGCGACGCCGGCAAGGGGTTCGCCGTCGTGGCGTCGGAGGTCAAGAACCTGGCCAACCAGACCGCCAAGGCGACCGAGGACATCTCCGGCCAGATCAGTTCGGTCCAGGCGGCGACGGCCCAGGCGGTCGAGGCGATCCAGGACATCCTGCACACCATCGACGAGGTCAGCGGCACCTCGGCCGCGATCGCCGCGTCGGTCGAGCAGCAGCAGGCGGCGACCGGCGAGATCGCGCGCAACGTCGAGCAGGCCGCCGCCGGGACCAGCGAGGTAGCGGCCAACATCGCCGGCGTCACCGCGGCCGCCGACGCCTCGCTCGCCACGGCGGAGCAGGTGCTCCGCGAATCCTCCGAGCTGACCCGCCAGTCCCTGGTGCTCCGGCGCGCGGTGGACGACTTCATCGAAAAGGTGCGGGCCGCCTGACTGCCCGGTTTGCGGGAGCGTCGAAGTGGGCCACACTCGACCCTCCCGCAGCCGAGGAAACGCCATGATAGATCTCTATACCTGGACCACGCCGAACGGCCGGAAGGCCTCCATCATGCTGGAGGAGACCGGCTTGCCCTATGAGGTCCACCCGATCGACATCACCAAGGACGAGCAGTTCGCGCCGGACTTCCTGAGGATCAGCCCTAACAACAAGATCCCGGCGATCGTCGACCACGACACGGGTGCTTCCCTGATGGAGTCGGGCGCGATCCTGCTGTACCTGGCGGAGAAGACGGGGATGTTCATCCCCCAGGACGGTCCCGGCCGGTGGCGGACCTGGCAGTGGCTGATGTTCCAGATGGGCGGCGCCGGCCCGATGCTGGGCCAGGCCCACCATTTCCTTCAGTTCAACCCCGGCAAGGCGCCCTATGCCGAGGAACGGTTCGGCGCCGAGGCCCGGCGGCTCTATTCCGTCATGGACAAGCGCCTGGGCGAGACCGAGTACCTGGCCGGCGGCGACTACACCATCGCCGACATCGCGACGTGGCCGTGGGTCTCGCGGTTCGAATGGCAGCGGATCGATCTCGCGCAATTCCCGAATGTGCGGCGCTGGTATCTCGCCATCGCAGGGCGTCCCGCCGTCCGGCGCGGCTATGATGTGCCGAAGAAGGGCCACGAGATTCCGCTGGCCTGAGCACATCGCCGCCGGAACCCCATGCTGCTGCCGCTTCGACTGTCCCTGTTCTACGCCGCCTATTTCCTGATCCTGGGCATCCAGCTGCCGTTCTGGCCGGTCTGGCTGGAAAGCCGGGGCCTGTCGGCGGAAGAGATCGGGACGGTCCTGGCGGTGGCGCTGTGGGTCCGCATCGTCACCATCCCGGTGGCCGGCGTGGTGGTCGACCGTACCGGCAACCGCCGGGCGGCACTGATCCTGCTCAGCGCCGCCGCCCTGGCGGCCTCGCTGCTGTACCTGCCGGCCGACGGCTTCGTGCCGATCCTGCTGGTGACCGTGCTGATGAGCGCGGGCTTCAGCCCGATCATGAATATCGGCGACAACCTGACCCTGCTGATCGCCCGGGCGCACCGGCTCGACTACGGCCGGATGCGCCTGTGGGGGTCGATCAGCTTCATCGCCGCCGCCAGCCTGGGCGGCATCGTCGTCGCCGACAGCCGGCCGGAGGTCGTGCTCCACCTGCTGATCGGCGCCATGGCCCTGACGGCCCTGTCCTGCTGGCTGGCGCCGAAGCCGCCGCCGCGCGAGCCGGGACGGGCGGAGGTGCCGTTGAAGACCAGCCGGATCGCGGCGCTGCTCCGCGATCCCGGCTTCCTGCTGTTCCTGGGGGCCACTTCCGCCGTCCAGTCCAGCCACGCCGTCTACTACGCGTTCGGCACCCTGCACTGGCGCGAGCTTGGCCATTCGGAGGCGGTGATCGGCTGGCTGTGGGCGGAGGGCGTGATCGCCGAGATCCTGCTGTTCGCCTTCGGCGGCGCCGTCACCGCGCGGCTCGGTCCGGCCCGCCTGCTGGTGCTGGCCGGGCTGGCCGGACTGGTCCGCTGGTCGGGCACGGCGGTGGCCGAGGGCGTGCCGGCCCTGGCGCTGCTCCAGGTGCTGCACGGCATGACCTTCGGCGCCGCCCATCTCGCTGCCATGCAGTATATCGCGAAGGCCGTCCCGGTGGACCGCTCCGCCACCGCCCAGGCGCTGTACGGCGCCCTCGCGACGGGCATGGGCACGGCGCTGGCGATGATGCTGGCGGGCACCGCCTATGCCGGGTTCGGGGCGGGCGCCTATCACGCCATGGCCGCCCTGGGGCTGGCCGGCGCCGTGTTCGCCCTGCTGCTGGGAGCGCGCGACCGCCGGGACGAGGTCCGGCCGGCCTAACCCGCTTCCTGGTCCTGCTCCCAGGCGGAAGGGTCCTCGATCCGGCGCAGGGTGAGGATCTGCGCCGCGGCGGTGAACAGCAGCCCGGAAGCGGCGAGACGGCCGGAGTCCTGGTCGGAATGACCCAGGCAGGCGAGCTGGGCCGCTCCCAGGGCGTAGGCCTGGAGCAGGTCGATCGGGTCCCCTTTGGAGTTCCGCGACCACCAGCGCCGCCCGTGGCGGCGCATGGTCCGCAGCGCCGGTTCCAGCACGTCCCAGGCGGGCAGCCGGTCCTGGAGGAAGTCCGCGGGGTCGCCGCCCTCCTCCTCGCCCAGGGCAGCCCGCCCGAGATGGATCGCGAACTCGATGAAGGGATAGCGTTCGGACACCCGGGCGCCCGCCCGGAACGCTATGCTCATCAGCAATTCCGACACCAGCGCGGAATCCCGGGGTTCCAGGCCGTCAAGGACATCCAGCAGCCCCGGAGCCAGACCCGCTTCCGGCGAGCCGCCGTCGCGGGCGGCGGTCACGGCCGCGACCAGCGTGCGCAACGCTTCGACCTGGGCCTCCGGGGAAACCGGCCGGTAGTCTTGTTCCATGGAGATGTGCTCTTTGCCTTCCGCAAGGACCTTCGGACCGGCCGTCCGCCGGTCCGAAGGTCCCTGTTACAAGGCAACGGAGCGTATTGTCCAGGAGAACGAGTACGTGGGTATTCCCGCCGGTCCTTCTACTTCATCCTGCGGGACAGCAGGAACCAGAACAGGCCGGCGGTCACGCCGACCGTAGCGGCCAGGAAGCCGAGCGCGATGTAGGCCTCGTAATCGAGATGCATGGTGTGGAACTCCCCGGGCGGTGCGCCTGAAGGCGGCGCAGATGTGGATGCCGTCGGCGAGCGTGCCTCCGCCGGGGCGTGGCCGCATTGAAGATTCGCAATCCCGCGAGGCACGGTTCAGGCTATGGATGATCCCGTGGCAACCTGGGTGCATGGCATGTCCGATCCCGGCGAACGGCGAAGCGGCTCCGGATGGCCGCTGCGGCACGAACGTCCCATCCTGCGCAGGCTGGCCGGCGCCTTCGGCGCGGGCTTCGCCGGGGGAGCGGTGACGGCGACCACCCTGATCGCGGCCGATGTCGGCGGCATCGGGGGCCTCACCCTGGGGGCCGGTGCCTCGCCCGGCGACCTGACGGGAGCCCTGCTGCTGATCTGGGGCATGGCGGTCCTGTTCGGCTTCGTCGGCCTCGCGATCTCGATCATGTCGCTCGGCGACTGGACCGACTCCCCTCCCGACTGACCGGTGCCCCGCCGCTTCGCCCGGCCTGAGGAAGCGCCAAGTGGCCCGGCACAGTGGTTTCGATTGATTTGCCGTAGGTCGGCCTCGGCCGAAGGCCGACCTACCGTACTCCGCTCCGCCGAACGTCATCAAAAACACTGTGCAGAACCACTAGAGTAACCCGTAATCGAAAGCGCGCATCAAGGGGAGTAGCATCCGGCTTGCCGTATCCGTCGAGAGGCTTCCAAGCCGACGTTCTGTTATCATGGGCAACCGGCATCGACATGTACTGTGGTTGGACATGAGTAAGACGATCATATCGCAGTCCCCCCTTCGGCCATCCTTGGGGAATATAAAATTTAATATTATTTCAATACAGTATTTAAGGGCGTTCGCCGCTCTCCTGGTGGTGTTTCACCATGCGCGCTACCAGATCGCCGACTTCGAGGTGTTCTACAAGGGGGGCGTCTGGCCGTTCGGGCAGGCGGGCGTGGACATCTTCTTCGTCATCAGCGGCTTCATCATGTGGATGACGACTTCGGCGCGGCCGACCACGCCGGCCGACTTCATCCGGAACCGCGTCGTCCGGATCGTCCCGATGTACTGGCTCGTGACCCTGGCCGTGGCGGTCGCGGCCCTGCTGCTGCCGAATCTGTTCCGGGCGGTCGAGCTGACGCCCGAGCACGTGATCAAGTCGCTGTTCTTCGTCCCCCATTTCTATCCCGGCGCGCCGACCCGGATCTGGCCCCTGCTGATCCCGGGCTGGACCCTCAATTACGAGATGTTCTTCTACCTGGTCTTCGCGGCGGCGCTGTTCCTGCCGCGCGCCCTGATCATCCCGGCGATCACCGCCCTGTTCGCGGCGATCTCGGTGATCGGCCTGGTGGTCCCCTTCGAGGATCCGATCCTGATCTTCTTCGCGGATTCCATCATCCTGGAATTCGTGGCCGGAATGCTGCTCGGCCGGCTCTACCTGCAAGGGCGGCTGGCGTTGCCGGCCTGGGCCGCCGTGCCGGCGATCGCCGCCGGGCTGGTCTGGATGGTCGCCCTGACCCCCTGGGAGGCTCCCGAGACGCGCCTGCTGGTCTGGGGCGTGCCGGCCGTCCTGACGGTCGCCGGCTGCCTGTCGCTGGAGGCCAGGGGGGCGGTCGGCAGGAACGGGCTGCTGACCCTGCTGGGCGATGCCTCCTACTCGATCTACCTGACCCATATCCTGACGCTCGGCGTGATCAGGACGGTCTGGAGCCGGCTGGGGCTGGTCGAGCAGGACCCCGCCGCCGCCTGGATCTTCATGGCCTCGGCGATCGCGATATCGTCGGCGGCGGGCGTCGCGGCGTATATCCTGCTCGAGGCGCCGATCCAGAGGCTGGCGCGCCGCCGGCGGCCCGGGTCCGGGCGCCGGTCCGCCGTCGCGGCCGGCGCCCGGCTCCCTGCGGTCAAATCCAGCGGATGAACAGCCAGGCGGTGCCGGGCTGCCGGCCGGAACGCATCTCGATCAGCACCTTCATGGGCTGGTCGAAGGTGAAGATATAGCTGAAGATGATGTTCAGGCTTCCGGTCTCGACGCCGTCCCGGAACCGTCCGTGGAACTCCGGCGTGAAAGTGCAGGGGGCGACGTCGCGGAAGAAATCCGAGCCGATCACCAGGTCGGCCTTGCGCCCGGTGAAATTCTCCTCCGCGGCGTTGTAGCTGAGGACCTTTCCCGTCCGGTCGAGCTGGACGATGCCGATCGGCAGGTCGGCCAGGGCGTCCCGGCCGGTCTCCTCCACCAGCTCGAACACGCCCTGGTCGCCGATCCTGAAGAACTCCTTGAGGCCGCCGATGGTCGGGGCCGGCGGCCTGCCGTCGGGCGTGCGGACCCGCCAGGACGGCAGCGTCATGAAGGCGGTGGTGCCGACGCCCGGGCTGGTGTTCAGATGGAGCATGCCGCCGTGCAGCTCGATCAGCGCCTTGGCGACCGGCAGCCCCAGCCCGGTGCCTTCCGTATTGGCCTGGAGATGCGAGCCGACCCGGCCGAACGGGGCGAGGGCGACCGGCAGGTCGCGGGCGGAGATCCCGATGCCGGTATCCGAGGTCGTGAAGCAGATCTGGCCGTCCGCCAGGATGTGGGCCGCCAGGGTGACCTCGCCGCCGGCCTCGGTGAACTTGACCGCGTTGCCCACCAGGTTCAGCAGCACCTGCCGCAGCAGGCGCCGGTCCGCGATCACCGCCACGTCGTCCGGCGCGGGCGCCACGGTCAGCTTCAGCCGGGCCTTCGACGCCCGTTCCCTCAGCAGCCGCTCGACGTCCCCCAGCAGCCGCTTCGCGGACACGGTCTCCTCGTTCAGCGTGACCTGGCCGGCCTCGATCTTCGCCATGTCCAGCAGGTCGTTGATGATGTCGAGCAGGTGCCGGCCGGCGAACAGGACGTCGCTGGCATATTCCACATAGGTCGGGTTGCCGAGGGGGCCGTGCATCTCCTCGGCCATCATCTCCGAGAACCCGATGATCGCGTTCAGCGGCGTGCGCAGCTCGTGGCTCATGTTGGCGAGCAGCGACGTCTTGGCCTGGTTGGCCCGCTCGGCCTGTTCCTTGGCCGCCATCAGTTCCAGGGCCGCGCGCTTGCTCGCGGTGACGTCCTGCACCGTCCCGAACAGGGCCAGGGGGTGCCCGTCGCCGCTGCTGTGGACGACCCGCTCCTCGTGCAGGTGGCGGATCTCGCCGTCGGGCAGCACGATGCGGTAGTCGAACGATCCGGACCGCGCCGACGGCGCCGCGAGGTCGCGGTCCAGGGGATGGACCAGGTCGAGGAACTCGACGGGACCCGGCGGCCCCGCGGCGGGATCGCGGTCATGGATCCCGTACAGGATGTCCGACCAGACCGTGCTTCCCGTCGCCAGCTCCGTCCGCCACCAGCCGAGCCGCGCCATGCGCTGGGCGGCTTCCAGCGCCTGCTCCAGCCGGCGGTGTCCGGTCAGGTCGGTGGAGGTCCCGACCAGTCGGACGACCCGCCCGTCGTGGAACAGCGGGTTCAGCACGGTCCGGGTCCAGAAGACCCTGTCTCCCAGCCGGATCTCCTCCTCGTAGCCGATCGGGCCGCGGGTGGAGACGCAGTCCCGGTAATGGCCGGTGATTCGGTAGGCGAGGCAGGGCGCCAGCACCTCCTCGATCAGACGGCCGGCGCAGTCGTCGTTGGTCAGGCCGAAGGAGCGCTCGTACCAGTCGTTCAGCATCGCGATCCGGAACCCGCCGCCGCTCCCGCCCCCATCCGTCACGTCGATGACGAAGATCGGGCAGGCGATCTGGTTGACGAGTTCGCGCAAGGTCGCCCCGGCGGAGGTCTTGAGGATGTCGGGCTGGTCGAGCAGGGTCGTCATGGGAGGGATCGCGGGCTTCGAGGGGTGGGAAAGGCTTGGCGGACGGTCCAGTCTGCATCCTTGCCGAAGGAATTCGACGGCAGCGACGGCCCGGAGGCCAGCGCCCGGGGCCGTTCGGGGACGGTCAGGTTGCGGTCGATCCAGCGCGTCAGCGCCTGGTGGAATTCCGGCCCGGCGGGGGCGTCCGGGGCCGGCACGACGAAGGCCTTCAGCCTGTCTCCCTCGTCCGGCGTCATCAGGCGCACCGCCGCGTCGGCGACCCAGGGATGCTCGCACAGCCGCCGCCGCACATGGTCGGGAGAGACGTTCGCGCCGCCGACCTGCACCATTCCGTCCAGGCGCCCCGCGACGCGGAAGCGGCCGTCGGCGGACCAGTCCAGCCGGTCCGGCGCCGGAACGTCCCGCTCCGTTCCGTCCGCCGAGGTCCGGCGCAGGGTCGAATCCCCGGCGCGGCGCCACCAGGGCATCGGCCGGAACCCGTCGGCCGGCTCGTCGCGCCAGCCGATGCCGCCGGTCTCCGACGAGCCGTACAGTTCGACCAGACGGTCCAGCCCGGCCCGGATCGCGCCGCGGGCGGTCTCCGCCGGGCAGGGCGCCGTCGAGACGGAGCCATGGACTCCCGCGGGCAGGGTGATCCCGCTGCGGACGACGGCCGACCAGAAGGCGGGATGGCCGACGATCAGGTCGCCGGGTGCCGCCAGAACCGCCAGCGCCGCCGGCGCCCGGCCCCGGACATCGACCACGGGCAGCCTGGCCGCGCCCCGGGGAGCGCCGGCCAGGATCGTCATCAGGAATCCGTAGATATGGTGGCAGGGCACCGCGCCGAGGATTCGGCGGCGCCCGGGGAACAGCGCGCGCAGGAACTCCGCCTCCTGCTCCAGGTCGGCAAGGCGGTGGCGGCAAGGCTTGGCGGCCCCGGTGCTGCCCGAAGTCCTGAAGGTGATGTGCGAGCCGCACCGGGGAAGCGCCGACCGGCAGGTATCCAGCAGGCCGCCGAAGGTCCGCCGGGTCGGCAGGTAGTCGGCCGACCCGGCCTCTCCCAGGTTGAGCGCTTCGGCCAGCGCCGCCGAGAGCTGGAGCATCTCCAGGCTGTCGGCCTCGATCAGGCCGTCCCGCCAAGCCTCCCCGCCCGGGCCGTCGCCGCCGGAAAGGCCGGCGAAGACCTCGAAACCGGGCCGCAGGCGGGCGAACTCGCCCGCGATCAGGTCGGCGACGAAACGCGCCAGGGCCGGGCCGTCCGACCACCAGCTTCTTCCGGAACCGAACTCTCCTGCTTCCCCGGCCACGCGCCCGACCCATCGATAAGGGTAAAAGACGCGCCGATAGTGTCACATCGGACGGGCATTGCAAATCCGTCCGAACAGGAAACCAGGCTCAAAAATCGGTCAGACGTCGTAGACCGGTCCCGGTGTCTTCTTGTTCTCGCCGCCCGAACGCTCCTCCTCCTTCTCGGTCAGCGTCTTGTCGCGCCCGGCATCGGTTCCCGGCTGGGGCTTTTCGTCTTTCTTGGCGTCATCTTCGGCCATGATCGTTCTCCCGTTGAAAACCGGTCCAACAGGCGATGCAAAGACGCGTTGCGATCAGAACGCAAAATGAATTTTGCGTAAATGAACTTCGAACTTACTTCCAAAATACAAGGTGTTGCTGCTGTGCATCATATTTCCGTCATGACGTTCAGTCTCATCGGTAATTGTTGCGTATGTATCTATTCGCCGCTCTGATGGGGACACGCTTCATCAATCGACCCGATCAGGGAATGGTCATGAGAAATCTCCTCCTTGCCACCACGGCCATCGCCGCAGTCGCCCTGAGCGCTCAATCCGCCCAGGCGCAGCTCGTCGTGAGCCTGGGCGGTTACACCGAGTTCTTCGGCGCCTATTACGATGACGACGCCTCGAACCGGACCAGTCGCGAGTTCGCGCTGGAGACCGAGATCGTCGTCCGCGCCGATGGCAAGGCTGACAACGGCCTTCTCTACGGTGCCAAGGTCGAGCTGCAGAACAGCACCGGCGCCGCCTCGAACAGCGTCGGCACCGACGAGGCGTCGGTCTATCTCGGCGGCACCTGGGGCCGCATCGAGCTGGGCGACTTCGACGGCGCCGCCGACACCCTGGCGATCTACGCTCCCCTGATCGGCGTCGAGCAGATCGACGGCGACGGCTATCGCTTCCTGGAGAACTCGCCGGATGTCGGCCCGCGCGCCGGCTTCGCGCTGGGCAGCCTGCCGACCGGCAGCGTCGTCCAGGCTCCCGACTCGGGCGACGCCACCAAGGTCATGTACCTGACCCCGCGGTTCGGCGGCGTCCAGGCGGGCGTCAGCTACGCCACGCAGGACGACAGCGAGGGCCAGGACGTCGTCGGCTTCAAGACCGCCGGCGGCTACAAGGATTTCTGGGAAGTCGGCGCCAACTACACCGGCGAATTCTCCGGCTTCTCGGTCGCGGCGGGCGCCACCGGCAGCACGGCGACCGGCCAGGACCTGGGCGTCGTCGGCGGACCCTCGCTGGAGGATTTCTGGGCTTGGCAGGTCGGCGGCCAGGTCGGCTACGGCGCCTTCAAGCTCGGCGGCGGCTATATCGACGGCGGCGACTACAACGCGGTTTCCGGCGTGCCGGCGACTTCGGGCGACACCACCATCTGGCACGTGGGCGTCAGCTACACGGCCGGCCCGCTGGCTGTCGGCCTGTCCTACGCCGACGCCGAAGGCTTCAAGGGCGGTCCGGAGTTCGACGATTTCGGCGGCGTGACCCCCGCGACCTATGCCTCCTCCTACAAGACCTACGGCGGCGGCGCCGCCTACACCCTGGCTCCCGGCTTCACGGTCCAGGGCGACGTGATGTATGTGGACGAGGACCTGCGCAACGTGGACGCCACCACCGGCGTCGCCAGCACCACGAGCAACGAAGGCATCGTCGCCATCCTGAGCACCCGCCTGGACTTCTGATCCACGGGCAGGCCACGGCTGGAAGGAAAGGGGTGCGGCGCTTCGGGCGCGGCACCCTTTTTCGTTTTTCGGTTCTTCGGTATCAGTTAGCCTGCTCGCCGAACCGGTGCTCGGCCGTGGAGTCCTCGCCGACCCGCGCGCTGGGAGTGGAGAAGGCATCGTAGGCGGGGTTGGTCAGGTAGTTCGACAGGACGATGCCCACGCCCGTCGCGATCACGATGGCCGTCAGGGTCCCCAGGATAAACATCTTCATCGGCATTCCATTCGTTCGTCTTTGCTTTTCCGTCCCGGAGCGCCGGCGGCGCTCCGGGATTTCTTTTCTCTAGAACGCGACGTCACGAACCCTCGGGCGTGCGTCCCGCCTTGTCGCGGATCTCGTCGCGCTCGCCCATCTCCTCGAACTTGCGCTCGGGACTCTTGTCGGTGTCGCCGGATGCCTTTCCGGTCTTCCGGTCCAGCGCCTTCTCGATCTGCTCGGCCGCTTCGGAACCCTTGCCGGTGCTCATGCCTTCCTCCCTCCAGCTCTCGCGGTTGCAGGCGGATCGCCCGCACCCATCGCACTCAGGGGAGCGGGGCGTCCTGACGGATCAACCCGTCAGACCGCAATTCCGCCCACAGGTCGGACGGAATTTTGTGGGCGAGCAGATCCATGTTTTCCTTGATCCGCGCCGGGCTGCCCATGCCGGGAATGACCGACGCAACCACCGGATGCCCCAGCGGGAACTGAAGGGCCGCAGCCTTCAACGGCACCCCGTGGCGGCGGCAGATCTCCTCGATCCGCCGGGTCTTCTCCAGGATCTCGGGCGAGGCCGGGGCATAGTCGTAGTGGGCGCCCTCGACCGGGCCGGTCGCCAGGATGCCGGAATTGTACGGCCCGCCCAGCACGATCCCGATGCCGCGCTTCTCGCAGAGCGGCATGAAGCTGTCCAGGCTCTCCTGGTCCAGCAGGGTGTAGCGGCCGGCCAGCAGGAAGCAGTCGAAGTCGCCGGCCTCGGCGAAGCGCTGGCAGGCTTCCCACTCGTTCAGGCCGGCCCCGATCGCCTTGACGACGCCCTGCTCGCGCAGCTTCAGCAGGGCGGGATAGGCGCCCTCCATGGCCTCCTTGAAGCGCTGCTCGAACGCGTCGCCCTGGTTGCGCCGGTCGGCGTCGTGGATGAAGACGATGTCGACCCGGTCGGTTCCCAGCCGATGCAGGCTGTCCTCGAACGACCGCATCACGCCGTCATAGCTGTAGTCGAGCCCCCGGCGGAACGGCGGCACGTCCATGAACAGCCCCGCTTCGGTCGGTTCCCCGCGCGCCGGGAACAGGCGCCAGCCGACCTTGGTGGACAGCACGACGTTCTCCCCGCGGACCCGGCGCAGCCAGCCGCCGACGCGGTGCTCGCTCAACCCGTGGCCGTAGAGCGGCGCCGTGTCCACGTAGCGCACGCCCGCCGCGAAGCTGGCGTCCAGGGCGGCCATCGCCGCCTCGTCGTCGATCGCCCGGTACATGTTGCCGAGCGAGGTCCCGCCGAATCCGAACGCCGTCAGCGAGACATCCGTGCGGCCGAGCTTTCGCGTTTCCAGTTCCATGCCATCCTCCCGTACAGTTCAGTCCATCGTGACACGAATCGATGACACGGCCGACTCCCCAGCCGGGGCGCCGGGCCGCATCAGGGCAGGAATAAGAAACCCATGCTGAAGACAATCGATCCGCTGCTCAACGGAGCGCTGCTCCAGATCCTCGCCGATATGGGGCACGGCGACGAACTCGCCATCGTCGACGCGAATTATCCCGCGGCGGCCAACGCCAGGCGGCTGGTCCGGCTGGACGGCATCACGGCCACCGCGACGCTCAAGGCGGTGCTGTCGCTGCTGCCGCTCGACGACTTCGTCGAGACGCCGGCCGCCGTCATGACTCCCGGAACCGAGTGGCCGCCGATCCTGGACGAGTTCCAGGCGCTGGCCGACCAAGCGGAGGGCAGGGAGGTCGAGATCCTGGGGATGGACCGCTTCGCCTTCTACGAACGGGCGCGCGGCGCCTATGCCGTGATCGCCACCGGCGAACGGCGGCTCTACGGCAACATCATCCTGGTCAAGGGCGTGATCCGTCCGGCCGAATGACGGCGGCCGCCGCCACGGCGGCGTCGATGCCGGTGAGGTAGGCGCCGTGCGCGGTGGAGTAGGACCCCCGCGAGCAGGCCTCCCCCGCGAAGAACAGGCGCCCGTCGATCGGCAGCACGAGGTCGGCGCGGCGGTCGGCGCCGCCCGGCACCGCGTAGGAATAGGCGCCCCGCGACCACGGGTCCGCCGCCCAGGCCGACGCCGCCACCGGCTTCAGCTGCCGGCGGACCGAGGATCCGAACAGGCCGCACAGCTCCCCGACCGCGAAATCCTCCATCGCCCCGGCGCCGGCGCGCTCCAGGTCGAGCGCCAGGGCGCCGCCGTAATAGGCCTCGACCAGCGGCCGGCCGAGCGGCTCCAGGTGGTACAGCCCGGTCCGCGCGCGGTCCAGGGCGCCGGGCACCTGCGTGTCGGGCTCCAGGTCCCAGGGTCGGCCGCTCCCCTCGGCGAGTTCCAGGAACAGCTTCGCCACATGGCCCATGGGCAGGGCGCGGGCCGCCTCGGTCTTTTCCGGCGGCAGCGGCGGCGTGAAGCGGATCGCCTCGCCGTCCAGCAGCGGGGGCGGGACGGTCAGGATCACGGCCCGCCCGCACAGCTCGCCCTTGGGCGTGGTCAGCACGACCCGCGGCCCGGTCATGTCTATCGACGTCACCGGCGTGTCGAGCGAAACCGGGACGCCGGCCCCGGCCCGCGCCACCAGCGTGCCGTAGCCCGACGCCACCCGCCAATTGACGCCGGTATCGGCGTAGCGCATCAGGTCCACCGCCGACAGCGCCCCCGGCTCGGCGCCGGAGATATAGCCGATGACCGCCTCGAAGCGGGGCAGCCAACGGTCCCCGGCGGGCAGCAGGTCGGCGACGCTGCGGTCCGGGCCACCATCGGGTCCGCCATCGCCGACGCGGTCGATCAGGTCCCAGAGCCGTGCCATCGCCTCCGCCCAGTCGGCCATGGCCTCCCGGCCCAGCCGGCGCCCGACGGCGCCCTGGCCCCAGTCCGGCGGGGTGCGGTCGATCTCCAGCCCCAGCCCCTCGGCGATCCCGCACCACGGGTTTCGGTCGGCGGAATGCAGCCAGCCGCAGCCCAGGTCGGCGGGATGGCCGCCGTCGGACAGGACGGTGTGGGCGCGGCCTCCCAGCCGGCCGCGCGCCTCGATCACCACCGCCGAGATCCCCCGGCGGCCCAGTTCACGCGCCGCCGCCAGGCCGGCGGCCCCGGCGCCGACCACCACCACATCCACTTCGCTGAACGGCATGAATCCCCTGTCGCCTTCGATCCCATCACGCCCGTTCAACAGATCGTGTGGAGGTTCGGACCGCGCGCACTGCTCCAAATGCGCGTTTGCCCGATTTTTCCCTTCCGATATAGCCTGGATCGTCCGGGGACCGCCGTCCCCGGACAGGGCCGGCCCCGGAAGCGACCGGCCCGGACACGACCGGCCCGGAAACGACCGAAGGACGCGCTCATGCAGGTGATCCTGGCCCAGCCCCGCGGTTTCTGCGCCGGCGTCGAGCGGGCGATCGAGATCGTGGAACGGGCGCTCGCGCTCTACGGCCCTCCCGTCTATGTCCGGCACGAGATCGTCCACAACGGCCATGTGGTCGAACGGCTCAGGGCCAAGGGCGTGCGGTTCGTGGACGAGGTGGACGAGGTGCCGCCCGGCGGCGTCACGATCTTCAGCGCGCACGGCGTCTCGACCTCGGTGGACGAGGCGGCCCGGGCGCGCGGCCTCCACATCATCGACGCGACCTGCCCCCTGGTCGCCCGCGTCCACCTGGAAGGTGCCCGCTATTCCCGCCAGGGGCGGGACGTCGTGCTGATCGGCCATGCCGGCCATGCGGAGGTCGAGGGAACCCTGGGACGGCTCAAGGGGCCGGTCCATCTCGTCGGCTCGGTCGAGGATGTCGCCGGGCTTGAAGTCTCCGATCCCGGCCGGGTCGCCTATATCACCCAGACGACGCTCAGCATCGACGACACCCGAAGCATCATCGAGGCGCTCAAGGCCCGCTTCCCCGCCATCGTCGGCCCCGACACCAACGACATCTGCTACGCCACCCAGAACCGCCAGCGCGCCGTGCTGAGCCTTGCCCCGCTGGTCGACCTGGTGCTGGTGGTCGGGGCGGCGAACAGCTCCAACTCCAACCGGCTGCGCGAGATCGCCCAGGATGCCGGCGTCCCCGCCCACCTGATCGACGATGCCTCGGCGCTCGACCCGGCCTGGCTCGAGGGGGTATCCTCGGTCGGCGTCACGGCGGGCGCCTCGGCGCCGGAGGACCTGGTCCAGGAGGTGCTGGCCGCGCTGTCCCGGCTTACGATGCTGCGGGTCATGACGCTTCCCGGCATAGAGGAAACCCTGCGTTTCCGCCTGCCCGCCGAGCTGGAGGCGGCCGGCCCCGGCCCGCTCCCCCGGCATCGATCCGACATGCCGATCCGGCATGAAGACCTGAACAGGAAGTGAGCCGACGATGGCAGTCCCCCTGCTCCAAACCGCGATGGTCGGCGCCTATGTCGTCGGCCGCCACCTGCGCGGCGTCAAGCGGTACCCGCTGGTGCTGATGCTGGAGCCGCTGTTCCGCTGCAATCTCGCCTGCGCCGGCTGCGGCAAGATCGACTATCCCGACCCGCTGCTCAACCGCCGCCTCAGCGTGGAAGACTGCCTGGAGGCGGCGCGCGAATGCGGCGCGCCGGTCGTCTCGATCGCCGGCGGCGAGCCGCTGCTCCACGCCGAGATCGACCGGATCGTGGACGGGCTGATCGCCCAGCGGCGCTTCGTCTATCTCTGCACCAACGCGCTGCTGATGGAAAAGCGGCTGGACCGCTTCAAGCCCGGCCCCTTCTTCACCTGGTCGGTCCATCTCGACGGCAGCCGGGCCGAGCACGACGCCTCGGTCTGCCAGGCCGGCGTCTACGACCGCGCCGTCGCGGCGATCCGGGAGGCCAAGAAGCGCGGCTTCCGCGTCAACATCAACTGCACCCTGTTCGACGGCACCGATCCCGTGCGGGTCGCCGCCTTCTTCGACGAGGCCATGGAAGCCGGCATCGACGGCATCACGGTCTCGCCCGGATACGCCTACGAGCGAGCACCCGACCAGGCCCATTTCCTGACCCGCCGGCGCACCAAGCAGCTCTTCCGCGACATCTTCCAGGCAGGGCGGGGCAGGCGCTGGGCGTTCAACCAGTCGTCCCTGTTCCTGGACTTCCTGGCCGGCAACCAGAGCTACCGGTGCAGCCCCTGGGGCAACCCGACCCGCAACGTCTTCGGCTGGCAGCGCCCCTGCTACCTGCTCGGGGAAGGCTACGCCACGACCTGGCGCGAGCTGATGGATGAAACCGACTGGGACGCCTACGGCACCGGCAACTACGAGAAATGCGCCGACTGCATGGTCCACAGCGGCTACGAGGCGACCGCCGTCGCCGACTCCGTCCGCAATCCTCTGAAGGCGTTCCGCGTCGCCCGTCACGGCGTCCGCACAGACGGCGGCATGGCCCCGGAAATCCCCCTCGACCGCCAGCGCCCGGCCGAATACGTCTTCTCCCGCCACGTCGAGAAGGCGCTGGAGGAGACCGGCCCGAAGCGCTGAGGCGCTTTTTGCTTTCCGTGGAATTCCGTTGCTCTCGACACGGGGCCGTCGCCCGACCCCCTCACCCTGACCCTCTCCCCCAAGGGGGCGAGGGGACCTTGCTCCGTGCCGCAGCCTAACCCCTGCCGCCACCAGCTTCGCCCCTGCCCAAAATCCCTCTCTCCCCCGCCTGAAAATCCCCTCTCCCCCCTGGGGGAGAGGGTCAGGGTGAGGGGGTGCGGCCCCTAAGCGGACCGAACAGGATCACCGCCCCGCGCCCGACCCGGAAGCGGACGCCAGCAAGGCCAGCAGCGGGCCAAAATGCACGTCGGACACGGGCATGAAGCGCTGCGATCCGCTGCCGGCCGAAGGCAGGAGGATCAGCGGTAACAGCAGTCCCCAGATGACCATAAGCTTGCCGAGCGTGCGCATGGGTGGCCTCCATGGACGGTGCCTCCAGAGTCCGGCTCCGGCCGACCAAGCGGAGGGGCGGCGTCCCGCCGCCCAAGGTGCGCGGGACGCGCACCCTCCGACCATTCTTGCATTCCCCGCGAAATCGACTTAATGTTCCCGAATTGTTCCCATCCGGCCAAGGCGCTCCAGCCATGCTCGACCACCAATCCCCCACGCAAGCCGCATCCGTCCCGCCCGTGATCGTCCTGACCCCGCGCCAGGAAGCCTTCTGCCAAGCCATGGCCTGCGGCGTCGGCGGGGCGGAGGCGGCGCGGCAGGCGGGGTACTCGCCCAAGGGGGCCAAGCAGCGTGCCGCCGTGCTGATGGGCCAGCCGGAAATCCGCGTCCGCATCGACCAGCTCCGCACCGACCGGCGGGACGTCCACAAGTCCGCCCTGGACCGCGCCGCCGAACTGGTGGAGACCATCGCGGGGGAGGCGCTGGAGCGCAAGAGCCTCGGGCTGGCGATGCGCGCGGTGGAGCTTGGCCTGAAGCTCCGCGGCGTGATCCAGGACAAGCGCATCCCGCACCATTACCTGGGCGGCGACAGGCCGCACCCCGACGCCGACCTGGAGAACCTGGACTGTCCCCCGGAAGATGCCGATTACCCCGAGGCCGCGCAGCCGCCCGCGCCGGAGGCGGCGAAACCCGCCGGCAAGCCCGCCGTCCCGCCGGCCGCCAAGCGGAATAGTGACCTTTCGGCCCGAAAAACAGTGACCTCCCCCAAGACGGCGGCCCTGTTCGGCTCCACCTCCCTCTCGGCGCCGGTGCCGCCCCTCCGGGTGCCGGCCGTCGCCTGAATCCCCGCCCCGCGGTGAAGATCACGTTCGTTTCGACCGACCACGCGCCCGACCGCGGCGCCGCAACGCGCCCCTCACAGCCCCCAGGGCACCGTCGTGCGGCGTTCCTGGATCAGGCCGCGGTAACGGGCCAGCGCCCACAGCGGGAAGATCGCGGCATAGCCATGATAGCGCAGGTAGAAGACCCGCGGGAAGCCGACCGCCGTGAAGTCCTCCTCGTCCCACAGCCCCTCGGCGTTGCGGGTGTCGAGCAGGTAGCGGACACCCCGCGCCACCGCCGTGCTCCGCACCTCGCCCGCCGCCATCAGGCCGA
This sequence comes from Skermanella mucosa, assembly GCF_016765655.2. Classification (NCBI taxonomy): domain Bacteria; kingdom Pseudomonadati; phylum Pseudomonadota; class Alphaproteobacteria; order Rhodospirillales; family Azospirillaceae; genus Skermanella; species Skermanella mucosa. The sequence goes on from NZ_CP086106.1 coordinate 1,198,207, forward strand.
GCAGCGCCCAGGCCGTCTGCGACGCCGTGCTCGGGCACCTGTCCTCGGCGATGCGGTCGGGCCAGTAGGAAACCCCGCCTTCGCCCCAGCCGCCGTCCGGGTTCTGGCGGGACGCCAGCCATTCGGCCGCCCGCCGCACCATCGGATCGTCCGCCCGGATGCCGGCCGCGTTCAACCCGCACAGGGCCGACCAGGTGCCGTAGATATAGTTGGTGCCCCAGCGGCCGAACCAGGAGCCGTTCGGTTCCTGCTCCCGCCGGATGAAGTCGATCCCGGTCGCGACGGCCGGGTGGTCCCGGTCGAGCCCGAGCTGGGCCAGCATCCCGATGCAGCGCGCCGTCACGTCCACCGTCGGCGGGTCCAGCAGGGCGCCGTGGTCGGCGAAGGGGATGTAGTTCAGGTAATGGCTGTTGTTGTCGGCGTCGAACGCGCCCCAGCCGCCGTTGGTGCTCTGAAGCCCCTCGATCCACTCGCGCCCGCGGTCGATCGCCGTGGTGAACAGCTCCGCCTCGCACCGGTCCAGCGCCATCACGACCACGGCGGTGTCGTCGGTGTCGGGATAGTGGGGGTTGGCGTACTGGAACGGCCAACCGCCCGGCCGCACCCCCGGCCGGCGCCAGCTCCAATCGCCCTGGCAGTCCAGCACCTGCCGGTCGGCCAGCCAATGGGCCGCCCGCAGGGCCATGGCCCGCGCCGCCGGGCTGCCGGCCTCCGCCAGCGCGTGGCAGGCCAGCGAGGTGTCCCAGACCGGCGACAGGCAGGGCTGGCACAGGATCTCGTCGCCCCGGCGCAGCAGCAGCTTGTCCATGGCCCGGCGGGCCGTCGCCGCGTCGGGATGGTCGATGGGATAGCCCAGGCAGTCATACATCAGGATCGCGTTGACCATCGCCGGGAAGATCGCGCCCAGCCCGTCCTCGCCGTTCAGCCGCTCGGTCACGAAGCTCACGGCGCGCTGGATCGCGGTCCGCCGGCCGGTCTTGGGCAGGCGCGGCTCGATCAGCATCAGGAAGCTGTCCAGCCCGCGGAACAGCCGGGCCAGCGCCGTGTCGTCGGGCGCCGAATGCCAATCCGCGACCCGGTCGGCCGGCACCGTGAACAGCTCCGGGACCCCGACGCCGCGCGGGTTGCGCGCCCTCGGCTTGTGCGCCATCACGACCAGCAGTGGCACGACCACGGTCCGCGACCAGTAGGAGATCCGGGAGATGTGGATCGGCGACCAGGCCGGCAGGTTCAGGATCTCGACCGGCATGGCCGGCACCCCGCGCCACGGGATCTGGCCGAACAGCGCCAGCAGGATGCGGGTGAAGACGTTGCAGCGGGCGGCGCCGCCATGCGCCAGGATCGCGTCCCGCGCCCGCCTCATGTGCGGCGCGTCGGGCGCGTCGCCGGCCGCCTTCAGCGCGAAATAGGCTTTCACCGAGCAGCTCACGTCCATGGCGCCGCCGTGGAACAGCGGCCAGCCGCCGTCCTCGCCCTGGCGGCGACGGATGAAGGCCGCCAGCCCGGCCTCCACCTCCGGGTCGATCTCGTCCAGGAAATGCTGGAGCAGGATATGCTCGGCCGGGATCGTGGCATCCGCTTCGAGCGGGAAGACCCAGTGCCCGTCCGGCTGCTGGAGCCGTCCGAGGGCGGCCTCCGCCGCGGTCACCGCCTCGTCGAGGCCAAGGGTCTGATCAACCGTCCCCTCGGCCGAAAAGTCTATGGAACCGAGGCCTTCGGGATCACTGCCCGTCCGCGGGAGAAGCATGCTCGCCCACCTGCTGCTGATCGAAATGGAGTGATTGCACCAGAGGATAATCGATGTTGCCTTGCACCCACCCTTATGCCGGGCATGCCGCGGTGTCATCAGCGCAAAAGGCGACGGCCCCCTCCAGACGGCGATGCGGAAATTCCCCGGGCGTCCCGCCGGGCCGATCCGGCGGCGGACCGGTAAGCAATGGCTGGTTGATGAAGCCGTCGTGAACGGCCTCATGGTTAATAATTGATTCACTATGTCGAAAGTAAGACTCCTGCTCAGGAGCGCGACCGCAAGGCGCCAGCGGGACCGCCGGCACAGCCAACCAGGACAGGAGAGGCCAGCCCATGCTCAGCAACGCCGCCGCGCAGTCCGTCAGGAACGCGTATCAGCTCGCCGCCCAGTATGGCCATGGGGCACCGGGGCAGGAACACCTGCTGCTGTCCCTGACCGGCGATGTCGATGCCGTCGCCGCCCTGATGGCGTGCGAGGCCGATCCCCGGGCGATCCACCGCGAGATGGACCGGCTGATGCCGCGCCTCCCGCAGCGGCCCCAGGGCGACGACGCGGTGGAACGGACGATCCAGCGGGCCGAGCGCTTCAAGCCCGACACGCCGTGCGACGGCGCCTGCCTGCTGCTGGCGCTGCTGGTCGACCGGACCGCCGGCGCCGCGTCCATCCTGCGGCGCCACGGCGTCACCCGCGACCGGATCGTCGAGCACATGGTCCAGCGCGACGTCGAGGCCCGGCGCCGCCGGTCCCGGCACCGGGCGCTGGACGCCTCCGATCCGCCGCCCGCCGAGGCTCCCGCCGCCGACGGCGCGCTCGCGACATACTGCGTCGACCTCAACGCCAAGGCGGCCGCCGGCCGGATCGACCCCGTGATCGGCCGCGACGCGGCGATCGGGCGGACCATCCAGATCCTCTGCCGGCGCACGAAGAACAACCCGATCCTGGTCGGCGAGCCGGGCGTCGGCAAGACGGCCATCGCCGAGGGGCTGGCGTTGCGGATCGTCGAGGGGGAAGCCCCCGAGGCCCTGGCCGGCACCCGCATCTTCGCGCTGGACCTGGGCGCCCTGGTGGCCGGGACCCGCTACCGCGGCGACTTCGAGGAGCGCGTCAAGGCCGTCGTCACCGAGCTTGGCAAGACCCCCGGCGCCGTCCTGTTCATCGACGAGATCCACACGATCATCGGCGCCGGCGGATCGGGCGGCGCCATGGACGCCGCCAACCTGCTCAAGCCGGCCCTGGCCGAGGGGACGCTGCGCTGCGTCGGCGCCACCACCTACCGGGAATACCGCCAACATATCGAGCGCGACCAGGCGCTCGCCCGCCGGTTCGGCAAGATCGACGTCGCCGAGCCCTCGGTCGAGGACGCGGTCGCCATCCTGGAAGGCGTCGCGGAGCGCTATGCCGACCACCACCGCGTGATCTACAGCGCCGACGCGATCCGCGCCGCGGTGGAGCTGTCGGCCCGCTACATCACCGACAGGCACCTGCCGGACAAGGCGATCGACGTGCTGGACGAGGCCGGCGCCATGGCCCGGCTCGACGCCGGCCGGGCCTGGCCCCGGCGGATCGATGCGTCCGACATCGAAACCGTCGTTGCGCGCATCGCCAACATGCCGGTCCGCCGCGCCGGGCTGGACGAACGGGCGGCGCTCCGCGGCCTCGAAGCCGACCTCAAGGCGTCCGTCTTCGGGCAGGACGCCGCGATCCAGGCGGTCGCGTCGGCGGTCAAGATCGCCCGGTCCGGCCTGCGCGACCCGGAGAAGCCGATGGGCTCCTACCTGTTCGCCGGCCCGACCGGCGTCGGGAAGACCGAGATCGCGCGCCGGCTGGCCGCGACGCTCGGCGTCCCGCTGCTGCGCTTCGACATGTCGGAATACATGGAGCGGCACACCGTCAGCCGCCTGATCGGGGCGCCCCCGGGCTATGTCGGCTTCGACCAGGAAGGGCTGCTGACCTCGGCGGTGTCGAAGGCGCCCCATGCCGTCCTGCTGCTGGACGAGATCGAGAAGGCCCACCCCGACCTGTTCGCCCTGCTGCTCCAGGTCATGGACGCCGGCCGGCTGACCGACAGCTCGGGGCGGACCATCGACTTCCGCCACGTCGTCCTGATCATGACGACCAACGCCGGCGCCGCCGAGATGGCCCGCCCCGCCATCGGCTTCGGCGCGCGGTCCGCTCCGGGCGCCGATCCCGACGCCGCGGCGTCGGCGATCCAGCGGCTGTTCTCGCCGGAGTTCCGCAACCGCCTGGATGCCACGGTCCAGTTCCGGCCGCTGGAGCCCGGCACCGTCAGGCTGATCGCGCGGTCGCACCTGGACCAGCTCGCGGGGCAGCTCGCCGACCGCAACATCGCGCTCGACGTCAGCCCCGAGGCGCTGGATTGGCTGGCCTCGCGGGGCTTCGATCCGGCCCTCGGCGCCCGCCCGCTGGCACGCCTGGTCGAGCGCGCGGTCAAGCTGCCGTTGGCCGAACATCTCCTGCTCGGGGATCTCGACGGCGGCGGCCGCATCAGGCTGGAGGTGGTGGACGGGAAACTTGACCTGTCGGTCGACCGGGCCCATGTCAGGTCGTCGGAATCGGAATATGTATCGGCATAGTTCCTTCCGGGGCCGGCGGCATCCTCTCACCGTTCCGGTCCGGCAGTCCTGGAGTTCCCTGAAGCGATGACCAGCAGCGACGGCGCCGTATCGTCCATGCCGGCCGGCGGGACCCTCGCCCGGGGTCTCCCGGCCACGGCGTCTGTCCCGGTCCCGGTCCCGGTCCCGGCCCCGGCGGCGGCCTGAGGCGGTCCGGCCGATGGCCGCCGATTTGCCGGCCTATGCCGGCCTGTTCGCGGCGGCCCTGCTGGCCGCGACGATCCTGCCAGCCCAGTCCGAGATCCTGCTGGCGACCCTGCTGGCGCGCGGCGGGCTCGACCCCGTCCTTCTGGTCGCGACCGCCTCGGCCGGCAACGTGCTGGGGTCGGTCCTCAACTGGCTGCTCGGCCGGTTCCTGATCCATCTGCGGCACCACCGCTGGTTTCCGCTCAAGCCCGCCGTCTACGACAGGGCGGTCGGGTGGTACGGCCGGTACGGCGTCTGGTCCCTGCTGTTCGCCTGGGTCCCCGTCGTGGGCGATCCCCTGACGGTCGTCGCCGGCGCCCTGCGCGTCGATCTTGCGCGCTTCACCGTCCTGGTCGCGATCGGCAAGGTCGGGCGTTACGTCTTCATAGCGCTTTCCACCCTGTGGTGGACCGGCGGCTCGGGATGACCGGCCGGCTGCGGCAACACGGCGCGGATGAATTTCGAAACAAATGCATCGGACACTGAACCACCGATGGATGCGGGTGTTCTGATAAGGGAAATCTTGGCGGGGAAGACATGGGACTGCGCAACGGCCTGTGGCTGATCGCGGCGGCGGCGGCCATACCGGGACTGCTGCTGTCGGCGGCCTTGCCGGCCCTGGCGCCGGCGCCCGATCCGGTTCCCGCTTCCCGGATCATCCTGCCGGCGCCGGCTCCGGGCGGCCAGGTGGACAACGCGGCCCTTCCCGGAGCGATCGTCCCCGGCACCGCGAACCCGGCGGCGCCGCTGCCCAGCGTCGTGTTCGCCTTTCCGCCCCTGACAGTGGCGGGGCTTGCCGGTGCGCTGATCTCCGGTCTGCTGGCGGCCGGAGCGGCCCGCCTGGTCCTACAGCGGGGTCATGCCGGCGCGCCGCTGGCGGAGAAGGGCTCGCGCGGGAGCGGGAGCGGAAGCGTGAGGGGAGGCGACGAGGAGCGGCTGCGCGGCATGGCCGAAGCGTTGCCGCAGATCGTCTGGATCACCGGCCCCAATGGCGAAAACGAGTATTTCAATCGCCGCTGGTTCGAATATTCCGGAGCGGCGCCCGACGACCTCGAAGCCTGGCGCGACCATGTCCACCCGGACGATCTCGACGGGCTGCTCGAATCCTGGCGGGCGGCCCATGCCTCCGCCAGCCCCTGGCAGGCGGAATACAGGCTTCGCCGCGCCGACGGCGCCCACCTCTGGCATCTCGGGCGCGCCATGCCCGTGCTGGATCATGGAGGACGCATCGTCCGCTGGTTCGGCACCGCGACCGACATCGACGGCCAGAAGCGCATCCAGGCGGAACTGGCCAGGACCGCCGCCGAACGCGAGCAGCTGCTGCGCCAGAAGGACCTGCTGCTGCGGGAGGTGCATCACCGCGTCCGCAACAATCTCCAGCTTATCTCCAGCCTGCTCAGCCTGCAGAACCGCACGATCACCGATCCGGGGACCCTCCAGCAGTTCACCGAGGCCCGCGGGCGGATCGAGGCCGTGGCCCAGGTCCACGAGCAGCTCTACCTGACCGACCAGCCCGACCTGATGGATTTCGCGGCCTTCCTCCAGGGGCTGTGCGCCAACCTTTCCAGGCCGGGCGTGCCTGTGATCTGCACCCGCGATACGCCGATGGAGCTGCCGATCGACGAGGCGACGCCCCTGGCCCTGATCGCCAACGAGCTGATCGCCAACGCCGTCGAGTACGCCTATCCCGACGAGGGCGGCGTCGTGATCTCGGGCGGGCCGGTCCGCGTCATCCTGGAGGGGCGGTCCCCCGGTCCCGTCGAACTGCGGGTCGAGGACGACGGCGTCGGGCTGCCCCTGGATTTCGAGCAGGGCCACGGACGCCTCGGCATCCGGCTGGTCAGGCAGCTGACCCGCCAGCTCCGGGGGCAGCTCTCGACCGGGGCCTGCGGGGAAGGGCGCTCCGGCACCTCGGTCGGCATCCGCTTCGACAGCGAGCCGGTGCCCCCGATCGACCTGTGGAACGATCGCGACGTCCTTCGCTGAACCCGTCGCGGCCGATCCGGCGATTTGTCATAATTCCTTGGAACAAAGCCTCACGGCCGTGGTTGCCCCAGGGAAATCTGAACAAAAACTGCCCGCAGGGGGGCCGAAGACCATGGGACAACTCTTCATGGTCGGCGTGGACGGCAGCGATGGCTGCCGCCGCGCCGTCGATTTCGCAGCCGACCAGGCCGCGCGCGCCGGCGCCGACCTGCTCCTCGTCCATGTGATCGAGTGGTCGCGCTATGAATTCCTGAGCCCGTCCGAGGTCGCCGAGCGGCATCGACAGCGCGAGCGCGAACTGGAGGATGCCCAGACCCGCTTGCTCGACCCGCTCCGCGATCACCTCAAGGCGGCGGGGGCGGAGCCCCGGACGGTGATCCGGTTCGGGCACGGCGCCGAGGAACTGTGCTCCGCCGCCGCCGAGAACAACGCCTGCCAGGTCTTCATCGGCCGCCGGGGCAGGTCCCGCGTGACGAGCCTGCTGTTCGGCGGCGTCGCCGGCGCGCTGGTCCAGATCGCTCCGGTACCCGTGACGGTGGTCCCATGATCAAGTCCCCCTTCCGCCGCGCCCTGTTTCCGGCCTTGTTCGCGGGCTTGGCCGCCGCCGGCCCCGCGGCGGCGCAGACCGCCGCCGACCTGGCCGGCGCGCCCGAGCAGGGCATCGATGCCCGCATCAACGAAGCGATAGGGCCGGTCGCCGACGTCTTCGCCGGGGTCATCTTCTATTCGATTCCGGTGATGGGTGCCGACCTGCCGCTGATCGTGGTCTGGCTGGTCACCGCCGCGGTGTTCTTCACCTTCTACTTCGGCTTCATCAATTTCCGCGGATTCGGCCACGCGCTCCGGCTGGTCCGGGGCGATTACGAGGATCCGAACGACCGGGGCGAGGTCTCCCACTTCCAGGCGCTGACGGCGGCGCTGTCCGGCACCGTCGGCCTCGGCAACATCGCGGGCGTGGCCATCGCGGTGTCGCTGGGCGGGCCGGGCGCCACCTTCTGGATGATCCTGGCCGGCCTGCTCGGCATGACGTCCAAGTTCACGGAATGCACGCTCGGCGTCAAATACCGCCGCGTCAACGCCGACGGGACCGTCTCCGGCGGACCGATGTACTATCTGAGCCAGGGGCTCGCCGAACGCGGCATGGGCGGGTTCGGCCGGTTCCTGGCGGTGTTCTTCGCGATCATGTGCGTCGGCGGGTCGCTCGGCGGCGGCAACATGTTCCAGATCAACCAGGCGTTCCAGCAGTTCGTCAACGTGACCGGCGGCGACGCCAGCCCGCTGGCCGGCCGGGGCTGGATCTTCGGCCTGGTCGCCGCCTTCCTGGTCGGCATCGTGATCATCGGCGGCATCCGCAGCATCGTGCGGGTGACGGAGAAGATCGTGCCCTTCATGTGCGGGCTCTACGTGCTGGCCGGCCTCGTCATCATCCTGGTCCACTGGGCGGACATCCCGGCGGCCCTCGGCGCGATCCTTACCGGCGCCTTCAGCCCGGAAGGCGTGGCGGGCGGCTTCGTCGGCGTGCTGATCCAGGGCTTCCGGCGGGCGGCCTTCTCCAACGAGGCGGGCATCGGCTCCGCCGCCATCGCCCATTCCGCGGTCCGCACCAAGGAGCCGGTGACCGAAGGCTATGTCGCCCTGCTGGAGCCGTTCGTCGACACCGTGATCGTCTGCACCGTGACCGCGCTGGTGATCGTGATCACCGGGACCTACGGCACGCCCGATACCGACGGCGTCAGCCTGACCTCCCAGGCGTTCGGCAGCACCATCACCTGGTTCCCCTACGTGCTCGCGGTGGCGGTCATCCTGTTCGCCTTCTCGACCATGATCAGCTGGTCCTATTACGGGCTGAAGAGCTGGACCTACCTGTTCGGCGAGACGCGGGCGGCGGACGTCAGCTTCAAGCTGCTGTTCTGCGTCTTCGTCGTGATCGGCTCCTCGCTCCAGCTGGGCGCGGTGGTCGATTTCTCCGACGCGATGATCTTCGCCATGTCGCTGCCCAACCTGATCGGGCTGTACCTGCTGGCCCCGGTCGTGCGGCGGGAACTGGCGGCCTACCGCGCCAAGCTGCGCAGCGGCGAGATCCGGGCCCACCAGCACGTTCCTCCGGCCGGCGCGCCGGCGCGCCGCTGACCGGCGCGCCGCCGGATCAGGACGCGATCGGGACGACCTTGGCCGGCGGCTTCGCGGCCGCCGGCTCGGGCCACCTGAGCAGTTCCAGTTCGCCCGTGTCGTGCTCGACCAGCGCGGTGCAGTTGTCCACCCAGTCGCCGTCGTTGTAATAGAGGATGCCGTCCAGCGCCTTGATCTGCGGGTAGTGGATGTGCCCGCAGACGACCCCGTCCACGCCGCGCTGCCGGGCCTCCTCGACGACCGCCGTCTCGTAATTGTGGATGAACTTGCCGCGGTGCTTAACCTTGTGCTTCAGGTAGCCCGACAGCGACCAGTAGGGATACCCGAGCCGCGAGCGGCCCCAGTTGAACCACTGGTTCACCAGTTGCGACGCGGCGTTGGCATGGGTGCCCAGGTGCCCCAGCCAGGGCGCGCGGGCGACCACGCTGTCGAACTGGTCGCCGTGGATCACCAGCAGGCGCCTTCCGTCCGCAGTCTCGTGGATCGCGTCCTCGACCACCAGGATGCTGCCGAACTCGTGGTCGATGTAGCCGCGCAGCATGTCGTCGTGGTTGCCCGGCGTCAGGATCACGCGGGTGCCCTTGCGGGCCTTGCGCAGCAGCTTCTGGATCACGTCGTTGTGGCTCTGCGGCCAATAGCGGGCGCGGCGCATCCGCCAGAAATCGATCACGTCGCCGACCAGGTAGAGGGTATCGCACTCGACCGCCCTCAGGAAATCGAGCAGGCGGTCGGCCTGGCATCCGCGGGTGCCGAGATGGATGTCCGAGATCCAGACGGTCCGGTACCGGTGTGTCGATGCGGCGTCCATCGTCTGGCTCCCATGCCTGGCGTCTGGCCATGTTGCGTCGCATCATTGTCTGGCATGGCCGGCGGCGGGGCGCAAGGCGGGAACGGGCGGTGGGGGAGGGCGCGCGCGACTTGCCGCGTCTCTCACGGATTTGTCACCGGCGGAACGGATATCCCTTAACCCCCTACGGTCACCATCTGGTCCATCGCAACGACGGGGCCGGACATCTTGGACGCAGAAATCTCCTGCCAGGACAGCATGGTTGAGTGGTTCCGGCTGGACCGGAACCCGGACAGCGACGTGCTGGCCGTCGTCTTCTCCCATGTGTCGGAGCAGCCGGGCCGTTTCTCGTTCTACGGCAGCTTCCGCGATATCGCCGTCAACAAGCTGTTCGTGAATACTCCCGGCAACGGCTGGTACCGCGACGGCGTGCCCGGACTGGGCGACGACGTCGACTCGACGGCCGACGGCATCCGGATCCTGATGCAGCAGATCGCTCCCAGGACCGTCGTCTGCGTCGGCAATTCCATGGGAGCCTATGCGGCGCTCCTGTTCGGGGTGCTGATCAATGCCGACCGGGTGCTGGCGATCGGGCCCGAGACGCTGCTGGACCAGCCCGGCAGCCGTAGCCGGGGGTTCCTGGCCGGGCGGCCGCCGCCTTCCTCCTATGCCGACCTGTTGCCGGTCCTGAGCCTGCCGGCGGCCGACCGGCGGACCAGCATCGTGATCGGCGAATCGGATCCGTCCGACGTGGAATGCGCCCGCCGCGTCGCCCATCTGCCCGGCATGCGCCTGCGCTCGATGCGCGGCGTCGGCCACGAGGTGCCGGCGATGCTCCACCGCTTCGGGGCCTGGCGGCCGCTGATCCGGGACTTCGTCCGCGACGGCAGCCTGCCGGCACTGCTGCCGCTGGAAGGGCGGATCTTTGAGGCGGGCGACGCCGCCGAAGCCCTGGTCGAGGGGCGGCGCCTGCGGCTGGCGGGGAACCTGCGCGCGGCGCGCGCGCGGCTGGGCCACTGCCTGGCGCTCTATCCCGATGCCGACCTCGCCCATGACGAGATCGGCATCATCGAGCGCGAGGAGGGCGCCTTCGCCAGAGCGGAGGCCGCCCACCGTCTGGCCTTGAGGCTGGCGCCCGACCGCGCCCAGTACAGCCTGCATCTGGCCCAGGCGCTGGAGGCGCAGGGCCGCTTCGGCGACGCCCTCGCGGCGTACGATCAGGCTTGCGCCGTGGAGCCGGGAAACCGTTTCCTGGGCGCGAGCCGGGACAAGGCACGCGACCGGCTTCGCGATGCCGCGCCGGCGTCCTGGGGAACGCCGGGCCTGTTCCAGTCAGGCCTGGTTCAGAAGGACGGTACGCCCGCCACCTCGGCCCCGCTCCGGGTATAGACCTGCATCGCCCGGCAGGTCAGGGCGTCGGCATCCACGACCAGATGGCCAGGCTGCCCGGCCAGCCTCATCCACGCCGTGTAGCGGACGACCCGGTCGTTGGTGCCGTCCAACTGCCGGGTATAGAAGAGCTCGGTGATCTCGTCTGGCCTGACCCCGGCTCCCTCGACGGCGCCCGCGACGTGGGAATTGCACGGATGCTGGGCCAACTGGGCGATCCGCGCCTCGAAGGCCGGGTTGGTCGCCTGCTGCTGCGGGGCATCGAGGCCGGCGCAGGCGGACAGGGTTCCGGCTGCGATCAGGAGCATGGCGAGTGCTGGCGATGGTGTTTTCATGGCTGGTCTCTTGGCGTTCGATAAGGGTGCTCTGGTGATGCAGCTACCCGGACGATGCCCCCAACAGGCAGCCCCCATGACGTGTTTCGACGCAGCCGAATAACAAGCCGCGGCGCCGGCACAACCCGAAAGAACGACATTTACCCCTTATTGACGGCTTTCCCCCAGGATGGCGTTTCGATTGGCGGGGCCGCCCCGTGCTCCGGCCGTTCTTCATGGGAAGCGGGCCTTGACCTCTCCTGGATGCTGGCTGCATGGCGCGGCGATCTACCAGATCTATCCACTGAGCTTTCTCGACACCGACGGGGACGGGTACGGCGACCTGGAAGGGGTGATCCGGCGCCTCGACCATGTCGCCTCGCTGGGCGTGGACGCCGTCTGGCTGTCTCCCTTCCAGCCGTCGCCGCTCGCAGACTTCGGATACGATATCACCGACCACAAGGGCGTCGATCCGCGCATGGGCACGATCGACGCCTTCGACCGGCTGCTGGCGGAGACCCACCGGCGCGGCCTGAAGCTGATGATCGACCTGGTCTGCGGCCACACCTCCGACCGGCATCCCTGGTTCGAGGAAAGCCGCCGGTCGAAGGGAAGCCAGCGGGCGGACTGGTATGTCTGGGGCGATCCGGCGGCCGACGGCACCGCGCCCAACAACTGGCTGTCGGTGTTCGGCGGTCCGGCCTGGACCTGGGAGCCTCGGCGCCGGCAATACTATCTTCATCATTTCCTGGCGAGCCAGCCGACGTTGAACCTCCGGAACGAGGGCGCGATTGAGGCCCTGCTGGACGCCGCCCGCTTCTGGCTGGACCGGGGAGTGGACGGCTTCCGCCTCGACGCGGTCGATTTCCTGATGCGCGACCCGGCCCTGCGCTCCAACCCGCCGCTGTCGGCCAAGCCGGCGGAGATCCCGGCCAAGCCGTTCGGCCTGCAGGCCCACGTCTTCGACGTCGCCCACTTCGATGTCCGCAGCGTGCTGGAGCGGATCCGCGCCGCCGCCGACGGCCATGACGACCGGGCGCTGCTGGGGGAACTGTCAAGCCAGCCGGGAGCGGCGCTGAGGATCGAGCGCTATACGAAGCCGGGCGGGCTCGATGCCGCCTACACCCTCGACCTGCCCAAGCGGCCCTTCGCCGCCGGGACCTTCCATGCTGCCCTGACGGCGGCCGGGCCGGGAGGCGCCACCTGCTGGAGCTTCAGCAACCACGACGTGGAGCGCACGGCGTCGCGCTGGCGGCCGGCCGGAGCCGACCCCGAGCGCTTCGCCGCCCTGCTGGCGCTGCTGTTCTGCTGCCTGCCCGGGACCCTCTGCCTCTACCAGGGGGAGGAGCTGGGGCTGCCCCAGGCCGACCTCGATTTCGAGGATCTGCGCGACCCGTTCGGCACCGCCTTCTGGCCCGAGTTCAAGGGCCGCGACGGCTCCCGCACGCCGATGCCCTGGATCGCGGGGGCCGATCATGCCGGTTTCACCCGCGGCGCGAGGCCCTGGCTGCCGGTGACGGAGGCCCATCGCGCGCTGGCGGCGGACCGGCAGGAGATGCGGCCGGATTCCACCCTGAACGTCTGGCGGCGCTGCCTGGCTCTCCGCCGCCTCCATCCCGAGCTGAAGCACGGCGCGGCGGGGCAGGTGGACGAGGACGGGCCGGTCCTGTCCTTCACGCGCGGCGACCGGCTGACCGCCGTCTTCAACCTGTCCTGCGGCCGGGCGGACTATGTCCTGCCGCCCGGCCGCTACGCTGCGATCGACATCCCGCTCCCGGGTCCGGCGGCGCTGCTTGAAGGCGCGCCGCGGGACGGGATGAAGGTCACGTTGCCGCCGCTCGGCGCCCTGCTGGCGCTTCGGGAAGACTGATCACTCCGCCGCCATCGGCGTCGGGGCGGGGTTGCGGAAGGCTTCCAGCAGTGCCGCCTCGTTCGCCTTGGCGTCGGACAGGTGACGGTCCTTGACCGGGCCGAAGCCGCGGATGCGGTCGGGAATGCCGGCGATCTCGACCGCGAGGCCGTGGTTCTCGTAGGTCAGCCCCGACAGCAGTTCGCCGACGGTCTTCTCGTAGTCGGCGATCAGCTGCCGTTCCAGCTTGCGCTCGGCGGTCCGGCCGAACGGGTCGAAGCGGGTGCCGCGCAGACCCTTCATCCGGGCCAGCGCCTGGAACGCCTTCAGCATCCACGGGCCGTAGGCCTTCTTCCGGGGCTCGCCGGTGGCGGGATCGGTCTCCGACAGCATCGGCGGGGCGAGGTGGAACTCCAGCTTGTAGTCGCCCTCGAACTGCTCCCGGAGCTGCTTCAGGAAGGTGCCGTCGGTATAGAGCCGGGCGACCTCGTACTCGTCCTTGTAGGCCAGCAGCTTGAAGTAGTTGCGGGCGACCGCCTCGGTCAGCCCGGTCCTGCCCTTGGCGCGATCGGCCTCGACCTGACGCACCCAGTTCACCTGCCTCTCGTAGCGCGCGGCGTAGGCCGCGTCCTGGTAGTCGGTCAGGTAGGCCACCCGGCGCCGGATCACCTCGTCCAGCGTCTCCGAAAGCTGCCGGTGCGACGGCTTGTCCGCGGCGGCCTCCCGCTGCGCGGCGGCTGCGGGTGCGGCCGCGGCCTTGACCGCCGCCACGTCCAGGGCGGCGCGGCGGCCCCAGCGGAAGGCCTCCGTGTTCATCCCGACCGCGACGCCGTTCAGCTCGATCGCCTGCTCGATGGCCTCCGCCGAGACCGGGACGAAGCCCTTCTGGTAGGCCGCTCCCAGCATGAACAGGTTGGTCGCGATGGAGTCGCCCATCAGCGCGGTGGCGAGGCCGGTGGCGTCCAGCGCGGTCAGCTTGTCCGTCCCGCCGCAGGCCTTGGCGATCTCGCCCAGCAGGTCCCGGGTCGGGATCCGGAAGTCGGCGTTGCGGGTGAAATCGGCGGTGATCGTCTCGTGCTCGTTGATCACGGCATGGGTATAATCCGGGGCCATCTTCGACAGGCAGTCGCCGCTGGCCGCCACGATCAGGTCGCAGCCGATCACCAGCTTCGCCCCGCCGGCCGCGATGCGGACCGCGTGCAAGTCTTCCGGCCGCGGTGCGATGCGGATATGGCTGGTCACGGCGCCGCCCTTCTGCGCCAGGCCCGCCTGGTCCAGGACCGAGCAGCCCTTGCCCTCGATATGGGCGGCCATGCCGAGGATCGCGCCGATGGTCACGACGCCCGTCCCGCCGATGCCGGTGACCAGGATGCCGTAGGGATGGTCGAGGCCCGGGCGGACGGGCTCGGGAAGCGTCATCTCCGCCACGGCGTCCCCTGCCGCCGCCGGCTTGCCCGCGGTCGCCGGCTTGGGCTTGCGGAGCTGCCCGCCGTGGACGGTCACGAAGCTCGGGCAGAAGCCCTTGACGCAGGAGAAGTCCTTGTTGCAGGTGGACTGGTCGATCTGGCGCTTGCGGCCGAACTCGGTCTCGACCGGCACCACCGACAGGCAGTTGGACTTCTTCGAGCAGTCGCCGCAGCCCTCGCAGACCTGCTCGTTGATCATCACCCGCTTGGGCGGATCGACCATGATCTTGCGCTTCCGGCGCCGGCGCTTCTCGGCGGCGCAGGTCTGGTCGTAGATCAGGATGCTGGTGCCCTCGACCTCGCGCATCTCGCGCTGGACGCGGTCCAGGTCGTCGCGGTGCTCGACCTTGACGCCCGGCGCCAAACCCGTCGGCCCGGCATATTTCTCCGGCTCGTCGGTCACCACGACGATGCGGCGGGCGCCCTCGGCGGCGAGCTGCTTGCTGATCTGCGGCACCGTCAGCACGCCGTCATGGGCCTGCCCGCCGGTCATGGCGACCGCGTCGTTGAACAGGATCTTGTAGGTGATGTTGACCTTGGACGCGATGGCAGCCCGGACCGCCAGCAGGCCGGAGTGGAAATAGGTCCCGTCGCCCAGGTTGGCGAAGATGTGCTGCTCGTCGGTGAACGGCGCCTGGCCGATCCAGGTCACGCCTTCGCCGCCCATCTGGGTGAAGGTCTCCGTCCGGCGGTCCATCCAGGTCGCCATGTAGTGGCAGCCGATGCCGGCCACCGCGCGGCTGCCCTCGGGCACCACGGTGGAGGTGTTGTGCGGGCAGCCGGAGCAGAAGAACGGCTTGCGCTCGACCAGGGCCTTCCGCGCCTTGGCGTTCTCCTGGCGGTCCAGGAACTCGACCCGGCGGCGGATGCCCTCGTGGTCGAAGAACTTCAGCAGGCGGCGGCCGATCACCACGGCGATCCGGGCCGGCGACAGCTCGTTGTAGGAGGGCAGCATCTCGCGCGCTTCCTCGTCGAACTTGCCGACCACGCGCGGGCGCACGTCCGGATGCCAATTGTAGAGCTGTTCCTTGAGCTGGTTCTCGATCAGCGCCCGCTTTTCCTCGACCACCACGATCTCTTCCAGGCCCTGGGCGAACTGGCGGATGCCCTCGCGCTCCAGCGGCCACGCCATGGCGACCTTGTAGACGGTCAGCCCGATGTCGGCGGCCATTTCCTCGGAGATGTTCAGGTCGTCCAGCGCCTGCCGGACGTCCAGGTAGCTCTTGCCGGTGGTGACCACGCCCAGGCGCGGGCGGGGGGAGGATATCACGGTCTTGTCCAGCCGGTTGGCCCGCGCGAAGGCCAGCGCCGCGTAGAGCTTGTACTTCATCAGCCGCTCTTCCTGTTCGAGCGGCGGATCGGGCCAGCGGATGTTGAGCCCGCCGACCGGCATGTCGAATTCCGGCACGACGTAGTTGACTCGCAGCGGATCGATCGAGACCGACGCCGAGCTGTCCACCGTCTCCGCGATCGTCTTGAAGGCGATCCAGCAGCCGGAAAAGCGCGACATCGCCCAGCCCATCAGGCCGAGGTCGAGGAATTCCTGCACGCCCGCGGGGTTCAGCACCGGGATCATCGAGCCGACGAAGGCGTGCTCCGACTGGTGCGGGAACGTCGAGGACTTGCAGGAATGGTCGTCGCCGGCCAGCACCAGCACGCCGCCGTTCCGCGAGGTTCCCGCCGCGTTGGCGTGCTTGAACACGTCGCCCGAGCGGTCCACGCCCGGACCCTTGCCGTACCACATGGAGTACACGCCGTCATAGCGGGCACCCGGGAACATGCCGACCTGCTGGCTGCCCCACACGGCGGTGGCGCCCAGCTCCTCGTTCACGCCGGGCTGGAACTGGATGTGGTTGGAGGCCAGGAACTTGCGCGCCTTCCACAGCGCCTGGTCGAACCCGCCGAGCGGCGATCCCCGGTAGCCGGAGATGAAGCAGCCCGTGTTCAGCCCCGCCGCGACGTCGCGCTGGCGCTGCATCATGGGCAGCCGGACCAGCGCCTGGGTGCCGGTCAGGAAGACCCGCCCGCTTTCGAGCGTGTATTTGTCGTCCAGTTTGACAGCCGGGAGCGTCATGTTCCGTTCCTCCTTGGATAGCGATCCTAAGAACCGTCTTTTGTTTTTCTTCTTGTGAAAAAGGTAACTCTTACTGTCCTTTTCTGCAATCGATCCGGGATGAGCCCGGTGAAAACGCAACGAACCTCCGCGACATCCTGTCGCGCGGACAAAAAATTATATGGGATCGGCGAAGGCGGAGAGATCCGGTCTCCTTTGAAAAAATGACTCCTCCACCGCGCTGAAGATCCGCGGGTCGGGGCATCGGGCGACGTCGAACCTCGGGAGGCCGCCAGCGGCTCGCCCGCAACGGACTGGCCCTGGAGAAACCATGCCCCGTGGCCGATACTCGCCGGAAAGGGGATGGAATGGACAGAGTGATGGACAAGGCCTCGAGCGGTTGGATCAACGGTTTCATCGGGATGCTGATCTTCAGCGGATCGCTCCCCGCGACGCGGGTCGCCGTCGCCGACTTCGACCCGGTCTTCCTGACCGTCGCCCGCGCGGCCATCGCGGGATTGCTGGCGGCGGCACTCCTGGTCGCCTTCCGGCAGAAGCGGCCGGACCGGGGCGACCTCGCGTCCCTGGCCGTGGTGTCCTTCGGCGTCGTCGTCGGGTTTCCGCTGCTCACGGCGTTGGCGCTGGAGCATATCACCTCCGCCCAGTCCATCGTCTTCATCGGCCTGCTGCCGCTGGCGACGGCGACCTTCGGCGTGCTGCGCGGCGGCGAACGGCCGCGCCCGGCCTTCTGGGTGTTTTCAGGCCTCGGCAGCGCGCTGGTCGCCGGGTACGCGCTGGCCCAAAGCCGCGGCGGCTCGCTGGTCGGAGACACGCTGATGCTGGCGGCCGTCATCGTCTGCGGCCTGGGCTACGCCGAGGGCGGCCGGCTTTCCCGGAAGCTCGGCGGCTGGCAGGTGATCTCCTGGGCCCTGGTGCTGTCCATGCCCTTCATGGTGCCGCTGAGCCTGTATGCCATGCCGCCGTCCTGGGCGGGCGTCGGCCAAGCGGCATGGCTGGGCCTTGCCTACGTGTCGCTGTTCAGCATGCTGATCGGCTTCGTGTTCTGGTACCGGGGCCTGTCCCAGGGCGGCATCGCCGCCGTCGGGCAATTGCAGCTGCTTCAGCCCTTCTTCGGGCTGACCCTGGCCGCGACCCTGCTGGGCGAGGCGGTCGGCTGGCCCATGGTCGCCGTCACCGCCGCCGTGGTGCTCTGCGTCGCCGGGGCGAAGCGCTTCGCCTCGTGAGGACGCCTTTGGAAACCGGCGGGCCTGCCCTATAACCGCTCCCATGAGACCGCAGAAACCCCTGCCCACGGACCCGCCCGCCGCCGAGGAGGTCGCGCGCCAGACCGCGCGGTTCCGGGCGCTGATCGCCAAGCCGACGCGCGAGCGGCTTCGCAACCTGGTGACGGCCTGCCATCGCCAGCTGGAGCAGGCGGTGGCGGCGCATCCGCCGCGCCAGCCGGTGGCGTGCCGTATGGGCTGCGACCATTGCTGCCATCTCTACGTCTCCGCGACGGCGCCGGAACTGCTGGCCATCGCGGAGCATGTCGCGGCGTGGCCGGAGGATCGGCGCGCGGCCCTCCGGTCCCGGCTGGCCGAGGCGCTTCCCGCGACCCGCGGCCTGGCGCCCGCCGAGCGGGTCCGGCTCGACCGCCCCTGTCCCATGCTGGAGGGTGGCCTGTGCGGCATCTATCCGGTGCGGCCGCTGGGCTGCCGCGCCTATGCGTCTTTCGACGTCGCCGCCTGCGAACGGTCGAAGCGGGAGCGGGACGCCCAGGCGGCCATTCCCGTGCCCAGGATCAACATGCGTTCGCGCCGCCTGCTGTCGCACTGCCTGCGCGCGGCGCTCGTGGACCGCGGGCTGGACGGAAACTCCTACGAGCTGATCGAGGGGCTGTCCCGCGTGCTGGAAACCCCCGACGCCGACGCCCGCTGGACGGCGGGCGAGGAGATCCTGGCCGGGGTGCGGACGGATTCCTGAACTCGGGCGTCTGAAGCCTGGGGCGGCCGACGGTCAGAGCACCGGCAGGTCCAGCGTCAGCCGGGCGCCCTCGTTCTTCCGCCAGGCGTCATTGTCCCATGCCAGCTTACCGCCGAGCTGGTTCGCCAGGACGTCCATGATCTGCAGCCCGGTGCCGACGCGCGACGCCTTGACCCGGTCGAAGCCCGGCCCGTCGTCGCTCAGCGTCAGGCGGGCGCTGTCGGGTGCCGTCCGGTCAAGCCGCAGGGCGATCCTGCCGCCCCCCTCCTGCCCGGCGGCGGAAAAGGCGTGCTGAAGGCTGTTGACGATGAACTCGTTGATCAGCAGCCCCAAGGGCACGGTGGTATCGACCCCGGCCTCGGCGTCATCGGCCGCGAAATCCAGCGTGACGTCCTCGCCCCTCGCCCCGTGGAACGCCAGCAGGCTCTCGCACAGGGTCCGCAGGTAGCGGGAGAGGCCGATCCGCTCGACGCTCTCCGCCTCGAACAGGCTGTCATGGACGACCCGCAGGGTTTCCACGCGGCTGCCGATGATCCGGAGCTGGCTCTCGACCTCGCCGCCGCCGACCCGGCGGATCTGCATGTTGAGCAGGCTGGTGATGATCTGGAGGTTGTTCTTGACCCGGTGCTGCAATTCCCGCAGCAGGACCGCGCGCTCCTCCGCCAGCCGGGCCAGCGCCTCGTTCGAGGAGCGCCGCTCGATCGCCGCGGCCAGGATGTTGGCGTAGCTCTGCAGGAAATCCACGTCTTCCTGATTGAAGCTCCGCAGCTCGTCGCTGTCCACCTCCAGAACGCCGAAAGCTTCGCCCCGGCCCTGGATGATCACGTTGATCAGGCTTCGGATGCCATGGTCGCGCAGGAACCGCGGCACGTCGAACCGCGACTCCGCCTCGATGTCGTCGGCGATCACGGGCTTGCCGGACTTCAGCGTATAGCCGCCCGACGACCGGCTTCCGGCATCCACCACCAGCGTCCCCTCGAGCCCGGGCCGCCAGCCGACGCCGGCGCGCATCAGCAGCTGTTCCCCGCCGGGCAGCCGCTCCATGACCTTTGCCCGCTTGACCCGCAGGCCCTGGGCCGCCAGCACGACCGCCTCGTGCAGCAGGGCATCCAGATCGTCCACCATCAGCGCCTGCCGGCCGAACTCAGCCAGGGCGCTCTGACGGCGGATCCATCGCTCGTGATCGAAGGTATCATCGCTCATGGGGGGGACAACACATCAGAAGGCCTGTCGGCGTCGAACTCCCAAAAGTGGAACCTGGGGTGGCATCGGTCGTTGGGCGTCAATAAAGTTTCTCCAGCAACTCGCCGTAGCTTTTGCGGATCTCGTGGCGGCGGATCTTCAGGGTCGGGGTGAGCTGAGCGTTCTCCACGCTGAACGGTTCCGGGACGATCACGAACTTGCGGACGCGCTCGATGCCGGACAGGCCGCGGTTGACCCGTTCCACCGCCTCGCCGACATGCTTCCGGAAATCGGCGTCCTCCGCCAGCTCGGCCGGGTCTGCCCGCTTGCCGTGGCGCTTCGCCCAGTCGCGCGCCAGTTGGAGGTCCGGCACGATCAGGGCCACCAGGAACGGCTTGCCGTCCCCCGCCACCATCACCTGGCCGATGCAGGGCTCCAGCGCCAGCAGGTTCTCGATCCGCTGGGGCGCCACGTTGTCGCCGCCGCTGGTGACGATCAGGTCCTTCTTGCGGTCGGTCAGGACCAGCGACCCGTCGGGCGCCAGATGGCCGATGTCCCCGGTGTGCAGCCAGCCGTCCACGATGGTGCGGTCGGTCGCGTCCCGGTCGCCCCAGTATCCCTTCATGACCATGGGGCCGCGCGCCAGGATCTCGCCGTCCCCGGCGATCCTGACTTCCACGTCCGGCATCGGCGGGCCGACGGTGTCGTGGCGGATGCGGCTGGGCCGGTTGCAGGCGATCAGCGGCGACGCCTCGGTCTGGCCGTACCCTTGGAGGATGCGGATGCCGAGCGACTGGAAGAACAGCGCCGTTTCCGGCGCCAGGGCGGCCCCGCCCGAGATGAACGCCTTCAGCCGCCCGCCGAAGCGCTCGCAGATCCGATGGCGAACCAGCCGCTCCAGCGCGAAGTCCTGCGCCGCGTCCAGCGGCCCCAGCCGCCCGTCCCGGCGATACCGCTTGGCGCCCAGCTCCAGCGTCCTGCGGAACAGGGCGAGGCGCAGGCCGCCGGCCCGCTCGACCTCCCGCCGGATGCGCGCTTCCAGCACCTCGTACAGGCGCGGCACGGCGGTCATGATGGTCGGCTTGACCTCCCCCAGGTTGCCGGCCAGCTTCTCGACCGACTCAGCGTAGGCGATCCGGGCGCCCAGGGTCAGCGCGAACATCTGGCCGCAGGTATGCTCATAGGCGTGGGCCAGGGGCAGGAAGGACAGGAAGGTCTCCTCCCCCAGGCCGACATCCTCGACCAGGGTATAGGCCGACTTGCAGTTGGACAGGATGTTGCCGTGGGTCAGCATCACGCCCTTGGGCGTTCCGCCGGTGCCGGAGGTATAGATGATGCAGGCCACGTCGTCGCGCCCGGCCGGCACGTCCTCCGGGACTGGAATCGGTGCCGGGGACCTCTCCGCCTCCTGCGCGGCGCCGCGCCTCAGCAGCTCCGCCCAGCCCAGCGCCTCGGGCGCCCCGTCGGGCATGCCCGGCATGTCCTCGTTGAAGCTGACCACCGCCCGCATGTCGCGCACCTGCAGGATGGCGGGCAGCACCTTGCGCATCAGCGCCGGGGTGGAGACCAGCACGACCCGCGCGCCGCTGTCGGTCAGCGTGTGGACATGGTCCGACGTGGTGCTGGTGGTGTAGGCCGGCACGGTGATGGCGCCCAGCGACATGATCGCGAAATCGGCGACCAGCCATTCCGGCCGGTTCTCCGCGACGATGGCGACCCGGTCGCCGCGCCCGACGCCCAGTCCGCGCAGTCCCGCCGCGGCCCGCCGGACGTCGCGCGCGACCTCCTCCCAGCTTTGCCGGACCCACTCGCCGCCCCGCTTGGAGATCAGCAGCGGCCGGTCGCCGTGGCGCAGCACCTGGTCGAAGAACATGTCGGGCAGGCTTGACCAGCGGTCATAGGTGTCGCGATCGGTGGTGTCTCGGTCGGTGGTGTCGCGGTCCGTCCGCGGCGGGTGATCGGGGCGCGTGCTGGTCATGTCTGCTTTCCGTGTTGGAGAGGTCCATTCCGGAGTGGGCCTCGGGGCCGTACGGCGGAGGCGTTATGGGGCATCGGTGCCGGTCATGGCCCGATATATAGAACGGGACGGCCGCTTGGATGGGTTCAATCGCCCGCCTATATCCCTGGCAGCGCAACAGGAGGAAACCGATGAGCCAGATAGCGACCGCGGAGCCGCTCGACAATCCCGAACCGGGAATGCCCGACCTCGGCGAGCTGCCGACCTGGGATCTGGGCGACCTCTACCCGGGTCAGGACTCCGACGCGCTCAAGACCGACCTGGACCGGATGGAAAAGGCGTCGAAGGACTTCCACAAGAGCTACAACGGCAAGCTGGCGGACCTCGGCGGTGCCCAGCTCGGGACGGCGGTGGCCGCCTACGAGGAGATCGACGAGACCCTGTCGCGCATCATGAGCTATGCGCACCTTGTCTATGCCGGCGACATGAACGACCCGAACGTGGGCAAGTTCTTCCAGGGCATCCAGGAACGGGTCAACGGCATCTCGACCTATCTGCTGTTCTTCACCCTGGAGCTCAACCGTCTCGACGACGCGGTGCTGGCCGCCAAGATGAAGTCGCCGGAACTGGCGAAGTACGCGCCCTGGCTGCGCGACATCCGCGTGTTCCGCCCGCACCAGCTTTCTGACGAGCTGGAACGGCTGCTCCACGAGAAATACGTGGTCGGACGCGCCGCCTGGAACCGCCTGTTCGACGAGACGATCGCCGGCCTCCGCTTCACCATCGGCGGCCGGGAGATGACTTGCACCGAGGCGCTGAACCGCCTGACCGACCGCTCGTCCGAACGCCGGCGCGAGGCGGCGGTGGAGATCGGCCGGGTGCTCGAAGCCAACAGCCGCACCTTCGCGCTGATCACCAACACGCTGGCCAAGGACAAGGAGATCGACGACAAGTGGCGCAACTATCCGCGCCCGACATCGTCCCGCAACAAGTCCAACCACGTCGAGGACGAGGTGGTGGACGCGCTGGTCACCGCCGTCAAGGGCGCCTACCCGGACCTGTCGCACCGTTACTACGCGCTCAAGGCCAAGTGGTTCGGCGGCGACACGCTGGACTACTGGGACCGCAACGCGCCGCTGCCGGACGACGTGGACCGGCTGATCCCGTGGAACGAGGCCCGCGGCATCGTTCTGGACGCCTATGGCCGCTTCTCGCCGGAGCTGGCCGCCGTCGGCCGCCGCTTCTTCGACAATGCCTGGATCGACGCGCCGGTCCGGCCGGGCAAGGCGCCCGGCGCCTTCGCCCACCCGACGGTGCCGAGCGTCCACCCGTACCTGCTGGTCAACTACCAGGGCAAGACCCGCGACGTGATGACCCTGGCCCACGAACTGGGCCACGGCGTCCACCAAGTGCTGGCCGGCCGCCAGGGCCACCTGATGGCGGACACGCCGCTGACCCTGGCGGAGACCGCGTCTGTGTTCGGCGAGATGCTGACCTTCCGCTCGCTGCTCGACGCCGAGACCGACCCGGCCGCCAAGAAGATCATGCTGGCCTCCAAGGTGGAGGACATGCTGAACACGGTGGTCCGCCAGATCGCCTTCTTCGACTTCGAGCAGCGGCTCCACACCGAGCGGCGCGAGGGCGAGCTGACGGCGGAGCGGATCGGCGAGATCTGGATGGACGTGCAGGCGGAGAGCCTCGGCCCGGCGCTTCGCTTCGACCAGGGATACCGGACCTACTGGGCCTATATCCCGCACTTCATCCACTCGCCCTTCTATGTCTACGCCTATGCCTTCGGCGACTGCCTGGTCAACTCGCTCTACGCGGTCTACCAGGACGCGGCGGACGGCTTCGCCGAGCGGTACCTTAAGATGCTGTCGGCCGGCGGCACGCTGCGCCACCAGGAACTGCTGGCCCCGTTCGGCCTCAACGCCTCCGACCCGGCCTTCTGGGACAAGGGCCTGGGCGTGATCCGCGGCTTCATCGACGAGCTGGAGCGGCAGGACCGCTGACGATCCTTCTCCGGTTCCCGGCGGCGGGAGCGGCATGGCCGCCGTCCCCGCCGCCGGGACCGTCCGGGCGGAACCTCAGGCGTCGGTGGCGGCCCGGCCGGGGCCGATCATCAACGCCATCAGGTCCCGCTCGATGCCGCGCTTCTCCTCCAGCAACCGGGCGCGCCGCCGGTTGAGGTCATCGAGGCCGGTGCGGCCGTACCATTCCTTCTGAAGGTCGCACCGTTTCCGCAAGGCTACGATGCGCGCCTTGTGCAGCCGCTTGGTCTCCCCCTGCTTCGCCGGGTCCGGATGGAGGCTCTGGCGGAAGTGGCGGGTCAGCTCGGCCTGCGACGGGCGCCGCGACATGGTGGGCGGAAGCCCCAGGGCCGCCATTTCCTCCGGCGTCCATTCCGGCCAGCCGGTCACCGTCCCGGTGCCCGTGGGACCGGGACACAGGCTTTCCGGGATCGACAGCAGCGTCCGGGCGCGCGCGGCCTCGGTTTCGCGAAGACGCAGGCCGGTGTCGCGGTAGCGGTCGAGCAGCGCGAAGACAGGCTGCGGAACGCGGGACGGAAGGGAAGCCCCCGCCGCAGCCGAGGCGACCGGGATCGACGCGGCGACGGATAACAATGACCGGCGCGAAACCGCGCCGGGTGTGCTAAGGCTGCCATCAGCCATGATGTAGTCCTCAAAGTGTGCATCGTGGTCAGGCCGGGCTGGGGAAGGCCAATTCCCCGGTCCGGCCGCCCCTCGCGGTTGCGAAGGTGGGCCGACACTGGACCGAATACGTCCGCACGTCAAGAAATATGGATTATCAGGATAAGGCGCCGCGGACGGTTCCCGCGATGCGCGTGAATGCCGTTGCGCATTCCATCGCATTCGCCCAAATTCGGCCGCGTCCGAGATGCGCGAACATCCCGGACGCGAACCGAAAGGAGGTGATGCGTTTGGTAGTCAAGGTTCGGGTCCAGTGGGGCCGGGTCAGGTTTGAACTCCTGATCAGGCTCTAACTTCGACCGGGGAGACGGGAGAGTGCAACTTCCGTCTCTCCACCGGACCTTGGCCCCATTTTAAGCGAAATCCCGACCATACAGCAAGCGCCATCGGTTGCCGCCATACCCTGGTCCGCACGGGCATCACAATCGTAGTGTCGCATCCTGCCCGACCTGCGGGCTGTTCAGACGTGCAAACAAGTCGATGCCTTTATGCGACGATGAGCGGCCAGCCGCCGGAAGGTCCGTAAGTTCCTTCCCCGCCTGCGGCAAGATAGTTTGCGAATGACTCCATCCCGGCACTGACTCTCGCGCGCATCGATGATAGGTTCCTCGCGCTTTGAGACTGCCGAGGCGTGGGATCGTGCCGCTGGTCAATCGACTGTCCATATCCACCAAGATCGCCCTCCTGTGCATCCTCGCGATCGGGGCGATCGGCATCGTCAACCTGGTGGCGCTCCGCGCCGTGCTCCTGGCGGAGGGCGAGCGGCTGGGGTTCGCGCGGCAGGAAGCCAACATGCGCGTCGCCTGGGAAATGCTTCGGCACCTGGGCGCCCCGCGGCTCGACGACAAGGGCAAGCTGACCGCGGGCGAGACGCCGCTGGAAGGCAACATGGACCTGGTGGACCGCATCGGTTCGCTGACCGGCGGGGCGGTGACGCTGTTCTCCGACAGCCGCCGGGTGGCGACCTCCGTCCGCGATTCGACCGGACGCCGGGCGGTCGGGTCGGGGCTGGTCGATCCCGCCGTGATCGATACCGTGCTGAAGCGCGGGCAGCCCTTCCGGGGCGAGGTCGCGGTGCTGGGGGAGCCCTATCTCGCCGCCTATGATCCGATCGCCGATCCCCAGGGCAAGGTGATCGGCGCGCTGTTCGTCGGCGAGCCGCGGGCCTCCTTCATGACCATGGTGGACGCCATGGTCCGCGTCGTCGGATTGCTGGGCGGGGTCGCCGCCTTGGTGGTGGCCGCCGCGTCGTTCCTCGCGATGCGCGGGCTGCTGGGGCCGCTGACCCGCCTGCGCGCGGTCATGGGGCGGTTCGCCGCCGACCAGCTGGACGAGGAGGTTCCCTGTCTCGACCGGGCCGACGAGGTCGGCGCCATGGCCGCGTCGGTCCAGGTCTTCCGCGACCACGCGCTCAAGGTCCGCGCCATGCGGGTGGAAGAGGAACGGCTGGAGGAATTCCACCGCGACGAGGTGCGGGCCGCCATCCGCGGCATGGCCGACAAGGTGGACGGTCAGACCCGCAAGGCGATCGAGACCGTGACCGGCCAGACCGACGGCATGCGCGACGCCACGGCCGGCCTGCATGCCGCCGCGCGCAGCATGGACCGGAACGCCCGCGAGATGTCCGACACCACGGCCCAGGCGCTGGAGGCGGTGGAGACCGCCGCCTCGGCGGCGGGGCGGCTGTCCGACTCGGTGGACCGGATCAACGCCCGGGTGAAGGAGGCCACCGCCGCCGCCGGGCTCGCGGTCGCCAGCGCCCGCGACGCCGCCGGCGTCATCCGCACGCTGGATGAGGTCGCGGCCGAGATCGGCGGGATCGTCGGCCTGATCCGCAATGTCGCCTCGCAGACCAACCTGCTGGCGCTGAACGCCACCATCGAGGCGTCGCGCGCCGGGGAGGCGGGCAAGGGCTTCGCCGTCGTCGCGGCGGAGGTCAAGGCGCTGTCGCGCGAGACCGAGAGCTCGACCGACCGGATCGGCGACCTGATCACCCGCATCCAGGCGGCGGCCGGGGACGCCGGCGCCGCCGTCGGCCGGGTCGGCGACGCCATCGCGGCGGTGGACGGCATAGCGGGCCGGATCGGCACCGCGATGGAGGAGCAGTCCCTGGCCATCGCCGAGATCGCCGGCAATGTCGAGGCGACCGCCCGGGCGACCCGCGACGTCTCGGTCCATGTGGACGCCCTGTCCGGCGACGTGAGGCGCACCGACGACCTGGCGGAAAGCAGCAAGCTGGCGGCCTCGGCCCTGAGCGACGGGATCGGGGCGCTGGCGGAGGCGCTGACCCAGATCGTCCGCACCTCGACCGAGGAGGCCAACCGCCGCGCCCACACCCGCCACCCCTGCCACGTCACGACGGAGGTCGCCGGCCCGTTCGGCGCCGGAGAGGCCGAACTGCTCGACGTGTCGCGCGGCGGCGCCCTGATCAGCAGCGGCATCAAGTTCAAGGCGGGCGACCGGCTGAAGCTGCGCATCCCCGACCGGGACCAGCCCCAGCACGCCCACGTGGTCGGGGTCACCCGCCACGGCATCCACCTCCAGTTCGACCCGCCGCCGCTGGGCGAGGGGGAGGTGGCGAGGGTGGCGGGAGCCTCGTGCTGAGCGTTCGGCCTCAGGCCGGGATGGTGAAGGTCTGGATCCAGGAGACGCCGGGCTGCGCGTCGTCCTTCTGGTAGGAGAACGGCTGCGTGATGTCGCCGATCGTCAGGGCGCCCCGGTAGTTGGCCGCGGCGCTCCAGTTGACCCCGACCAGGATCAGGACGTTGAGGCCGGACGTCAGGTAGGGATCCAGGTCGGTGACGTCGTCGAACGTGGCGTCCTCCTCCTGCTCCCGGGCATAGACGACCAGTCCGTTCAGGAACACGACGATCTCGTTGTCCGCGTTGGTCACCCTCAGGGATACTCTTGCCATCTTGTACTCCTGCCGAACGATGTGGGGTTTGCGTGGAATGTGCAGCGCTGAGGAATTCGAGGCGGCGACGGCCCGGACTCCATGGGTCGCCGGAACATAGGGAAAGAAGTTTCCGCTATGCTTGGTGCATCATAATTACCCTGTTTGGAGAATGGTATATTATTGTACGTCTGTAATATAGCGATGAACATACCCTTGTATGCTGAAGAATTGGCGGATCTTTCGTCTGTCCGCTCGAAGGCCGGTCCCCTGCGGCGCCGCCCCGCCGGCCGTCCGATGCGCGCCCCCGCGCACTAGCCTTTCGCCCGTCGGAGCACCACTTTCCGTGCATGGCAAACGGCACTGAACAGAACTCGTTCGGCGGGCGCATCGCCCGCTATGCACGGGTCTCCACGGCGATGGGCGGGCTGGCGGCGCGGCTCGCCGGACAGCGCTATCTCGGCATCAAGCTCGAACGCGGCGAGCACGCGAAGGAACTGAGGGACGCGCTGGGCGGGCTGAAAGGGCCGCTGATGAAGGTGGCGCAGATCCTGTCCAGCATTCCCGACGCCCTGCCGCAGGAATATGTCCAGGAGCTCTCGCAGCTCCAGGCCGACGCGCCCAGCATGGGCTGGCCCTTCGTCAAGCGGCGGATGGCCGCGGAACTAGGTCCCGACTGGCAGAAGCGGTTCGCCAAGTTCGAGCACGAGGCCGCGTCCGCCGCGTCGCTCGGGCAGGTCCACAAGGCGGTCGGGCTGGACGGCAGGCAGCTCGCCTGCAAGCTCCAGTACCCCGACATGATGTCCGCGGTCGAGGCCGACCTCGGGCAGCTCGGACTGATTTTCTCGATCTACGAGCGCTACGACAAGACCATCTCCACCCGGCAGATCCACGCCGAGATCTCGGCACGCCTGCGCGAGGAGCTGGACTACGCGCTGGAGGCCCGGCACACGGCGCTGTACCGGGACATCCTGGAGCCGGTCGGCACCGTCCAGGTGCCGGAAGTGGTTCCGGAGCTGTCCACCAAGCGGCTGCTGACCATGGGCTGGCTCGAGGGCCGCAAGATCCTGGACTTCGTCAAGGACCATCCGGAACGCCGCAACGACCTGGCGCTCAACATGTTCCGGGCCTGGTACACGCCGTTCTACACCTGCGGCACGATCCATGGCGACCCGCACCTGGGCAACTACACCGTCCGGCCCGACGCCTCGATCAACCTGCTCGATTTCGGCTGCATCCGCATCTTCAAGCCCAGCTTCGTCAAGGGCGTCATCGACCTGTACCATGCCCTCCAGACCGACGACCGCGACCTGGCGGCCGAGGCCTACCGGGTCTGGGGCTTCAACAGGATCGACAACCAGCTGATCGATATCCTCAATGTCTGGGCCCGCTTCGTCTATGCCCCGATCATGGACGACCGGACCCGCAGGATCGACGAGACCAACAGCGCCATGTACGGGCGCGAGGCGGCGGAGAAGGTCCACCGGGCGCTGCACGAGGTCGGCGGGCTGGAGATCCCCCGGGAGTTCGTCTTCATGGACCGGGCGGCCATCGGGCTGGGGTCGGTGTTCCTGCACCTGCAGGCCGAAGTGAACTGGTACCAGCTCTTCCATGATCTGATCGGCGACTTCGACGTGAACGCGCTGGAGACGCGCCAGACCGGGCTGCTCAATCGCCATGGGGTGCCGCTGCCGACCTGACCTCCGGCGCGTGTTCCCGGCGCGTGTTGTCGATTTTCCGTGAGAAATTACGGAACCAACCCGTCAAAACCTTTGTTGAGGGGGCCAAAGGTTGCCGAACGGCGATCGGATCGCCCCCAAGACGAGGATCAATCCCCATGAACAAACTGTATTACGGTGCAGCCGTGCTGGCCCTGGCCATTGGCGTCTCCGGTCAAGCCCTGGCGCAGCAGGACACCGGCCTGAAGACCGGCCAGACCGACGGCTCCCAGACGGGCCGCGCGGCTGCCGGGGCGCAGAGCTCGGGCACCGGCGATGCCACCTTCCCGACCGGCACGACCAACCTCCAGGTTCCCTCCTCCTGCGGTCCCACCGACGTGGCCGCCGTCCGCTCCGATCTGGAAAGCGTCCAGAACGACCTGATCCGCGAGCGCATCGGCGTGCAGCTCCAGACCGCGGAGAACCAGGCGCAGGACGGCAACCGCGCCCGTTGCGCCCAGATCCTGGCGGATGCACGCAATTCGATCGTCAAGGCCGGCGGCCAGGTCAACGACATGAGTGCCGCGGCCGGCGGCGGCGTGGTCCCGCCGGCGGGCGCCCAGGGCGCCGGCAGCGGCGGTGTGGCGGGCGGCGGTCCCGTCGCGGGTTCGACCGAGACCCGCCCGATGGGTACCGGCATGAGCCGCGACGCCAACGGCAGCCTGGCGGCGGGCACCGCCAGCGGCCAGCCGATCCCGCAGCGCTACACGATCAACGACTGCCAGCCGACCACCTGGGCGTCGCTGGAGGACCGGGCCAGCCAGGTTCCCGAAAGCCGCCAGGGCGAGGTGCAGCAGCTGCTGATCCAGATCGAGCAGGAATACAACGCCGACAACAAGGGCTCGTGCGCGCAGTTCATGAACCAGCTCGCGTCGATCCTGCCGGGCGGTTCCCAGGCCCGGTAACGACCGCGGGCTTTATCACGTCCGAAACCGCCGAGGAGGGCGGCCGATCCGAAAGGGTCGGCCGCCCTTTTTCGTGCCGCATGCGACCATTGTCCACTGTGCATGGCGCGGTGCCGAAGGTTTAGTGGACATAATTCAATTGGAAAGGTTAGTGGCTAGAGCGCTTCACAAACTTTCCAGAATGCGGCATTTTGCCGTCGCATCAACCGTCCGCCATAATTCTCGGCAAAAAAATCAGCGCCAAGGGAACCAGCCAGGATGAAAGTCGCCATACCGAAGGAGCGGCGCGCCCATGAGCGCCGCGTCGCGGCCTCGCCGGATACCATCAAGAAATTCAAGCAGCTCGGGCTGGACGTCGTTGTCGAAACCGGCGCCGGTGAGCACGCCTCGATTCCCGACCAGGTCTTCGTCGACGCGGGTGCCACCATCGCGCCGGACGAGGCGGCGGCCCTCGGCGACGCGGACATCGTGCTCAAGGTCCAGCGTCCCCTGACCGAGGCCGAGGGCGGCCCGGACGAGGTGGCGCTGATGAAGCCCGGCGCCATGCTTGTCGCCATCCTCCAACCCTACCAGGCGCGCGACCAGATCCAGGCCTACGCGGACGCCAAGGTCAACGCCTTCGCGATGGAGCTGATGCCCCGCATCACCCGCGCCCAGTCGATGGACGTGCTGTCCAGCCAGGCGAACCTGGCGGGATACCGCGCGGTGGTCGACGCCGCCTCGGAGTTCGGCCGCGCCTTCCCGATGATGATGACCGCGGCCGGCACCGTGCCGCCTGCGCGCTGCATGATCATGGGCGTCGGCGTCGCCGGCCTCCAGGCGATCGCGACGGCCCGCCGGCTCGGCGGCGTCGTCTCCGCGACCGACGTGCGCCCGGCGACCAAGGAGCAGGTGCAGTCGCTCGGCGCCACCTTCGTCGCGGTCGAGGACGAGGAGTTCAAGGAGGCCCAGACGGCCGGCGGCTACGCCAAGGAGATGAGCAAGGAGTACCAGGAGAAGCAGCGGGCCCTGATCGCCGAGACGATCAAGAAGCAGGACATCGTCATCACCACGGCGCTGATCCCCGGCCGCAAGGCTCCGATCCTGGTGACCGAGGCGATGGTCCGCTCCATGAAGCCGGGTTCCGTGCTGGTCGACCTGGCGGTGGAGCAGGGCGGCAACGTCGAGGGCTCGAAGCCGGGCGAGGTCGTGGATGTCGGCGGCGTCAAGATCGTCGGCCACATCAACGTGCCCAGCCGCAACGCGGTCGACGCCTCGATGCTCTATTCCAAGAACCTGCTGAACTTCCTGACCCCGCTGATCGACAAGGAAAAGGGCCTGACGATCAACTGGGACGACGAGATCATCAAGGGCACCGCGCTGACCCGCGACGGCGCCGTGGTGCATCCCAATTTCGCCGCCGAAGCCGCGGCCAAGAGCTGAGGGGAACACAGCCGATGACAAGCCAGGAACTGGCCCAGCAGGTCACCAACCTGCAGCAGGCACTGCGATCACTCACCATCGAAGCCGACCGGCTCGCCGCCGAGACGTCCCGCCTGGCGGCCGGCGCCGTCGAGCAGGCTCCGGCGGACCACAGCTTCTTCATCACCGGCCTGACGGTCTTCGCGCTGGCGTGCTTCGTGGGCTACTACGTGGTCTGGCGGGTGACGCCGGCGCTGCACTCGCCGCTGATGAGCGTCACCAACGCGGTATCCTCCGTGATCATCGTCGGCGCGCTGATCGCGACCGGCAGCACGGCCGGCTTCACCTTCTCCACGATGCTTGGCTTCCTCGCCGTCATCCTGGCCTCGGTCAACATCTTCGGCGGCTTCATTGTCACCCAGCGCATGCTGGCGATGTACAAGAAGAAGCAGAAGAAGGCATAAAGGGAGCCCTGAACCAACATGGCCACATTAGCCCCGCTGGCATACCTCGTCGCCGCCATCTGCTTCATCATGGCGCTGCGCGGCCTCTCCAGCCCCGAGACCTCCCGCCAGGGCAATAATTTCGGCATCGTCGGCATGGTGATCGCGATCGTCACCACGCTGATGCTGCCGGGGCTGATCTCCGGCCTGTCGATCACCCTGATCCTGGTCGGGCTGGCGATCGGCGGCACCGCCGGCACCATCATCGCCCGCCGGATCGAGATGACGGCCCTGCCGCAGCTGGTCGCGGCCTTCCACAGCCTCGTCGGCCTCGCCGCCGTGTTCGTCGCGATCGCGGCGTTCTACGCGCCGGAGGCCTACGGCATCGGCACCTCGGGTGCCATCCGCACCGGCAGCCTGATCGAGATGGCACTGGGCGTCGCGATCGGCGCGATCACCTTCACCGGCTCGCTGGTCGCCTTCGCCAAGCTCCAGGGCCTGGTCAGCGGCAAGCCGCTGGTCTTCAACATGCAGCACATGCTGAATGCCGGCATCGGCATCGTGCTGGTGCTGTGCATCGTCTGGCTGTGCGTGACCAACTCCACCGTGGCGCTCTGGATCATCGTGCTGCTGGCGCTGGCGCTCGGCTTCCTGCTGATCCTCCCCATCGGCGGCGCCGACATGCCGGTGGTGGTGTCGATGCTGAACAGCTACTCCGGCTGGGCTGCGGCCGGCATCGGCTTCACGCTGGAGAACAACCTGCTGATCATCACCGGCGCGCTGGTCGGGTCTTCCGGCGCCATCCTGTCCTACATCATGTGCAAGGGCATGAACCGGTCGATCTTCAACGTCATCCTGGGCGGCTTCGGCGGCGACAGCGCGGCGGCTGCGGCCGGCGGCCCTGCCGGCGACCGGGCGGTCAAGGCGGGCTCGGCGGAGGACGCCGCCTTCATCATGAAGAACGCCTCCTCGGTCATCATCGTGCCGGGCTACGGCATGGCGGTGGCGCAGGCCCAGCACGCGCTCCGCGAGATGGGCGACATGCTGAAGCACGAGGGCGTCGAGGTCCGCTACGCGATCCATCCCGTCGCCGGCCGCATGCCCGGCCACATGAACGTGTTGCTGGCCGAGGCCAACGTGCCCTACGACGAGGTCTTCGAGCTGGAGGAGATCAACCGCGACTTCGGCCAGGCCGACGTGGCCTTCGTGATCGGTGCCAACGACGTGACCAACCCGGCCGCCAAGACCGACCCGACCTCGCCGATCTACGGCATGCCGATCCTGGACGTGGAGAAGGCAAAGACCGTTCTGTTCATCAAGCGGTCGATGGCCGCGGGGTACGCCGGCGTCGAGAACGAACTCTTCTTCCGCCCCAACACCATGATGCTGTTCGGCGACGCCAAGAAAGTTACCGAAGAGGTCCTGAAGGCCCTGGACTAAGCTGTCCGGCGTCTTCAAGGATAGATCAAAAGGCGGTGGCGCCGCGGGGCGCCACCGCCTTTTTCATGCCTGTCGTTCGACTTGCGCACCGGCTCGATCGGCGTGATATAGTTTTCTCCTGACGGCGGCCCGAGAGGGGAAAA
Organism: Skermanella mucosa; assembly: GCF_016765655.2. Taxonomy (NCBI): domain Bacteria; kingdom Pseudomonadati; phylum Pseudomonadota; class Alphaproteobacteria; order Rhodospirillales; family Azospirillaceae; genus Skermanella; species Skermanella mucosa. The sequence continues at coordinate 1,231,526 of NZ_CP086106.1, forward strand.
CACGATGCTCGCCTCTCTCCAGGACGCCGTGGATCGGCGCAACGCGATCCTTCAGGCGATCGCCCACGGCGCCGCCGCGATGGTGGCCCTTCCGGACTGGCGGGCCGGGATCGATGATCTGCTCGGCCGGCTCGCCGCCGCCGCCGGCGTCAGCCGGGTCTATCTGTTCGAGGTCCACGAGGTAGCGGGGCAGGGGCTGGCGCAGACCTGCCGGCACGACTGGGCGGCCCCGGGGCTGGCGCCCCTGGTCGGCGATCCGCGCAATACCGACGAGAAGCTGGTCGGCACCGACCCGACGCTGACGGACTGGACCGAGCGCCGCCGGCGCGGCGAGCTGATCCAGGGACTGACCCGCGACCTGTCCGGATACCTGCGGGAGGACTTCGAGTACCAGCGCATCCTTTCCTTCGTTTCGGTCCCGATCCTGTTGGACGGCGTCTGGTGGGGGCATCTCGGCTTCGACGACTGCGAGAGCGAGCGGGTCTGGTCCGAGCTTGAGCTGGACGTGCTGAAGACGGCCGCCGCCCTGATCGCCGGCGCGGTCGAGCGCAGCCGGGCCGCCGGCGTCCTGCGCACCAGCGAGGCGCTGAAGAGCGCGATGCTCGACACCGCGCTGGACTGCGTCATCACGATCGACGACGGCGGGCGGGTGGTGGAGTTCAACCGGGCGGCGGAACGCACCTTCGGCTGGCGCCGCGAAGCGGTGATCGGGCGGTCGCTCGCCGAGGTGATCGTCCCGCCGGAAATGCGCGGTCCCCATGAGACCGGGCTCGGCCGCTATCTGGCGTCGGGGGAGACCCGAGTCCTCGGCTCCAGGATCGAGGTCGAGGGCCTGCGGTCCGACGGCAGCCGGATGCCGCTGGAACTGGCGATCACCGAGGTGGCGACGGCGGAGGGCCGGTTCTTCACGGCCTATCTGCGCGACATCACCGAGCGCCGGCAGGCCCGCGCCCGGCTGGAACGCATGGCCTATTTCGATGCCGTGACGGGCCTGCCCAACCGCGCCCAGCTGCTGAAGCGGGTGGCGGAGCGTCAGGCGGCGTCCGAGTCGCCCTGGATCGTCGCGGTGGAGCTGACGCGCTTCGGCAGCCTCAAGATCAGCCTGGGCACCGCCTTCGCCGACACGCTCCTGCGCGCCCTGACCTCCCGGCTCGGGGAGCGCCTGGGCGACGACGCCCTGCTGGCCCGCACCGGCGACCGGCAGCTGGCCGTCCTGGGGACCGCCGCCGGCGGGGCCGAGGAAGAAACCGCCCGCCGGTTGGGCCAAGCGCTCTACGAGCCGTTCCACCTGGATGGCAGGACGGTTTTCATGACGGCGAGCTACGGCATCGCCGCCGGCCAGGTCGAGCCCGAGGCGCTTCTGCGCAACGCCGAGGTGGCCTGCGAGCGCGCGGTCGAGGCGGGCGGCGGGACCTGCTTGTATGACGAGACCATGCACGCAGCGCAGCTGGACCGGTTGAGCCTTGAAACCGACCTGCGCCGCGCGATCGATGCCGGCGACCAGATCTGGGTCGCCTACCAGCCGATCGTGGCGTTGCGGGAAGGCCGCCTCGCCGGGTTCGAGGCGCTGGTGCGCTGGGACCACCCGACCCGCGGCAGGGTGTCGCCCGGGGTCTTCATCCCGATCGCCGAGGTCACGGGGCTGATCGTGCCGCTTGGCCGGCTGGTCCTGCACAGGGCCTGCCACCAGATGGTGCGCTGGACGGCGATGCGGGGGCAGGGCGCCGAGCCGCTGTTCATGAGCATCAACCTCTCCGCCCGGCAGCTCGGCGACCGCGACCTGCTGGATACCGTGGCGGAGGCGCTGGCGGAAAGCGGCGTCGATCCCGCCCAGATCAAGCTGGAGCTGACCGAGACCGCGGCCATGAGCCAAGCCGGGGAGATGATCGGCGTTCTCTGGCAGCTCAAGGCGCTGGGATTGCGGCTGTCGATCGACGATTTCGGCACCGGCTACTCGTCGCTCAGCTATCTCCACCGGTTTCCGGTCGATTCGCTGAAGGTCGACCAGTCCTTCGTCGCGGCGATGTGCCGGTCGACCGAGAGCCGGGACATGGTCCGGATCATCGTCGACCTCGCCCATCTGCTGAAGCTTGAGGTCATCGCCGAGGGCATCGAGACGGCGGAGGACGCGAAGCTGCTGTCCGACATGGCCTGCGGCTTCGGCCAGGGCTATCTGTTCAGCGCCCCGCTGCCGCCGCAGGAGGCGGCCGGCTGGATCGCGCCCGGAAGTGCCGAGCGGGAGATATCGCTGACCTGATCAATCGTAGGTCGGCCTTCGCCCGTCAGGGCGAACGCCGACACCCTGCGTCAACGTTCCGGCCACGCTGTCGGCGTCGGCCTTCGGCCAAGGCCGACCTACAAGACTACGAGAATCTACAGCCGCGTCCGATCGCCGTAGATCACCAAAGCCGAAAACCGCCACCGGACGGTGCCGGGGCGGTTTTTGCAAGCTTGGCCTGGAATCCGCGGTCTCGACGGGCGCGGACCGTCAGTCGATCAATAGCCTTCACGCTCCATGCGCTTGCGCAGCAGCTTGCGGGTGCGGCGAACGGCCTCCGCCTTCTCACGCGCACGCTTCTCCGAGGGCTTCTCGTAGTTGCGCCGCAGCTTCATTTCACGGAAAATCCCTTCGCGCTGCATCTTCTTCTTCAGCGCGCGCAGGGCCTGATCGACGTTGTTGTCACGAACCAGCACTTGCACGGTTTGGTGTCTCTCCAACAGTTGAATTCAAACGCACGATGCGCAAAAGGCACCCGTCCGACTTTGGTCGCGGGTTCTAGCATGCCGGGGAGCCCTTTCTCAAGGACTAAACGGTTGCCGACCGCATCCGTTCCGTCAAACCGGTGCGGCGCGGGCTTTGCTTCCGCAGCTTATACACCCATACTGGGGCCATGGCTATTCTGAAGATCGCCCGCATGGGCCATCCCGTCCTGCGCCGGGTCGCCGATCCCGTCGAGGACCCGTCCGACCCGGAAATCCGGCGGCTGATCGCCGACATGGCGGAGACCATGGCCGACGCGTCGGGCGCCGGGCTGGCGGCACCGCAGGTCCATGTGCCGAAAAGGGTCATCCTGTTCATCGTGCCCGGCGAGCGCGCGACCCTGGAGGGGGAGGAGGACCGGCCGCGCGGGCTGTCGGTACTGATCAACCCCGTGATCGAGCCGGTCGGCACCGGGATGGTGCCGGGGTGGGAAGGCTGCCTGTCGATACCCGGCCTGCGCGGCATCGTGCCGCGCCACGCCCACATCCGCTACCGCGGGCTGGATGCCGAGGGCCGGCCGGTGGAACGCGAGGCCAGGGGATTCCATGCCCGCGTCGTCCAGCACGAGCTGGACCATCTCGACGGCGTGCTCTACCTGGACCGGATGCCCGACCTCGCCCTGCTGACCTTCAACGAGGAAATCCGCTACTTTCCCGACGACCTGTCGGAGTTGGCTTTGCGAGGCCGCGACGCCACATCCTTTAACCAAACCAACGATGGGAACGGGACCCAGGAATGAACGGGGCTGGAATGGAAGAAGACGGGTTCGATCTCGACCGGATCAAGGACGAAATCCTCGAAGCGATGCTGCCCAACGTCATTTTCGATGGCTGGACAAACCAGTCCCTGCGCGACGCGGTAGCACTGACCGGTCATGACGGCGGCACGGCGCAGCTGGCCTTTCCCGGCGGCATCCCGCAGATCGTCGAGCATTTCAGCGGCTGGGCCGACCGCAGGATGCTGGAGGAGCTGGACAGGCACGACCTTGCCGCCATGAAGGTGCGCGACCGCATCACCCTGGCGGTCCGGGCGCGGCTGGAGATCCTGGCGCCCCACGAGGAGGCGGTCCGGCGCGCGCTGACCTTCCTGGCCCTGCCGCAGAACGCGGGGCTGGGGGGCAGGATCGTCTATCGCACGGTCGACGCCATGTGGTACGCGGCGGGCGACACCTCGACGGACCACAACTACTATACCAAGCGCGCCCTGCTGGCCGCCGTCCTGACCTCGACCACACTCTACTGGCTCAACGACCAGTCGGACGGCAAGGCGGAAACCTGGGCCTTCCTGGACCGGCGGATCGCCGACGTCATGCGGGTCGGGCGGACCACCGGCAAGGTCTCGGGCATCGGAAACATGCTCGCCAACCTGCCGTCACCCTTCCGGTTCGCCCGGAACGTGCGCCGCCGGGCGTCCGGCTACTGACGCCTACTCGGCCGCGATACCGCGGGAGACCGCCGCCAGGGTTTCCCGCAACCCCTCCGCGACGGGGGTGTCGGCGGTAAAGCCGAAGGCTTGCGCCGCCCGGCGCGGATCGCCCAGGGACTCGCGGATGTCCCCGGCGCGGGCGGGGCCGTGGATGATGCGCGGCTCGACCCCGCCGATGCGCGAGATGATCCGCGCCAGTTCCAGCACCGTGGTCGGCCGGCCGGTGCAGACATTGTAGACGGCGCTGCCCTGCGGCTTGCCGTCCATCGCGGCCACCAGGTGCCTGACCACGTCCGAGACATAGACGAAGTCGCGGGTCTGGCCGCCGTCGCCGTTCACGGTGATCTCCCGGCGTCCGGCCACGCGGTCGGCGAAGATCGCTATCACCCCGGAATAGGGCGATTTCGGGTCCTGGCGCGGCCCGTAGACATTGAAGAAGCGGAAACCCGTGGACGGCACGCCATGGACCCGCCACGCCACCCGGCCGTGAAGCTCGCAGCCCAGCTTGTCCGCGCCATAGGCCGACAAAGGCGCGGTCGCCGCGGTCTCGGCCAGCGGCATGTCGGGGGTGTCGCCATAGACCGCCGCCGACGAGGCGTAGACGACCGGGACGGGACCGCGCGGGTTGCAGGCCCGGGCGGCGTCGAACACGGCGACGGTGCCGGTCAGGTTGATCCGGTGGGTGCCCAGCCAATCCTCGTTGCCGCGCTGTACCGATGCGACGGCCGCCAGGTGGAAGCATCCGTCCACGCCGGCCATGGCCCGGGACACCGCCGCGGCGTCCGCCACGTCCCCGACCATCAACTCGACGCCCGGCGGCAGGTTGGACCGTCGCCCCGTGGACAGATCGTCGAGCACCCGCACGCGGTCGCCGCGCGCGACCAGAGCGTCCGCCAGATGCGAGCCGATGAAGCCGCAACCACCGGTAACCAGCCAGAAAGCCATGGAATTCCCCAGAACATACGGACCGGGGGAAAACGATCGTCATGGCGCCGGGTTGCCTCGGCTGCCGCCGTGCAGAAGCATTGCTTCGAAAGGACGCTCCTCCCGGCAAAGCGGCAGCCATCCGGCCGCCGGCGGGTTATAAGGGGACGAAAGCCCCACCCGCCGCCCCATCCGTTGCCCTATCTGCCGGAGGAGAGATCATCGTGGAAGAAACGAAAATCACGGCCGCCCTGCCGACCGCGACCGTCGAGATGACGGTCCGCGAGCATCGGGACGACGGATCGGAAGTGATGACCATCAGCATACGCGCCACCCCGTCGTTCCGGTCGGTCGGCGACGCGTTCCGGCCGGCGGCCCTGATGTGGGCCAACCCGGTCGGGCTGTGGATGCGGATGGCCGCGCTCGCATGGCAGCCCTGGCTAGACCTGGCCGGAAGCGCCGCCGCCCCCCGGCTGCCGAAGCCTGACGGCCCCGCTACTCGGTGATGGCCTTGCCGGCCTGGGCCTTGTGCGCGGCCAGGGCCATCAGCCGGCGGTCGCGCCAGTCCTGCCGCGCCTGGAGCCGGTCTTCCGACAGCAGCAGGCGGCGCTGCCGCTCGATCCGGCCGGTGGTGTTCTCGTCCCAGGCCCGCGGCTCCGCCTGGCTCTGCGCCAGTTCGTAATACATCTGCCCGTAGCGCGCGATGTAATCGACGATGCCGCCCGGCGCGTTCAGGTCGATCGTCTCGAACGGGCCCATGAAGGACCAGCGCAGGCCCAGGCCTTCGCGGATGGTCTTGTCCACGTCCTCGACCGTGACCACGCCGTCCTGGACCAGCTTGAACGCCTCGTTCAGCAGCGCTCCCTGGAGCCGGTTCAGCACGAATCCTGGGATCTCGCGCGTGGTGCGGATCGGCTCCTGCCCGAGGGCCGTCATCAGCGCCTGGGTCCGCAGGACCACCTCCTCGTCGGTCCAGGGGGCGGGGATCAGCTCGACCAGGGGGATCAGGTAGGTGGGATTTACGGGATGGGCCACGAGGCATCTCGCGCGGCCCGCCAGATGCTCGGTGAAGCTGGAAGCCGGCAGCCCCGACGAGGAACTGGCGATCGCCGCCTCGGGCTCGGCCAGGCGATCCAGTTCCGAGAACAGCGCGCGCTTCACGGCAACCTGTTCGACGACGCATTCCTGCACGTGGCTGGCTCCGCCGACCGCCTCCGCCAGGTCGGAACTCGGTTCGATCCGCTCCAGCAGCCGGTCCGGCTCGACCGCGATCAGGCCGAAATTGAACAGGTCGCGCAAATTGCCTTCGATGACCTTCATCGCCAGGGGCAGGGCTTCGGGATTGCTGTCGAAAAGGGCGACCCGGCGATTGGCGCGGGCGCAGACGATCGCCCAGCCGCGTCCCACCAGTCCGGCGCCGACAACGGCGATCTTGTCCACCATGGCCATGGGGTTTCTCCACTTTCTTCGGTATCTAGCGGATCAATGACAGGAACCTCTTTCCCGCGCCGGAAGGGACCGGGAAGAGCGTCTGGCTGCGCGACCCTAGGCCCTCGAACAACCCGAATCGAGTCCGAAACGATTTATATCTCATATATTTCGTTTCTACTTTGAAATGAAGTTGAGAGTAGTCGTCGAGACTGCTTCCCTGGCCTGATCCGGTGCGCGTCGCCCTGGCGAAGCGCCCTGCCGAGGTCAGGCGACGCGGTGTCGCGGCGCACCGCCTGCCAGCACGGCGGCGACGTCCGAGACGACGTCCATGCCCATCCGCTCCATCGACTCCGCGGTGGCGGCCCCGATATGCGGCGTGGCGACGAAGTTGGGCAGGGACAGCAGGGGATGGTCGCGGGGCGGCGGTTCCACCACGAAGACATCCGTGGCGGCGCCGGCGAGGGTGCCGCCGGCGAGCGCGTCGCGCAGCGCCGCCTCGTCCACGATGCCGCCGCGCGACAGGTTCAGGACCATGGCCTCCGGACGCATCAGGGCCAGCCGGCGCGCGTCGATCAGCTTTTCGGTGTCTCGGCTGAGAGGAATGTGCAGGGTCAGCACGTCGACGCGGGGCAGCAGCTCCTCCAGGGTGGCGCAACGCTCGGCGCCGGCTTCCCGGAAGGCATCCTCGGCCGCGAACGGATCATATGCCAGGATCGGGGCGCCGAATGCCGATCTGAACAAGGCTGCGGTGCGCCGTCCGATGCTGCCCAGGCCGACCACCCCGACGGTCCTGCCGGTCAGCTCGATCCCCCGGGGCGGCGGACCGGCCAGACTGCCGTCCCGCAGCATCCGATCCAATTGGGCGATCCGGCGCGCCACGGAAAGCGCCAGGCCGACCGAGAGTTCGGCCACCGCGTTGGCATTGGCCCCGGGGGTGCTGATCACCACCACGCCGCGTTCGCGGGCGGCGTCCAGATCGATGTTGTCGACGCCGACGCCGTGCTTGCCGATCACCTTCAGCCGGAGAGCCGCCGCGATCAGCTCGCGCGGGATCTTGCCGGTCCGGACGATCAGGCCGTCCGCATCCTCGTGCCACCGCGTCCGGGCGGGGTCGTCCGCGTCGATCACGTCGCAACTTTGTCTCAGGGTCGCGACCGCGCTCGACGCGATCGGTTCCAGCACATAGACGAGAGGGCGTTCCACCATGTCAGTTTCGCATACCTGTCTTCTTCGCCCGGCCGTCGGCGTGCCCGCTGCGGACACCCTTTCGCGCCAAGCCCCATCGACGTCGTGGCTACCGCCGCCGGTCACCCCGGGGTAGACCGAAGGTAACACTCTGCTGACGCGGAGGTTCATGCCTGTCCGGCAAGCCTTTCCAAGCCAGCGCGACAAGTATGGCAGACTGCGGAAAAATCCATTGAAAAGGGACCGACTCCGGCGGGCATCGACCGGATTCCCCTACCGAATCTCTTTTTCGAGGTAACTCCCCTCGATACGGGCGACGACGCTGAACTCGTGGACGGCGCGGTCGCGCCGGTAGCGGACCGTCTTCAACTTGCCGTCGCGGCACCTCAGGTCTATGCGGTGCGGCACCAGTCCCGCCTCGCCGAAGGTGCGCGGCAGTTCCAATACGTCGCCGATCCTGACGACCCCGGCGCCCTGACCGTCCGCCACCCCGGCGGAGCGGAACCGCAGCGTCACGGCGCCGCCCGCGCCCGGCAGGTCGATCGGGCCGAAGCTGACCGGCGGCGCACGGTCTCCCTCCTCCAGGAGTTCCAGCGGGATCTCGACGTTGGCGGTGCCGAAGCCGCGGCAACCCGCCAGGGTGACGGCGACCGGCTGGGCGGAATGGAGATAGGCCGACAGGAAATAGGCCGCGGTGCCCGTCACCGCTCCCAGCGTTACGAGCAAGGCCGCCGCCATCCCGCGGCTCATGCCGCGTCCGGCAAACCTGCGCATCGGACCGGGCCGCCCGCGGAAGGCCGGGCGCTCAATAATAGTGGTCCCGGTACTCCCTGTCCCGCATCAGTTGGCCGACGATGGCCTGCAGCTGGGTTTCGCTCGTGTCGGCGACGATGACGTAGCTCTGCTCGCCGTTGCTCCAGTAGCCGACCCGGACTCCTCCGACCTCCGCCATGTGCAGTCCGTCGGCGGGGCCGTCGTCGCGCGGCGACAGGCAGATGGTCAGCCGATGACCTTCCCTGTCCTCATAGACGAGGCCGGCCAGGGGATGCTCCAGGCCCCCCATCACCCGGCCGCCGACCAGCTTCAGGCCGATCGGCGACAGTTCGGGGATATCGACCTGCTCGCCGAGGCGGGCCGAGAGCAGCCGGGCGAGGTCGGCGCCCGTCGGGCTCGCGGTTCCGACCTGCGGAACGGGGCCTTCGGCGAAGACCAGGTGGGCGCCGGTGGCCTCGACCACATAGGTCGGCAGGCGGTCCGCGATCACGTTGTGATACAGCTCGTTGGTAGTCCAGCCCGCCGCGACGAGCGCCACGATCGCCGCCGCCTGCCGGAGCCACAGCAGGGGCCGCCGCCGGCCCAGGGACCGCTGCAGGCGGGTGCCGAGCTCGTCGGCCAGCTCCCGGGTATGCTCGGGATCGGAGTCGTGAGCCGTCTCCGCGGCCCCGATCGCCGTCAGGAGCTTCTGTTCGGCATAATCGTGCAGCCGCCTCCGGGCATCCGGGTCGGACTCGAGCCATGCCAGCACGACGGCCTCCTGCTCCGCGGCCAACTGGCCGTCGAGGAACGCATGAAGGTCATTCTCGTCGATTTCGATCGTCATTCCGACCCCCCGACCAGGCGAAGCTTCGGCCGCCTGGCCTGATTGAGCATGGAGCGCAGTGCCGCGCGGCCTCGGCCGAGCCGCGACATGAACGTGCCGATCGGGACGCCCAGGCGCTTGGCCGCCTCCTCGTATTTCAACTCTTCCGTGGCGATCAGGGTCACGGCCCGGCGCTGGTCCTCCGGCAGCCGGGACAGCGCGGCCATGACGTCCTTCACCTCCAGGTGGCGGTGCTGGGCAGGCTCCGTCACGGCCTCCAGGCCGGCGGTCTCGGCGTCGGCCTTGACCGCGTTCTCCAGCGTCCGGCGCCGCAGGCCGCTGACATGGACATTGTGCAGGATACGGAACAGCCACACGCGCAGGTCCGCATCCGGCCGGAAGGTATCGGCCCCGGCGATCGCCTTCGAGAGGCATTCCTGCACCAGATCCTCCGCCTCGTCCGTATTGCGGGTGAGCGCGATGGCGTAGCGGCGCAGGCTGGCGATATGGGTCGCCATCTCCTCCTTCAGCTTGCCGTGGGGCATGGTGGTCGCCGTCCCGTCAGGCCATGGCCAGGGAGGGCATGCGCCGTCCGCCGGTCATCATGCGCTGAAGCTTCTCGACCGCCCGCGCCTCGATCTGGCGCACCCGCTCGCGGCTGATGCCGAACTGGCGCGACAGATCCTCCAGGGTCAGCGGCTCCTCGGCAAGCCGGCGGGCCGCCAGGATGGAGCGCTCGCGCTCCTGCAACTGTTCCATGGCCCGCTTCAACTGCTTCCTCCTGCGATCCATTTCCTGGCGCTGGGCCAGCAGTTCCTCCTGCGTCTCCGACGGGTCGACCAGCCAGTCCTGGGCCTGGCCGTCCTCCATGCCGGGCAGCGGCAGGTTGAGCGACTGGTCGGGGCCGGCCAACCGGCCGTTCATGCCGGTCACGTCGGCGACCGGCACCTTCAGGGTTTCGGCGAGCTGCCGGGCCTCCTCGGGGCTCAGGTCGCCTTCCTGCAGCAGGTTCATGGCGCTCTTCGCCCGGCGCAGGCTGAAGAACAGCTTTTTCTCCGCCCCGGTGGTGCCCATCCTTACCATCGACCAGGACCGCAGGATATATTCCTGCATCGCCGCCCGGATCCACCACAGGGCGTAGGTGGTGAAGCGGTATCCCCTGTCCGGGTCGAAGCCGTTCAGCGCCTGGACCATGCCCATGTTGCCTTCGGCGATCATGTCGGTCATGGGCAGGCCGTAGCCGGAATAGCCGCGGGCGACCTTCGCGACCAGGCGGAGATGGCTGCCGATCAGGCGTTCGGCCGCGTCCGGGCAGCGACGGTCACGCCAGGCCCGCGCAAGTTCCTGCTCCTCGGCCGCCTCGAGCATCGGATACTCGCGAATCCTGGAGAGATAACGCGTCAGATCCGTCCGGCTTGGCGAAGGCTGCATCCAAGTGCTCCCGTGTTCTCTGAATGTTTTCTGGTTGATCGGTTCGATCGGCTGCGTTTTGTCCAATTACGCGGGGGTCCCGGTTTTCATCCCGATTTTTCCAGTCATTTCGCGGCCCCGGTCATTTCGCGGCGTAGTGCGAATCCGGGCCTGCGTCCGCGCCCTCGGCGACCATGGTCCGGACGACGGGAAAATCCTTGGTCCTGCCGCTCCTGCTGACGTACTGCACATGCGCGACGACGTCGTTCCGGCAGTGCAGCAGGATGCGGCGGGGCGGGTCTTCGGGATCGCCGATCCGGACCGGCAGGTGGATCACGTCGTTCACCCGGCTGACGGTAGGCCCGTCCCCCCGGGCATCGGCGCTGAACCGCAGCCGAACCACGTCGGAGGTTCCCTGGTGGCGGAACGGCCCGAGCCAGACCGGCACCCTGTGGGCGTTGCCGGACTCCAGGGACGCCTGCGTGACGTCGAACAGCGGGGCGGGCAGGGAGAAGCTGACCGTCTGCTTCGGAAGTCCGCAGGCGATCTGCGCCACCTCGACCGGCTGCGGGGCCGACCGGCCCGCCAGGAACCCGGCTCCCGCCGGCACGAGCAAGGCGGCCGCCGCGATCGCGACGACCCGCCCCCTCTTCAAAGTCCACCACTTCTCCCGCCGCACCGCGCTCTCCCAAGGCCACCAGCCCGTTTCGCGACGATTACGCGGGATGAAGCGGTTTAATCCGGGGAGCGGGCGTGTCGGCGATTTATTCTTCGATCCGCGGCAAAGGCAACGGGAGCCGCGGCGCCGCCTTGACCCCCGGCCTCCGCCTGCCTAAACTCCCGGCATCATGTTGGGCTTGACGCATATGGCCGCCCCGCGGCCCCGGCGAATTAGCAACCCGGTCCTCCGCTGAGGGCCGGGCATTCCGCCTATTGACGGCGCCATCCAAACGTCGCTTCCCCGCCGCCACGGCTGGACGCGGGAGCCTCCGCGATGCTATCGCTTTTCCCTGATTTCACCCGACGACCTGCCGGTGCCTGCACCGGCCTGCCTTCGGCTGCCTGGACCCGATCATGACCCGCGACTATAAATCGACCGTTTTCCTGCCCCGCACCGATTTTCCCATGCGCGCCGGCCTGCCCGCGAAGGAGCCCGAGCTGCTGCGGCGCTGGGCGGAGCAGGGACTCCATGACAAGCTGCGCGACCTGTCTGCCGGCCGGGAGAAATTCATCCTCCACGACGGCCCGCCCTATGCCAACGGCAACATCCATGTCGGGCACGCGGTCAACAAGATCCTGAAGGACGTGGTCAGCCGGTCTCAGCAGATGCTCGGCAAGGACTCTGTCTATGTGCCGGGCTGGGACTGCCACGGCCTGCCGATCGAGTGGAAGATCGAGGAGAAGTACCGCGCCGCCGGGCAGGACAAGGACGAGGTTCCGATCCTCCAGTTCCGGGCGGAGTGCCGGCAGTTCGCCCAGGAATGGGTCGATATCCAGGCCGAGGAGTTCCAGCGGCTCGGCGTGATGGGCGACTGGTCGCACCCCTACATGACCATGACCTTCCCGGCCGAGGCGACGATCGTCCGGGAGATCCACAAGTTCCTGATGAACGGCGGGCTCTACAAGGGCGCCAAGCCGGTCATGTGGTCGGTGGTCGAGAAGACCGCCCTGGCCGAGGCGGAGGTCGAGTACCACGACCATACCTCCACCACGGTCTGGGTGCGGTTCCCGGTCTCAGCCCCCGCCACGCCGGAACTGGACGACGCCTCGGTCGTGATCTGGACCACCACGCCCTGGACGCTGCCGGGCAACCGCGCGATCGGCTACGGCCCCGACATGGAGTACGGCGTGTTCAAGGTGGCCGCCGTGGCCGAGGGCAGCGGCGCCAGGGTCGGGGAGCGGCTGGTGGTCGCCACCGCGCTGGCCGGCGACCTCGCCAAGACGGCCGGCATCACCGAATGGCGCCAGCTCTACACTCTCCCCGGCGCCCGGCTGGCCGACACCCGCTGCGCCCATCCGCTGCACGGCCAGGGCTACGATTTCCCGGTGCCGCTGCTGCCGGGCGACTTCGTCACGGCCGACGCCGGCACCGGCTTCGTCCATATCGCCCCCGGCCACGGCGAGGACGACTTCAACCTGGGCCGCAGGCACGGCATCCAGGTGCCGCAGACGGTGGACGACGACGGCTCCTACTATCCGCACGTGCCGCTGTTCGCCGGCAAGCGGGTCTACACCCCCGCGGGCAAGCCGGGCGACGCCAACGGCGCCGTGATCTCGGCCATCGCCCATGCCGGCGGCCTGCTGGCCAAAGGCAAGCTGGTCCACAGCTATCCCCATTCCTGGCGGTCGAAGGCGCCGCTGATCTTCCGCACCACGCCCCAGTGGTTCATCTCCATGGAGACGAACGAACTGAGGCAGGTGGCGCTGAAGGCGATCGACGACACCCGCTGGGTGCCGCCCCAGGGGCGCAACCGCATCGCGTCGATGATCGAGAACCGGCCGGACTGGTGCATCAGCCGCCAGCGCGCCTGGGGCGTGCCGATCGCGCTGTTCATCGACAGGAAGACCGGCGAGCCGTTGAAGGACCAGGCCGTCCTTGACCGCATCGCCGATACCTTCCAGACGGAGGGCTCTGACGCCTGGTTCGCCCGGGACCCGCAATTCTTCCTGGGCGATGCCTACGCGGCGGCCGACTACGACCAGGTGTTCGACATCGTGGACGTCTGGTTCGAGTCCGGCTCGACCCACAGCTTCGTGCTGGAGGCGCGGCCCGACCTGCAATGGCCGGCGTCGCTCTACCTGGAAGGCTCGGACCAGCATCGCGGATGGTTCCACTCCTCCCTGCTGGAAAGCTGCGGCACCCGCGGCCGGGCGCCCTACGACGCGGTGCTGACCCACGGCTTCGTGCTCGACGAGCAGGGCCGCAAGATGTCGAAGTCGCTGAAGAACGTCACCGCCCCGCAGGAGGTCGTGGACAAGTACGGCGCCGACATCCTGCGCCTGTGGGTCGTCGGCTCCGACTATTCGGAAGACCTGCGCATCGGGCCGGAGATCCTGAAGTCCCAGGCCGACCTGTACCGGCGCCTGCGCAACACGCTGCGCTACCTGCTGGGGGCGCTCGCCGACTTCTCGGAGGAGGAGCGGATCAACGTGTCCGAGATGCCGGAGCTGGAGCGCTGGGTGCTCCACCGGCTGACCGAGCTGGACGGGACAGTCCGCCAGGGCATCCACGACTACGACTTCCACAGCCTGTTCACCGCGCTGCATAACTTCTGCGCGGTTGACCTGTCGGCCTTCTACTTCGACGTGCGGAAGGACAGCCTCTACTGCGACCGGCCCGATTCGGTCCGGCGGCGGTCGGTGCGGACGGTCCTGGACCAGCTTTTCTCGTGCCTGACCGCGTGGCTTGCCCCGGTCCTGTGCTTCACCACGGAGGAGGCTTGGCTCAGCCGCCACGGCGGCGACGGCCCGTTGCCGAGCGTCCATCTGCGTACCTTCGTCGACATCCCCCCGGAATGGTCGTCGCCCGAGCTGGCGGAGAAGTGGGAAACGGTCCGCGACGTCCGCCGCGTCGTCACGGGCGCCCTGGAACTGGAGCGGGCGAACAAGCGCATCGGCTCCTCGCTGCAGTCGGCTCCGGTCGTGACGGTGACGCCGGAGCTGCACGCGGCGCTGGAAGGCATCGACCTGGCCGAGGTCGCGATCACGTCGGCGATCCGCGTCGTCGACGGCCCGGTGCCCGACGGCGCCTTCACGCTGGAGGACGTGCCGGGCGTCGGGGTCGTCCCCGAACCGGCCGACGGCGACAAGTGCGAGCGCTGCTGGAAGGTGCTGCCCGAGGTGGGGACCGATGCCGCCCATCCGTCCCTGTGCCACCGTTGCGCCGACGCCGTCGAGCACATGCCGGAGGCGGCGGAATGACCGACCAGACCCGCGGCGAGGCCGGCCGGATGGCGCGTCCCCGATCGATGATCCGTCTCGGCCTCATCATCGCCGTTTTCGTGATGATCCTGGACCAGGCGTCGAAGTGGTGGATGCTCGAGATCGTGGGAATGGCACGCGATCCCCGCGTGATCGAGGTCACCTCCTACTTCAATCTGGTCATGGCATGGAACAGGGGTGTAAGTTTCAGCCTGTTCTGGCATGAGGCGGAGTTCATGCCCTATGTGCTATCGGCGGTTGCGCTGGGCATCGTGGGCTTTCTCCTGTCCTGGCTGCGCCGGGCGGACCGCCCGTTCCTCGCCGTGTGCATCGGCATGGTGATCGGCGGTGCGATCGGCAACGTGATCGACCGGTTGCGGTTCGGCGCGGTGGCGGACTTCCTGGACTTCCATGTCCTGGAATACCACTGGCCGGCGTTCAACGTGGCCGACATGGGAATATCGGTCGGCGTCATCCTGATCGTGCTCGACAGCCTGTTCGGAGGCGGTCGGGACGGAACCGGGCCGGAGACGGACGATCGGGACCGGGCCTGAAGACAACACGAGCTGGATAAAGAGAAAACGGCAATGGACGTGATCAGCACCACTTACCCCCGTCACAACCCGCCCGTCTGCGACCGGCCGGGCCGGCGGCCCATAACACCGCTGGTCTGTCTGGCGCTGGGCGCCCTGGTGCTTTCCGGATGCAGCGGCGCGCGCCAGACCTTCGGCCTGGACCGGGCGCCGCCCGACGAATTCAGCGTGGTGACGCGTGCCCCGCTCGCCGTCCCGCCCGAATACCGGCTGCGCCCGCCCCAGCCGGGAGCTCCCCGCCCGCAGGAGGCGGAGACCCGCCAGCAGGCGGCCTCGGCGGTGTTCGGCTCGGCGCCGGAAACCCGCCAGCAGGCGGCGGCGAACAGCCCCGCCGCCACCACCGGGGAGGCGGCGCTGCTGGCTCAGGCCGGTGCCGTCGATGTCCAGCCGGGCATCCGCTCGACGGTGAACCGGGAATCGGTCACGCTCGCGGCGCAGGACAAGCGGTTCATCGACAGCCTGCTGTTCTGGCAGACTCCCGACGCGCCGGGGACCGTCGTCAATGCCCAGCAGGAGCAGCAGCGCCTGCGCGAGAACGCGGCGCTGGGCAAGCCGGTGACGGAAGGGGCCACGCCGATCATCGAGCGCCGGCGCAAGGCGCCGCTCGAAGGCTTGTTCAATTAGCCCTCCGCGCCCAGCTACTTGTCTGTCCGACTGGGACCCGCGGCATGCCGCGCGCGGGTTTCCGTCCTGCATTGGCCTTTCCAGTGAGGTGTTGCCGTGGCCGAACCGTCGCGCAGGCTGATCGCCGCGCCCGTTCTCGCATCCCTGCTGCTGTTCGGAGCCTGGGGGCCGTCCCTGGCCCAGGAGCCGCCGAGGCCCGCCGAGCCGGTCCCGGCCGCCGCCCCCGAGCCCGAGGCCCGCAAGGGGGTCTTCTTCCCCGAGAGCTTCATGCTCGACAACGGCATGCAGGTGGTCGTGGTGACCAACCAGCGGGTGCCGGTGATCACCCACATGGTCTGGTACAAGGTCGGCGCCGCCGACGAGGAGACCGGGAAGGGCGGCATCGCCCATTTCCTCGAACACCTGATGTTCAAGGCGACCGACGAGCTGAAGCCCGGCGAGTTCAGCCGGATCGTCGCCCGCAACGGCGGCCGCGACAACGCCTTCACCTCCTGGGACTACACCGCCTATTTTCAGAACGTCGCGGCGGACCGGCTTGAACTGGTCATGCGGATGGAGGCGGACCGCATGGCCGACCTCCGCCTGACCGACGAGACCGTCCTGCCGGAGCGCGACGTGGTGCTGGAGGAGCGCCGCCAGCGGACCGAGAACGAGCCGGGCGACAAGCTGTCCGAACTGGTCCAGGCCTCGCTGTTCGTCCACCACCCCTACGGCACGCCGATCATCGGCTGGGCGAACGAGATCGCCGGGCTGACCCGCGACGACGCCAACCAGTTCTACCACACCTGGTACGCGCCCAATAACGCCGTCCTGGTGGTCGCCGGCGACGTGACCGTCGATCAGGTCCGCCCGCTCGCCGAGAAATATTTCGGGCCGATCGCGCCGCGACCCGTTCCGGCCCGCGTCCGGGTCGAGGAGCCGCCCTTCGCGGCGGAGCGCCGCGTCATCCTGCGCGACGCCGAGGTGCGCCAGCCGAGCCTGCGCCGCCTGTACCACGCGCCCAGCTACAACAGGGGCGAGACGGCCCATGCCTATCCCCTCCAGGTGCTGAGCGAGATCGTCGGCGGCGGGGCCACCAGCCGGCTCTACCGGTCGCTGGTGGTGGAGCAGCGCCTCGCGACCTCGGCCGGCACCGGCTACTCGCCGGACGCCTTCGACACCTCCGTCTTCGGCGCCTATGTCAGCCCCAACTCGGGTGTCGACATGGACAAGCTGGAGGCGGCGCTGGTCGAGCAGCTGGAGAAGGTCGTCAGGGACGGCGTCACGGCGGAGGAGGTCGCGACGGCCAAGACCCGGCTGGAGCGCGAGGCGATCTTCGCCCGCGACAGCCTGCGCGGCCCGGCGATGAGCTTCGGCGTGGCGCTCGCCACCGGCCGCACGGTCGAGGACGTCGAGGCCTGGCCGGAACGGATCGCTTCCGTCACGGTCGAGCAGGTCAACGAAGCCGCCCGCGCGGTGCTGGGGCAGGCCAACCCCGTCACCGGGCTGCTGCTGCCGGCCCCGGTCCGGGAGGCGGCCGCCCAGCCCGAGCGGACCGGGCCGGCAGCCGGTCCGTCCCAGTCTAACAGTTCAGGGGCCAATAATTCGGGCCCCAACAGTTCGGGAATGATCCGATGATGCGCCGCCTTTCGATGCCGGCCTTCCTGTCCGTCCTCCTCCTCGCTATAGCCTGCTTCGCCTCGGACGCCCGGGCGATCGACATCAAGCGGGTGGTCAGCCCCGGCGGCATCGAGGCGTGGCTGGTCCAGGACAGCAAGATCCCGCTGCTCGCCATCAAGTTCGCCTTCGACGGCGGGGTCGAGACCGATCCGGCCGGCAAGGAAGGGCTGGCGAACCTCGCGTCCACCCTGCTGGACGAGGGGGCCGGACCCTATGACAGCCAGGAGTTCCAGCGGCGGCTGGCCGACAATTCCATCTCGATCAGCTTCACCGCCACGGTGGACGGCTTCTACAGCGGGGTCGAGACGCTGGTGGAGACCCAGGAGGAGGCCTTCGAGCTGGCCCGGCTGGCCCTGACCGAGCCCCGGTTCGACAAGGAGGCGGTGGAGCGGATGCGCAGCGGCGTGCTCGCCCAGATCCGCCGGGAGCAGGGCGACCCCGACTTCCTGGCCCGCCGCGCCCTGTACGAGACGGCCTTCCCCGACCATCCCTACGGCAGGCGCGCCCGCGGCACGGCGGAGAGCGTCCAGTCGATCAAGCGGGACGATCTCCGCGCCTTCGTCCGCCAGCGCTTCGCCAAGGACAACCTGACCGTCGCCGTGACCGGCGACATCACGCCCGAGCAGCTCGGCCCGGTCCTGGACCGCATCTTCGGCGGCCTGCCGGAAAAGGCCGAGGTCAAGCCTCCGGCCGACACGGTGCCGAAGGGGGCGGGGGAGACCGTGCTGGTGCCGCGCCCCCTGCCGCAGACCGTCGTCCTGATGAGCCAGCCCGGCGTCAAGCGCAACGACCCCGACTGGTTCCCGGCCACCATCATCAACTATGTGCTGGGCGGCGGCAGCTTCAGCTCCCGCCTGATGGAGGAGATCCGCGAGAAGCGCGGGCTGACCTACGGCGTCTACAGCTATCTCGTGCCGTTCCAGCACGCGGCCCTGGTGATGGCCGGCGGCTCGACTGCCAACCAGAACGCCGGCACCATGGTCGACCTGATGAAGGAGGAATGGCGCAGGATGCAGGAGCAGGGCGTGACCCAGGAGGAGCTGGACAATGCCAAGACCTACCTGACCGGCTCGTTCCCGCTCCAGTTCACGTCGAGCGAGGCGGTCGCCGACGTGCTGCTCCAGGTCCAGCGCGACGGCCTCGGCATCGATTATCTCGACCGCCGGTCCGACCTGATCAACGCCGTCACCCTGGAGGACGTCAAGCGCGTCGCCGGGCGGCTGCTCGATCCGGCGGCGCTGCTGACGGTCGTGGTGGGCCGGCCGGAGGGGATCGAGCCGACCCGGACCAGGGACGACGTTCCGAGCTGACGGCATTCCAGGCGGGGCGCGGGTGCGATAGCATGATATGCGTACCCGCGCCGGAGATGCGCTGGCAAACGCGGGGCCGAAACGGCGTCTGCCGCGTTCATCCGGTGACCCTTGGATAGACCAACGAGAGGTAAACATCTCCATGTCCGCCCTGACCGACTCCCCCGCCTGGCAGGCCCTCGCGGCGCACCGCTCCCGGATGGAGGGCGTGCATATGCGCGACCTGTTCGCGAGCGATCCCGACCGGTTCGCCCGGTTCTCGGCGCGGCTGGACGGACCGGGAGGGGGGCTGACCCTGGACTACTCCAAGAACAGGGTCACGGAGGAGACCATGGGGCTCCTGTTCGACCTCGCGCGCCAGCAGGACGTGGCCGGTTGGCGCGACCGCATGTTCGCCGGGGAGCGGATCAATACTACCGAGGACCGGGCCGTCCTGCACACGGCGCTGCGCAACCGGTCCGACCGGCCGGTCCTGGTGGACGGGCGGGACGTGATGCCCGAGGTCAACGCCGTGCTGGCCCGGATGGGGCGATTCGCCCAGGCCGTCAGGGACGGCGCCTGGACCGGCCATGACGGCGGCCAGATCACCGACGTGGTGAATATCGGCATCGGCGGCTCGGACCTCGGCCCCTACATGGTCTGCGAGGCGCTGAAGCCCTACGCCCATCCCGACCTCCGGATGCATTTCGTCTCCAACGTGGACGGCACCCACATGGCGGAGACGCTGAAGAAGTGCCGGCCGGCCACCACCCTCTTCATCATCGCGTCCAAGACCTTCACCACCCAGGAGACCCTGGCCAACGCGCACACCGCGCGCTCCTGGTTCCTGGAGACGGTCGCGGACGAATCCGCGGTCGCCAAGCACTTCGTCGCGGTCTCGACCAACGCGGCGGAGGTCGCGAAGTTCGGCATCGACCCGGAAAACATGTTCGGCTTCTGGGACTGGGTCGGCGGGCGCTACAGCCTGTGGTCCGCGATCGGGCTGCCGATCGCCATATCCATCGGCATGGACGATTTCGAGGCGCTGCTGGCCGGCGCCCACGCTATGGACGAGCATTTCCGGAACGCCCCGCCGGAATCCAACCTGCCGCTCCTGCTCGGGCTGGTCGGCATCTGGAACGCCAACTTCCTCGGCGCCGACAGCTACGCGGTGCTGCCCTACGACCAGTACCTGCACCGCTTCCCGGCCTATCTCCAGCAGCTCGACATGGAGAGCAACGGCAAGTCGGTGGACCGCCAGGGCAACCGCGTCGATTACGCGACCGGGCCGATCCTGTTCGGGGAGCCCGGCACCAACGGCCAGCACGCCTTCTACCAGTTGATCCACCAGGGGACCCGCACGGTGCCGGCCGACTTCCTGGCGCCCGTCGAGACGCAGAACCCGGTCGGCAGGCACCATCCGATCCTGCTGTCCAACTTCCTGGCCCAGCCCGAGGCGCTGATGCGCGGCAAGACCGCCGAGGAGGTCCGCGCCGAACTCCAGGGAGCCGGCCTGATCGGCGACGCGCTGGAAGCCCTGGTGCCGCACAAGGTTTTCGAGGGCAATCGGCCGACCAACTCGATTCTGTTCCGGAGGCTCGATCCGCACACGCTCGGCATGCTGATCGCCCTTTACGAGCACAAGGTCTTCACCCAGGGCATCGTCTGGAACATCAATTCCTTCGACCAGTGGGGGGTCGAACTGGGCAAGCAGCTCGCCAAGGCGATCCTGCCGGAGCTTTCCGAGGCGTCGCCGCCCGCCGGCCATGATTCGTCCACATCGGCGCTGATCGAGGCATGCCGGGAGTAGCGCGGACCCGCCCGCGCACGCTATGCTGCTCTTGGTATTTCGAAGTAACCAATTCGGCGCGCGCAGGTTCTTATGTCCCAGTCCCGTCCTCTGACGCGGATCGATCAGGCACAGCTCGACAACATCGTCCGTCGGCACGAGATGTTCCGCAATGCCCGCATGGGCGGATCGCGGGCGACGCTGTCCTTCTTTGACCTGTCCGGACTGAGCTTGGCGGGGCGGGACCTGGCCCACGCCGACTTCGTCGGTTCCGCCCTGCGCGGGGCCAACCTGGCCGGCGCCCGCCTGGACTGCGCGGCGATGTTCGCCTGCGATCTCCGGCAGTCCAACCTGGAGAACGCCAGCCTGGTGAAGACCGACCTGCGCGGCGCCTGCCTGCGCGGCGCCGTGCTGATCGGCGCCAACCTGTTCGAAAGCGACCTGCGCGACGGCACCCTGGCGGAGACCGACCGGGGCGGCAATTTCAAGATCGTCCAGGTGGAGAGCCAGCCGACCGAGGCTTCCGGGGCGGACCTGAGCGGCGCCAATCTGACCAACGCGCGGCTGTCCGGCGCCATGGCGCTCCATACCGACTTCACCGACGCGGTCATGCGCGGCTGCAAGCTGGTCCGCGCGACCATGCGGGGCGCCAATTTCAGCGGCAGCAACCTGGAGGGGGCCGATCTCAGCGGCGCCGACCTGCGCGGCGCCTGCCTGCGCGGCGCCGTCCTGACGGGCGCGTCCATGACCATGACCGAGACCGCCGGCGCCGACATGGAGGACATGCTGACCGACCAGCCGGCCGGCCAGTCCGCCGACCAGCTCGGCAAGCCGCTGGACGAGCTGGCGCGCCTCCACACCCTCTGGATCGGCAGCGGCGGCGCCCAGGGCAGCAAGACCGACCTCAGCGGCTACGACCTGCGCGGCTGCCCCTCGCTGGCGCGCATGTGCCTGACCATGGTCGCGGCGGCCGGGACGACCTTCTACGGCATGAACCTGGAGGCGGTGCAGTTCCAGGCGGCCAACCTGGAGGGCAGCGATTTCCGGACCTGCAAGCTCGCCGGGGCGGATCTGCGCGGCGCCAACCTGAAGCGCGCGAAGCTCAACAATGCCGACCTCAGCGGCGCCAACCTCCGGCCGCTGATGCTGGACGAGAAGCGGGCGATGCGCTCCGACCTGGAGGGCGCCAAGCTGCGCTACGTCAACCTGAGCGGCGCCTGCCTGCGCGGGGTCAACTTCGCCGGCGCCGACCTGTCCTTCGCCAACCTGCTGGGCGCCGACATGACCAAGACCGATTTCCGGAACGCCAAGCTGTTCGGCGCCCGGGTCGAGCGCAGCGCCGTCCAGACCGCCAACCTGGAAGGCGTGGCCGGCCTCAAGCTGTGATTTTCGTCAATGGCTGGTGACAGGGGCGGCCGGGATGCGTACATGTTGATGCATGACAATCCGCCGCCTGCCTGAAACCCTGGTCAACCGCATCGCCGCCGGCGAAGTCGTCGAGCGCCCGGCCGCCGCGGTCAAGGAACTGGTCGAGAACGCCCTGGACGCCGGGGCGACCCGGATCGACGTGATCGTGCGCGATGGTGGCCGCTCGCTGATCGCGGTCACCGACGACGGCTGCGGCATGACCGGCGACGAGCTGGAACTGGCGGTCGAGCGCCACGCCACCTCCAAGCTGCCCGGCGAGGACCTGCTGAACATCGCGACCCTCGGCTTCCGGGGCGAGGCGCTGCCCTCGATCGGCGCGGTCAGCCGCATGACCATCACCAGCCGGGCCAGGGGGGCCGACAGCGCTTGGTGCATCTCCGTCGAGGGGGGCGCCAAGGGCGGGGTGGCCCCAGCGTCCCATCCGCAGGGCACCCGGATCGAGGTGCGCGACCTGTTCTACGCGACCCCGGCACGCCTGAAGTTCCTGAAGCAGCCGCGGACCGAGTTCGACCACGCGGTCGATGCGGTGGAGCGGCTGGCGATGGCCCATCCCGGCGTCTCCTTCTCCGTGTCGGGCGACGCGCGCACCCCGATACGCCTGTCCGCCTCCCAGGGCGAACTGCTGGACGCCCGCCTGACCCGCCTCGGCGCCCTGATGGGCCGGGAATTCTCCGACAACGCGATCCCGGTCGTCGCCGAACGCGGCGCGGTCAAGCTGACCGGGCATATCGGCCTGCCGACGCTCAACCGGCCGACCGCGCGCCACCAATACCTGTTCGTCAACGGCCGGCCGGTCCGCGACAAGCTGCTGGTCGGCGCCGTGCGGGGCGCCTATGCCGACTTCCTGGCCCGCGACCGCCACCCCATGCTGGCCCTGTTCCTGGACATCCATCCGGAGGAAGTGGACGTCAACGTCCACCCGGCCAAGGCGGAAGTCCGCTTCCGTGATTCGGCCCTGGTCCGCGGCCTGATCGTAGGCGCGCTCCGGCATGCGCTGGCCCAGGCGGGGCACCGCGCCTCCAACACCGTCGGCGCCGCGACCCTGGACGCCTTCACCCCGCGGACCGAAACCCCCGCCTTCCCGCAGCAGGCGCCGTCCCGGTTCGATTTCCAGTACGCCCCCGCCGGCGCCCGATCGTCCCACATCCCGCGCGACCTGGCGGAGGCGGTGTCGTCCTTCCAGGCGCCGCTGACCGGCTTTGCCTCCCAGCCCTCGGCCCGGCCGGCGACCGCGATGGCATTCGCTGCGGAGCAGGCCCCGCCGCCCGACCATCCCCTGGGCGCTGCGCGGGCGCAGCTCCACAACACCTACATCGTGGCCCAGACCGGCGATGGCATCGTGATCGTGGACCAGCACGCCGCCCACGAGCGGCTGGTCTACGAACGGGTCAAGCAGGCGCTGGTCGACGGCGGCGTCAAGCGCCAGGGACTGCTGATCCCCGAGGTGGTCGAACTGGACGAACCCTCCGCCGCCCGTCTGGTGGCGCGGGCCGACGAGCTGGCCGAGCTCGGCCTCGTGCTGGAGCCGTTCGGCGACGGCTGCGTGGTGGTGCGCGAGTTCCCGGCCCTGCTCGGCAAGGCCGACATCAAGGGCCTCGTGCGGGACCTGGCGGACGAACTGGCCGAACTGGGCGACGCCCTGAGCCTGCGCGAACGTCTCGACGCAGTCTGCTCGACCATGGCCTGCCACGGCTCCGTCCGCGCCGGCCGCAGCCTGAACCAGGACGAGATGAACGCCCTCCTGCGCCAGATGGAGGCCACGCCCCACAGCGGCCAGTGCAACCACGGCCGCCCGACCTACGTGGAGCTGAAGCTGTCCGACATCGAGCGGCTGTTCGGCCGGCGTTAGCCCGGCATCGCCAGTGCCGCGGCCCGACGCCCGGACCTCATCGAAACCACCGGGCAGGCCACTGATCAGCTCGGCCCGACGCGCTTGCGCCGATGCAGCAGCCGCTTCTTGGCGGCGAGGGTGATCCCGCCGGCCGAGAGAACGCAGAAGGCCTCGACGGCCCACCGCCCCAGGGCATCGATCGCGAGTTCGACATTGCCCGCGCCGAGCCCCATGCCGACCAGCGCCATGCTCGGCACCAGCGCAAGGGCGATCATGACGCCCGTGGCGAAGACGGTCTGCCGCGAAGACGTGATGACGCCACCCGCGATCCCGGCGATCAGCGAGGTCGCGACCCCCGTCGCCTCGACCTTCGACCAGTAGTTCACCCAGTGCAGGCTGGTCAGGTCGGAGACCGTGTTCCCGTGCAGCGCCAGGGCGAGGGCCATGCCGAGCGCCGCCCCGAACGCCAGCAGAAGGTATCCCGCGGCGGTCGACTTGATCCCCGCCATCATTCCGCCGCGATGCCCGAGCGCTCCGAAGGCGATGCGCAGCAAGGGCGCGAAACCCGGCGCGATCAGCATCGCTCCGATCACGACATGGAGGGTGTCCGTGACCAGCCCGAACGCGGCGACGGCTCCGGACAGGGTCATGAGGAGAAGATAGTTGATGGAGAGGTTCGACTCCCGCCGCAACAGCGACCCGACCTCCTCCCAGATGGCCTCGTTCCCCTCCTCGTCGAGGGGGCGCGCGTCGCCGGAGGAGATCACCACCGAAGGCTCGCTGACCGTGACCGATCCTGCCTCCAGCACTCCCATGGCGTCCAGGAGCCTGATCACGTCCAGGGCGGCATTGTTGGTCAGGTCCACGGTCAGGACATCGTCGTCGGACCCCATGGCGGCGCCTCGGTGCAGGGTGACGCTCGCGATCCCGGGCTGATCTCGCAGGCGTTCGGCTATGC
The DNA here is from genome assembly GCF_016765655.2 of Skermanella mucosa. NCBI lineage: Bacteria > Pseudomonadati > Pseudomonadota > Alphaproteobacteria > Rhodospirillales > Azospirillaceae > Skermanella > Skermanella mucosa. The sequence goes on from NZ_CP086106.1 coordinate 1,256,333, forward strand.
GATTCCGCGTGTCGGGCGAGGTCGTGATGGTGATCGTGCGGGGCAATGTGCCCTCCATGCATCGGGGACGGGATCACCCCTAAACCGGTGGAGAGGCGTGTCGGGCACGCGAAGAGTGGCCGGAAATTCCATCATCACGTCGGCCCGCTTCCGGCCTGCCTTGAACGAGGCCGTTATGGAACAAAAAAGATTGGCCACAGATGCACGCAGATGAACGCAGATAAGTAATTTATAAATATCTGTGTTTATCTGCGTGTATCTGTGGCTAAACAAAAATACCTGTCGTGGACGACGCTGGGTCGGAAGGAAAGGATTTTGCCACAGATTTCAGTGATATACTCAGATGATCCGGTCCGTATCTATGTCCATCGCCGTAATCTGTGGCAGAAACCTGAATCACGCTTGCGTCCCTCCCGCTATCCCAGCCAGCGGTCGATGGCGAGCCGGGCCTTGGAGTTCCCGCGCGTGTCGGATCATGCGCCTATTTGGGAAGGGTTTTGCGCAATAATGCTCCCCATACGGTTACCCCGCTGCTATCCTGCGCGCATTGGTTGGCAATGCTGTTCCGGGCGGGGCGGACGATGGGCTGGGACTACGACATCTTCTTCAGCTACGCCCACGCCGACGGCAAGGCGGCACTGCCGGTCATCGAGGCGCTGCGGGCGCGGAACCTCCGCGTCTTCCACGACGACCGGGAGATCACGGACGGCCAGTCCATCGTCCGGCGAATCGTGGAGGGGCTTGGCCGCGCCCGGATGCTGGTGGCCTGGTACTCGGCCACGTACCCGACCCGCCGCGCCTGCCAGTGGGAGCTGACCTCCGCCCTGATCGCCGCCCGGCACGAGTTCCCCGACGGCAGGACGGTCGAGCACCGCATCCTGGCGCTGAACCCGGAAGCGGGCGCCGGGCACCTCCATCCGGCCGACATCCTGGCGAACAAATACGTCGATGCGCGCGGCATCCCGGCGGAGGAACTGGCCGCCCGGGCCGCCGCCCTGCTGGACGGGCTGGCCGGCAGCTTCGGCGAGATCCGGACGCTCGGCGGCCCGCGCTGGCACGGCGGCAACCCGCGCGCCGGGTCCAGCCGGTTCGTCGGCCGATTCCCCGACATGTGGCGGATCGACGAGCGCCTGTCGAAGAACCGGATCGCGCTGATTACCGGCGAAAGCGTCGGGCTGGTCCAGGTGCAGGGCATGGGTGGCATCGGCAAGACCCTGCTGGCGGAGGAATACGCCCGGCGCTTCGCCGCGGCCTATCCCGGCGGCATCTTCTGGCTCAACGCCGCCAGAGGGCAGGACCTCGGCGCGCAGCGTCAGGGCTTCGCCGGAAACCTCGGAATCGCCACCGCCGGCCTGGGACCGGAACAGGTCGAGGGCGCGCTGAAGGAGAAACTGGCCGACCTGGACGGCTACCTGTGGGTCGTGGACGACCTGCCGCCGGGCGCCGGCCCGGCCGACCTGAACGCCTGGAGCGCCCCGACCGCCAACGGCGCCACCCTTGTCACCACCCGCGGCACCGGGCTGGGCGGCACGGGCTTCGTCCACCGGCTGGGACTGCTGTCGGACACCGAGGCCCACGAACTTCTGACCGGCCGCCGGCCCCCGCGCACCGACGCGGAGCGGGCGACGGCGCGGGAGATGCTGGATCTCCTGGGCAACCACGCCCTGGCGGTCGACGTGGCGGGTGCCGCCGTCGAGATGCTGGGCTATGCAGCCTTCCGCGACCGGCTGCGCGATCCCGCCGAGGACGCGACGGAACTTGCCGCCGAACTGGCCGACGACCTGCCGACCGGCCACGCCCGGCAGATCGCGGCCACCCTGCTGACCAGCATCGACCGGCTGGACGCGGCCGGCCTCCGCTTCCTGCACCTCGCCGCCCTGCTGGCCCCGGCACCGATCCCCCTGTCCTTGTCGGCCGATGTCTTCGCCCGGCTGCCCGGCGGCGCTGATGGCTTGGCCGAGGCCGCCCGCGCCGTCAAGGCGGCCACGCGGGAAGCCCTGGCCGAACACATCCCGGGCGACGGGGAGGATGACGGCGACGCCGCCTCGGTCCACGTGCTGGTCAGCCGCACCCTGCGCTTCCACAAGGGCGCCCCGCCGCCCGCCATGCGCGACGCCGCCTTGGCGGCGCTGACCGAGGCGATGGAGGAGGCCGGCGACATCCGCAACCATGCCACCCTGCTGCCCCTGGTCCCCCACGCCCGCGCCCTGACCGAAGACCTGCCGGATGCCCCGGCAGCCACGCTCCTGGGGTGGCTTGGTAGCTTCAACCGTGTACGGGGAGCCTACGCCGATGCGGCGGCGGATTTCCATCGAACAGTTGATGCAAGCAAAAGCCTGCTGGGCGCCGAGCATCCCGCCACCCTGCGCAGCATGAGCAATCTGGCCGAAACACTCCGGGCACAGGGCGATCACGGCGGCGCCTGGGCACTCCAGGAGCAGGTGCTGGCGCTCACCCGCTGGGTGCTGGGCGCCGAGCATCCCGCCACCCTGATCAGCATGAACAATCTGGCCGCAACGCTCTGGGCACAGGGCGACCACGGCGGCGCCCGGGCGCTCGAAGAGCAGGTGCTGGCGCGCCGCCGCTGGGTGCTGGGCGACGAGCATCCCGACACCCTGCGCAGCATGAACAATCTGGCCGAAACACTCCGGGCACAGGGCGACCACGGCGGCGCCCGGGCGCTCCAGGAGCAGGTGCTGGCGCTCCGCCGCCGGGTGCTGGGCGACGAGCACCCCGACACGCTCAGCAGCATGAACAATCTGGCCGCAACGCTCCGGGCACATGGCGACCATGGCAGCGCCCGGGCGCTCTACGAGCAGGTGCTGGCGCTCTTCCGCCGGGTGCTGGGCGACGAGCATCCCGACACCCTGACCAGCATGAACAATCTGGCCGAAACGCTCCGGACACAGTGCGACCACGGCGGCGCTCGGGCGCTCCACGAGCAGGTGCTGGCGCTCCGCCGCCGGGTGCTGGGCGACGAGCATCCCGATACCCTGACCAGCATGAACAATCTGGCCCGAGTGCTCCTGCATCTCGGTGATGCTCAGGGAGCGCGGGCGCTGGCGGCCGAGGCGTTGCCCGTCGCGTTGCGGAAATACGGGCGCGCGCCCGGGCTTTCGCGAGCCTTGATCGCCTTGGCTGAGCATCTCGGCGTGCCCATGCCGTAGTCCGCCGCCCGGCGCTGATCTTCGGACGGGAGGCGCCGAGCCCGCTTTCGGCAGGATCGCCTCGGCCGATAAGCGCGGGTCAATAATCGGTTGTTCGACCTTAGGTTGGGTAGAGCGAAGAGGCACCCAATGAAGCCGGAGCGTCGCTGTCGGCTATCGCTTCGCGATGAGAAAACTACCGGTTTAAGCGGTTTCCGGACAGGTTGAACCGCACCGGTCCATCCAGCCTGCCGTTCCATTCGCCGCGATGCGTTGGGCCCCGGTCCAACCTATGGTTTGATGCAGGGCAGAAGTGATGCAAATCGTCAATCGTAGGTTGGGCCGAGGCCCAACGCATCGGCCCGGCTGCCACGGCCGGATCGACCTGATTGGGCACGGCTCTAACCAAGGCGCTGCCTTACGTGGAGGGGCGGCGTCCCGCCGCCCATGGTGCGCGGGACGTGCACCCTCCCCCCCGGAGCGTTGCTGTCGGCTATCGCTTCGCTGGAGCCGACCTACAGGGTACCGAGGGTGCCATGCCTCTACTCGGCCGGTCCCTACCAAACGAGCGTCGATCGCCCGATGGCACCGCGCGGACCAACCTGCCGCAGCACGCCCCAGGAAAGTATTCCTTCACCAGTTCCCGCTATGCTTCGGCGTGCGCCTCGCGCCGGATCTTTGCATAGTGAATACGGACCCCGACGCGGGCGACACCGCGCCGGAAGCGCCCGTGGCTGGTCCCGCGAACCGGAAGCACGCGCCCCGCCGCGTCGTTTGTTGACATTCGCGTACATTCCCCGGGGGGAGGGGGGCGAGCCGCAGTCGCGCCTTTCCCCGCGTCCCGCCCCCGAGGATGTAGACGAATCATGACATCTGCCCCGGTTCACACCCGCTCCGCCGGCCCCCGCCGGGCCGGGTCCGGTACCGACGCCCGCAACAACACCACGGCCTCACCGCGTCGTTTGTTGACATTCGCGTACATTCCCCGGGGGAGGGGGCGAGCCGCCGGCGCGCCATCCCCGCGACCCGCTCCGCCGTCCCCCCCGGATGCTGACGGATGCTGACATCCGCCCCCGTCAGATCCGGTCCGCCAGCCCCCGCCGCGCCAGGTTGGCGACCAGCGCCCGCACGCCGAATTCCCACTTCGGCGCCTTGTCGCTCGTCGTCACCCGGTTGACCAGCGCCCCCAGCTTCGGCGTCGCGATCCGCACCACGTCGCCCACCTTGTGGGTGAAGCCGGCGCCCGGTTCGTCGCGGTCCTCCACGGGGGCGAACATGGTGCCCAGGAACAGCACGAAGCCGTCCGGGTACTGGTGGTTGGCGCCGATCGCCTGTTCGACCAGGTCCAGCGGGTCGCGGCTGATCTTCGCCATGTTGCTGCTGCCGGTCAGGGTGTAGCCCTCGGGGCCTTCCACCGTCATCGCCAGCTCGGCGCGCCGCACGTCGTCGATGCCGAACGTGTCGTCGAACAGGCGGATGAACGGGCCGATCGCGCAGGAGGCGTTGTTGTCCTTCGCCTTGCCCAGCAGAAGCGCGCTGCGGCCTTCCATGTCGCGCAGGTTCACGTCGTTGCCCAGGGTGGCGCCGACGGTCTTCCCGGCGGACGACACCGCCAGCACGATCTCCGGCTCCGGGTTGTTCCAGGTGGAGGCCGCCAGGATGCCGATCTCCGCCCCGGTGCCGACCGAGGCCATGGGCTGGGTCTTGGTGAAGATCTCGGCGTCGGGGCCGATGCCGACCTCCAGGTACTGGGACCAGACGCCGCGCTCGATCAGCAGTTCCTTCAGCCGGGTGGCGCTGTCGGAGCCGGGCTGGATCTCCGACAGGTCGGTGCCCAGCGCGTCCATCATGGTCTTGCGCACCGCCTCGGCCTTGCCGGCGTCGCCCCGGGCCTGTTCCTCGATCACCCGCTCCAGCAGGCTCGCCACGAAGGTCACGCCGCTCGCCTTCACCGCCTGAAGGTCGATCGGGCACAGGAACCACGGCTTCGACGGATCGCAGGCGTCGTGGGCGCTGTTCGCCAGGATCGCGGCAAGGTCGCCGATGCGCGGCAGGTCCGACGATTTCCGGACCAGCGCCGCCGGGTCGTCGGCGTCCAGCAGGGTGCTCATGGTCGGGGCCAGGGCGGTCAGGTCGTAGACGCCGTCCTCGCGGACCACGACCACGGCCGGGCCGGCATCGAGCTGGACTCGGCCGACCAGGGTTCCGGCGCAGCCGTCTTCCGGCAGGCATGTCTCGGGATTCAGCAGAAGGCTATTCACTCGGGTTCCTCCACGCGCGCCCTCGGGCGCGGCTTTCTTGTTCTGACACCAATCACAGCGATCAGGGATTCAAGTGGACATACCAATCCGTCCAATGACCCCGCGTCAACCATGGAATGCGCCATACGCCGGTCTGGCGCCGTGCCATCCCCTCGACATCGCCTGTTGGATGCCCACTTGACATAACGACGAACGTTTGAGGAGGCAAAGGCCCGATGCCCTCGCGTGATCCCCGAATCTGGATGTGGGCGGAAGCTCTCGACATGATGGACAAGGCGGAGCGGATGCGCCGCCAGTTCTTCCAGCCCGGCTCTCCCGGGAACCCCGGCGCCGCGCGCCGCCCGACCTGGCAGCCGCCGGTCGACCTGATCGAGACCGCCGAGGAATATTTGGTCGTCGTGGCGCTGCCCGGCGTCCGGCCCGATCAGGTCCAGGTCGTGATCGACGGCGGCGTGCTGATCGTCGTCGGCGAGCGGGCCTTGCCGGTCGGCGACCGCGCCGGCCTGATCCACCGCATGGAAATACCCCACGGCCGGTTCGAACGGCACATCGAGCTGCCGCCCGGCCCGCTCGAACTGGGCCGGCGCGAACTCGCCGACGGCTGCCTTGTGCTGTCCCTGCGCAAGGCCGGCTGAGGAGCTGACATGGCGACATTCACCCTGAACGACACCACCCCCGCCGCCGCCAACGGCGATCCCGCCGCCAACCCGGCCAATACCCCCGAGAACACCCTGGCCCTCCCGGAAGACGCGATCGCGATCGTCTCGGTGCGCAACCTCGTGCTGTTCCCCGGCGCCGTCCTGCCGATCACGGTCGGCCGCCCGCGCACGATCGCGGCGGCCCAGAACGCGGTGCGTTCCGAGAAGCCGTTCGGCGTCGTGCTCCAGCGCGACGAGACGGTGGACGAGCCGACCGGCCTCGACCTCCACCGGGTCGGCACCGTGGGCGGCGTCCTGCGCTACCTGACCGCCCCCGACGGCACCCACCATGTGGTGACCCAGGGGCAGCAGCGGTTCCGCGTGCTGGAATATCTCGACGGCTACCCGTTCCTGGTCGCCCGCGTCCAGATGATGCCGGAGCCGGAGGCCACGGACACCGAGATCCAGGCCCGCTTCTACAACCTGCGGCAGCAGGCGGTCGAGGCGGTCCAGCTCCTGCCCCAGGCCCCGCAGGAGTTGCTGGCCGCCGTCCAGAACATCCCGACCGCGTCGGCGCTGGCCGACATGGTCGCCAGCTACATGGACCTGAAGCCGGAAGAGAAGCAGGAGGTGCTGGAGACCTTCGACCTCGCCCGCCGGCTGGAGAAGGTCGGCAATTTCCTCGCCCACCGCATCGAGGTGCTGCGCCTGTCCCGGCGGATCAGCGAGCAGACCAAGGAGACCATGGACGAGCGCCAGCGCGAATACGTGCTGCGCGAACAGCTCCGCACCATCCAGAAGGAACTGGGCGAGACCGACGCCAAGCAGGTCGAGATCCAGGAACTGACCGAGGCCATCGCCAAGGCCGGGATGCCGCCGGAGGTCGAGACCCAGGCGACCAAGGAACTGCGCCGGCTGGAGCGCATGCCCGAGGCCGCCGGCGAGTACGGCATGATCCGGACCTACCTGGACTGGCTGATCGAGCTGCCCTGGTCGAAGCTGAGCGAGACCTCGATCGACATCGCCGCCGCCCGCCGCATCCTGGACGAGGACCATTACGGGCTGGAGAAGGTCAAGCGCCGCATCCTGGAGTTCCTGGCGGTGCGCAAGCTGAACCCGGAAGGCCGCAGCCCCATCCTGTGCTTCGTCGGCCCGCCCGGCGTCGGCAAGACCTCGCTCGGCCAGAGCATCGCGCGGGCGACCGAGCGCGCCTTCGTCCGGGTCAGCCTGGGCGGATTGCACGACGAGGCGGAGATCCGCGGCCACCGCCGGACCTATGTGGGCGCCTTGCCGGGCACGGTGATCCAGTCGCTGCGCAAGGCCGGCACCCGCAACCCGGTGATGATGCTGGACGAGATGGACAAGCTGGGCCAGGGCTTCCACGGCGACCCCTCGGCGGCGCTGCTGGAGGTCCTCGACCCGGAGCAGAACGGTACCTTCCGCGACAACTACCTGGGCGTGCCGTTCGACCTCAGCCGGGTCATGTTCATCGCGACCGCCAACGTGCTGGAGAACATCCCCGGCCCCCTGCGCGACCGGATGGAGGTGATCGACCTGCCCGGCTACACCGAGGAGGAAAAGCTCGAGATCGCCAAGCGCTACCTGATCCGCCGCCAGCTCGAAACCAACGGCCTGACCGCGGAACAGGCCGGCATCACCGACGACGCGATCCGGGAAATCATCCGCTTCTACACGCGGGAGGCCGGCAACCGGAACCTGGAACGGCTGATCGGCGGCGTCTTCCGCAATGTCGCGATGCGGATCGCCGAGGGGACGATCTCCAACATCATCGTCGAGCCGGGCCATCTGCCGGAGATCCTGGGTCCCCACCGGTTCGAGAGCGAAACCGCCATGCGGACCAGCGTCCCCGGCGTGGCGACCGGGCTCGCCTGGACGCCGGTCGGCGGCGACATCCTGTTCATCGAGGCGACCCGGACGCCGGGCAACGGGCGGCTGATCCTGACCGGCCAGCTCGGCGACGTGATGAAGGAGAGCGCGCAGGCGGCGCTCAGCCTGGTGAAGTCCAGGCCGGAAGTGGTCGGTCCGGAGCCGGTGGAGTTCGACAAGTTCGACATCCACGTCCACGTGCCGGCCGGTGCCATCCCCAAGGACGGCCCCAGCGCCGGCGTCGCCATGTTCATGGCGCTGGTCTCGCTGCTGACCGGCCGGACGATCCGCAGCGACATCGCCATGACCGGCGAGATCAGCCTGCGCGGGCTGGTGCTCCCCGTCGGCGGCATCAAGGAGAAGGTGCTGGCGGCCCAGCGCGCCGGGATCACCACCGTCATGCTGCCGGCGCGCAACCGCCGGGACTACGAGGAGATCCCGGAAGCCGCCCGCAACGCGCTCGAGTTCGTCTGGCTGGAACGGGTGGACGACGCCATCGCGGCGGCGCTGACCTGAACGGGCACAGCTCTAAATCGGCTCCAGGGGGGCGCTGCGGCCGAACTGCCGCGGCGCCACGTCGCGCGGGGCGGCCCAGCGCACCGCGTTGGCGATCACCCGCTGGACGGTCGGGTGGTGGTACGTGGGATAGGTCTCGTGGCCGGGACGGAAATAGAAGATCCGTCCCTGGCCCCGGGTATAGCAACAGCCGCTGCGGAACACCTCCCCGCCCTGGAACCAGCTGACGAAGACCAGCTCCTCCGGCGGCGGGATGTCGAACGGCTCGCCGTACATCTCCTCCGGCTGAAGGTCGAAATGCTCAGGCACGCCCTCGGCGATCGGGTGGCCTCGGGCGACCAGCCACAGCCGCTCCCGCTCGCCGGCGACCCGGTGCTTCAGGTGGCAGGTGGTGCCCATCAGCCGGACGAAGATCTTCGAGAAGTGGGAGGAGTGCAGGGGGATCAGCCCCATCCCGTCCAGCACCCGCTTCCAGACCCGCTCGACCACCGCGTCGTCCACGTCGCGGTGGTGCCGGTGGCCCCACCACAGCAGCACGTCGGTGCCGGCCAGCACCTCCTCGGTCAGGCCATGCTCCGGCTCGTCCAGGGTGGCGGTGCGGACCTCGTGGCCGGCGGCGCGCAGGGGGGCCGCCAGCGCCTCGTGCATGCCGTCGGGATAGAGGGCTGCCACCTCGGGATTGGCTTTCTCGTGGCGGAACTCGTTCCAGATCGTGACCCGGAGGGGCTTGCCGTTCATCGCGCTTCCTGTCTTACGGCCCGGATTCGCTGCGCTGCACAAACGAGCGGTCTGGGCGTTGGAACTTAAGCCCGTCCCGCTGGTTGCACGACGAACCCACCACATCATAGATCTCTGGCATCGGGAGACCAAGTCCATGGGGCTTTTCAGACATCGCCCGAAGCCGATCGAGCATCTGCGCCGAGACGCGCGGACGCCGAACGGCACGATCTGGACCTGCTTCGCCACCCCCGCGGAGGAGGAAGCCCTGGAGGAACCGGAGGTCGTGGACAACAGCTATCAGCTGAATCCCGGCGATATCGTCAACGTGAAGCCGTGCCGAAGCCGCCGGCGCTTCAGCATCCGGGTCAGGGACCGGCACGACGCCGTGGTGGCGATCTCCAGGATACGCTGAGACCTAGGCCTCGACCGTGTCCAGCAGTTTCTGCAACTCGGCGATGGTCCGGTCGTAATCGGCCTTCGCCGCCTTGGAGGGAGTGGAGGCCTTATGCTCGTAAAGCTTGGTGATGTAATCCCTCAGCGCGCCGGCCACGTGTCCGCGCAGTTCTCCCTCGATGGTGACGGTCGTCATGGGGCGGCGTCCTCAGGCTGTGATGACGAGGAGCAGCAGGATCGCGATCGCGATCGAGGACAGCACGATCACGTGGTTCATGTTGTTTTCCATGGGGATCTCCTGGAGCAAGGCTTCATTGAACGGGCGTTCAGATTCAATCACCCGCCGGGGCCGATTGTTCCCTGTCTCCCGAGCCCGGCCAGGAAAAGGTGAGATTTTGCCCATAGTCGGGATATCGGGCTCCTATGGCGGGTTGAACCTGGGTGACGAGGCGATCCTCGCCTCGGCCATCGTCCAGTTGCGGAGCGCCTTGACCGGCGTGGAGATCGTCGCCTTCTCCCGCAATGCCGATCACACCCGGGCCAACCAGGACGTCGACCGCGCGATCAATCCCCGCACGGCACTCCGCGACGAGATCATCCCGGAGGTCGAGCGGTTGGACGTCCTGCTGCTGGGCGGCGGCGGTATCCTCTACGACACGGAGGCGCGGACCTACCTGCGCGAGGTGGTGATCGCCCAGGCCCGCAACGTCCCGACCTTCGCCTTCTCGATCGGCATCGGCCCGCTGAAAGGGGCCGAGGAGCGGGCGGCGGTCCGCGACGGCATGAACATGATGGCCGGAATCACCGTGCGGGAAATCGGCGCCAAGCGGCTTCTGGAGGAGATCGGCTGCACCCGGCCGGTGACGGTGACGGCGGACCCGGCCCTGCTGCTGGATCCGGCCCCCTTCACCGACGACATGCTGCGCACGGAGGGCATCCCGGCCGACCGCCGCCTGATCGGCCTGTCGATCCGAGAGCGCGGCGCCGGGGCGCCCGACCTGGACGCCGGCGGCTACCATGGCCTGCTGGCCCAGGCCGCCGATTTCATCGTCCACCGCTATGACGCCCAGGTGGTGTTCGTCCCCATGGAACGCGCCGACCTGCGGGAGGCGCACCAGGTGATCGCCGCCATGTCCTCGCCGCACTGCGCCAGCGTGCTGCGGGGCTTCTATTCTCCCCGCCAGATCCTGGGGCTGATGGGGCATTTCCAGTTCGCCCTGGGCATGCGGTTGCACTTCCTGATCTTCGCCGCCATCTCCGGGGTGCCGCTGATGGCCTTGCCCTATGCGAGCAAGGTTGCGGATTTCCTCGACGCCCTGGGCGTGCCCCGGCGCGCCGGTGTCCACGAGGACAGTGCCGGCTCCATGCTGGCGGCGCTGGACCGGCTGTGGGACAACCGGGACGACCATTGCCGGGAGGTGCGGGAGCGGATCGTCCTGCTCCAGGACCAGGCGCGCCGCACCGTGCCGCTGCTGGTCGAGACGCTGAACCTTCGGTCCGCGGCGCCTGTTGACTCTTGATGTAATTATTCCTAAGTTGGAGGCGTAAATGCCTGTCCTGCGGCCTTCCCCCGATGCAGGCCCCAACCGGCCCACCATCCCGCTGCCGCCCCGCCGGGCGATCCTGGCCGGCACCGCCGACGTGCTGGTGATCGGGGGAGGCCCGGCCGGCATGGGCGCCGCGCTGGGGGCGGCCTGGGCCGGGGCCGACGTGGTGATGGTCGAACGGCACGGGTTCCTGGGCGGGAACGCGACCGCCGCGCTGGTGATGCCCTTGATGTCTTTCCACACCCAGCGCGGCGCGCCTGCCGATGTTGACAATACCCGGCTCATGCCGTCCGACCATGGTCCGGGCGAGCCGATCGTGGCCGGGGCATTGGCATCGTTCCTGGAGCGGCTGATCGGGGCGGGCGGCGCCATCCCGCCTTCCGGCGCCACCGGCTACACCGTGCCGTTCGACCCCGAGACCTACAAGGTCGTGGCGCAGGAGGTGGTCGAGGAAGCCGGGGTCAAGCTCCTCTACCACGCCTTCGCGTCGGGTATCCTGGGCGAGCCGGGACGGCCGGAGGGCGTCGTGTTCGAGACCAAGTCGGGTCCGGTCGCGGTCCGGGCCGGCACCATCATCGACTGCACCGGCGACGGCGACGTGGCGGCGCTCGCCGGGGCCCGCTTCGATGTCGGGCGGGACGGCGACGGCCGGGTGCAGCCGATGACGCTGATGTTCCGGGTCGGCGGCTTCGACCGGCAAGCCTTCGCGGATTATGTCCGGGCGCATCCCGACCAGTGGCGCGGCGTCCATGGCTTGTGGGACCTGATCGCCAAGGCCACGGCCGACGGCGAACTGGACCTGCCGCGCGAGGACATCCTGTTCTTCGCGACGCCGCACGAGGGCGAGATCGCCGTCAACAGCACCCGGGTCACCGGCGTGCTGGGCACCGACGTCTTCGACCTGACGGAGGCGGAACGGCTGGGCAAGGTTCAGATGGGCCGGATCGCCCGCTTCCTGCGCGGCTATGTTCCCGGTTTCGGGAAGTCCTACGTGATCCAGAGCGGCGTCACGGTCGGCGTGCGCGAGACCCGGCGGATCGTCGGAGACTACCGCATGACCGCCGACGACGTGCTGGAGGCCCGGAAGTTCGACGACGGCATCGCCCGCGGTTCCTACCCGATCGACATCCACAACCCGGCCGGCAAGGGCACGGTCTTGAAGCGCCTGCCGCTCGGCGAATACTACGAGATCCCCTTGCGCTGCCTGCTGCCGCAGGGCGTCGACCGGCTGATGGTGGCCGGCCGCTGCATCTCCGGCAGCCACGAGGCCCATTCCTCCTACCGCGTGACGCCGACGGCCATGGCCACCGGGCAGGCGGCCGGGATCTGCGCCGCCCTGGCCGCGCGGCAGGGAGGAGCGGCGCGCCAGATGCCGGCGATCGAAGTCCAGCGGGAATTACGCCGCCAGGGAGCCAGCCTGCGCGATCCGGCCTGAACCGGTCTGCAACAGTTACTATCGGAAGCAATCAAATCGGCTTCTATAAGGAATTACCGCAGGCGAAGTCTTCATGGACTTCGTAATTGGTATTATTTTGCATTGCTACCCTGTTGTGTCGAGTCAATACTGTTCGATGACTTCTCGGATCATCTGCCAGTTCTGTGGCAAAAAATCAATCCAGAGGGAGAGTCGAATGGCACCCGTCATGCAGCATGGCATCGTGGTTCCCGAAGCCCTGGCCGATCATCTCAAGATGAAGCTCAATCGCGAGGGGCCGTTCGATTACATGATCGAACAGGGCGGCGTCATCCCGAACCTGGAAGATCTCACCCTGCTCGAAACCTTCCTGCGCGACAGCGTCGGCGCGGAGAACGACAGCAGGAGCATTCCGGCCGGCTTCACCTTCCTGGGGCAGTTCATCGACCATGACATCACCCTGATGGAACTGAAGATGAACCAGGACGACCTGTCCCGGCGCTTCCCCGTCAACGCGTTCGTAAACCGGCGCACGCCCTTCTTCGAACTGGACTCCGTCTACGGCCTGGGCCTGGAGGCGCAGGGTTCGGGCGAGATCCTGTTCCACCCCAGCGGCAAGTTCCGCCTGGGCACCGATACCGGCGGGATCGAACAGGACGTGCCCCGCGATGCGGAGACGGAACGGGCGCTGATCGGCGACCCCCGGAACGACGAGAACAAGATCATCCAGCAGATCCACAACCTGTTCCAGCGCCTGCACAACCGGTTCATCGACGAGGGGCAGGGCTATGCCGACGCGCGCCTCTCGGTCATGCGCCATTACCAGTACATGATCCTGAACGACTATCTGGCGCGGACCATCCGCAAGGACGTGCTGGAATGGGTGATCGAGCACCAAGCGCCGGCCTATCGCGCCCTCAGCGCGCGGCATGGCGGCGTCCCCGTCATGCCGTTGGAGTTCTCGGTGGCGGCGTTCCGCTTCGGCCACAGCCAAGTCCGCGGCGGCTATGCCCTGAACGACCAGTTCGGTGCCGCCATCTTCAGCGACAATCCCGCCGTCCCGGATCTCAACGGCGGCCGGAAGCTGGAGCCGCGCCAGGCCATCGACTGGAAGTTCTTCTTCGGTACGATCGGCGAAGGCTCGGTCGTCCAGCCGAGCCGGCGCATCGACCCGCTGCTGTCACCGGCGCTGCGGCTGCTGAAATCACCCGGCATCCCGGACGCCACGGTGGACAGCCAGGCCAGCCCGCGCTCGCTCGCCAAGCGCAACCTGTTCCGCGCCGCCCAGACGGGGCTGATCAGCGGCCAGTCCGCGGCGGCCGCGTTCGGCTACAAGCCGATCGCCGACGACCAGCTCGGCCTCGACATCGTGCCGCCCCCGGCCGGCCAGAAGCTGATCCGGCACACCCCGCTCTGGTACTATGTCCTCCAGGAGGCGCATGTGCAGGAGGACGGCCAGCGCCTGGGCGAAGTCGGCAGCCGCATCCTGGCCGAAACCTTCGTCGGCGGCATGCTGGCGGCCCACTACTCGGTGCTCAAGGACGGCTGGAAACCCGCCAATCCTGCCCTCGGCACCATGGAAGGCATCGCGGCGCACGTCACGGGCTGACGGCCCCGGCGGCGCGGGCATGAAAAAGGCGATGCGGGCATCATGCCCGCATCGCCCCGACCTGCCTAGGTGACCGGATACCGTCAGAGCGTTTCGATGCTGACGGCTTCCAGGCCCTTCTGACCCTGCTGGACCTTCATCCGCACGCGCTGGTTTTCCTGCAGCGCGCCGACGCCGGACCGCTCGACGGCGGTGATATGGACGAAGACATCCTTGCCGCCGCTGTCGGGAGCGACGAAGCCGAAGCCCTTGGTGGTGTTGAACCACTTCACGGTGCCCTCGACCTCCTCGGCCGGGCCGGAGCTGCGGTCGGCGTAACCGCCGCGGTCGTTGCCGTAGCCGCCGCGATCCTGGCCATAGCCGCCACCGCCGTAGCCGCCGCGGTCATTGCCGTAGCCGCCGCGGTCCTGGCCGTAGCCACCGCGATCCTGGCCATAGCCGCCACCGCCGTAGCCGCCACGGTCGTTGCCGTAGCCGCCGCGGTCCTGGCCGTAGCCGCCGCGCGCGGGGGCGCCCATGCGTCCGGCGGGGCGGGCGGCGTCGTCACGGCGCGGGCGCGGGGAAGCGGTCGTGGTGTCCACGTCGTAGATCCGGCTGACCTGATTGCCCTTCTGGCCCTGGACCAGATCGACCACGACCGTCGAGCCCTCGGGCAGACGGTCATGACCGACCGCCGTCACCGCCGAAGCGGGCAGGAACGCGTCGGGAGACCCGTCGTCGGGCGCGACGAAACCGAACCCCTTGTTGGGGTCGAACCACTTTACGGTCGCCTTGATCTTTTCGGCGACGGGAGTTTGCTGCTGGAAGGAATGACGCGGGGCGTTGAAGCGCATGGGATAGCCGATCCGTGGAGTCTCACGAAGAACGCATTTTGTCCGCCGAACACGTCAAAAGGGTCACGGTCTCCCATGCCCCTCGGGTCAGATCTTGCCTACCCATCCCTGCCATGCCCTGCAACAAAACGCGCCTACAACCAATTATTACAGTCACGAGCGCCGCTTTCGGAAAAAGTCCCTCAGCAGCTCCGCCGCCCGGCGCTCATCCAGCCCGCCATAAGTCTCGGGAACGTGGTGGCAAGTCGCCCGGTGGAAGAAGCGAGGTCCGTGCTCGACCCCGCCGCCTTTTACATCATAGGCCCCGAAGTACACTCGGCGCAACCGAGCAAAACTGATTGCCGCGGCGCACATGCCGCAAGGCTCCAAGGTCACATATAGATCACAGTCCGGCAGGCGCGGTTCGGCACGCAAAGCGCATGCGGACCGGATCGCCAGCATCTCGGCATGGGCCGTCGGATCGGCCAGTTCCTCGGTCCGGTTCCCCGCCGACGCGAGCACCCGACCGGTCGAAGTCTCGACGATCACCGCGCCGACCGGAACCTCCCCGCGCGCGGCGGCATCCTCCGCCTCGGCAAGGGCGAGCGCCATGGGGGACGGTGTCGGGGGAAGCCTGATCATGGGGCAGACTGGCCGGCCGGCCGGGGCGGCGTCAAGGGGACGGCGCACCGGCAAACTTGCCGCACCCCGCGTTCCGCGCGGCACCGTTGCGCCGCAGCGCGAGGTCTGCCCATGCTTCAACCTCAACCCCCAGGGAGCATTCCGGCATGAGCGACCACATCTACCAGAAGATCGAGATCATCGGATCGTCCTCCATCAGCATCGAGGACGCGATCCAGGGAGCGGTCGCACGCGCCGCCAAGATGCACGACCACCTCAACTGGTTCGAGGTGGTCGAGACGCGCGGCCATATCTCGGGCGGCAAGGTCGCCCATTACCAGGTCGTCATCAAGGTCGGCTTCCGGCTGGAAGACTGACCGCCGGAAGAGGCCGTCCCTTGCGGCGGTGCCGCCGGCCCCGTAATGTCGCGGCATGTCCGAACACATGCCGCCGCACCGGGCCGGAGCCCGCCGATGACCCCGTCCGACACCTCTCCCGAAGAGGCCTCCGGCGGCCCCGAACGCATCGCCAAGCGGCTCGCCCGCGCGGGCCTGTGCTCCCGCCGCGACGCCGAGCGCTGGATCGCCGAGGGCCGCGTTGCAGTCAACGGCACGGTGCTGACGACTCCCGCGGTGGTCGTGGGGCCGGGCGACACGATCGTCGTGGACGGCAAGCCGTTGCCCGAGATGGAGCCGACCCGGCTGTGGCGCTACCACAAGCCAGACGGCCTGGTGACCTCCGCCCGCGACGAGAAGGGCCGGCAGACGGTGTTCGACACGCTTCCGGCGGACCTGCCGCGCGTCGTGTCGGTCGGCCGGCTCGACCTGACGACCGAGGGGCTGCTGCTGCTGACCAACGACGGCGAGCTGGCCCGCTTCCTGGAGCTCCCGTCCACCGGCTGGGCGCGGCGCTACCGGGTTCGGGTGAACGGCATCGCCGACCCGGCCCGCCTCGCCGGCCTGTCCCGCGGCGTCACGATCGACGGCGTGCAGTACGGCCCGATCGAGGCCCTGCTCGACCGGCAGCAGGGCTCCAACGCTTGGCTGACCATCACTCTCCGGGAAGGCAAGAACCGCGAGGTCCGCAATGTGATGGAAAGCCTGGGGCTGACCGTGAACCGGCTGATCCGCGTCGCCTACGGCCCGTTCCAGCTCGGCAAGCTGGAGCGCGGCGAGGTCGAGGAGGTGCCAAGGCGGGTGCTGCGCGACCAGGTCGCGAAGTTCTTCTCCGACCGCGGCGACGAGCCGGTCAAGCCGAACACCGGCACCGCCAAGGCGAAACCCCAGCCCAAGCCCCACGCGAAGCCGCGGACGCCGGGAGCCGGGCCGGCCAAGCGACCGGCCCCGGGGAGGCCCGCAGGCAACAGACCGGACAGCGGCGGACCGGCCGCCGGCGGGGGACCAAGGGGCAGGCATGAGACTCGTCGGCGGTAGCCTGCGCGGCCGGCGCCTGGAGGCCCCCGCCGGACGCGACATCCGCCCGACCGGCGACCGCACGCGGGAGGCGGTCTTCAACATCCTCGCCCATGCCGACTGGGCGCCCGACATCAAGGGCGTCCTGGTGCTCGACGCCTTCTGCGGCACCGGCGCCCTGGGGCTCGAAGCCCTGTCGCGCGGCGCCCGGCGCGCCGTCTTCATGGACCAGGGCCGGGACTCGCTGGATCTCGTCCGGCGCAACATCGCGTCGCTCGCCGTCGCGGACCGCTGCGACGTCGTCCGGGCCGACGCCACGCGGCCTCCCCGCGCGCAAGCCGCCTGCGGCCTGCTGCTCCTGGATCCTCCCTATGGAAAGCAGCTGGCCCCGGCCGCCCTGTCGGCCCTCCGGGCGCGCGGCTGGTGCGCTCCCGATGCCGTCGCCGTGGTGGAGATCGCCCTGGAGGACCCTTGGGAGACGCCCGCCTTCGCGGAGGCGCTGGACGACCGCACCTACGGGGACACGCGCGTGCTGTTCCTGCGGATCGGGTGATGCCGATGTCCGCTAGCAAAAATACCTGCATATAAATGCCTGAATATTCATTAATATTGCTAGAGGGAGTGAAGATTTGATATGAGTAGCCTTTCACCTGCAAAATAATCTTAAGGCGTGATTGGTGCAGATGGCCGAAAAATTTTTGCCCATACTTGCTTCGCTTCTTCCAACGATGGGCAGTGTTTAAGAGTCTGTCCGGTATGATTATTGCTAGAGCTGAAGCCGAGCGATGCGGCGCATCATGGCCAGTCGGAGGAATGCGAGTGCCGATCTGGCCAGGTTCTCGACGTGCCTGGACAGCCGCCGGCATCGGCCGATCCATGACAGCGTTCGTTCGACGATCCATCGCTTGGGTAAGACGACGAACCCTTTGGCGGTGTCGGAGCGCTTGACGATTTCCAGGTCCCAGGCGCCGATCCGGGCGACGGCGGCGGCCGTCGCCGCGCCCTGGTAGGCGCCGTCGGCAAAGATCCTCTCGATGAAGGGAAAAAGGCGGCGGGCCTCGGCCAGAACCGGGAGCGCCCCGTCGCGGTCCTGGACATCGGCGGGATGGATCTGACCGGCCAGCAACATGCCCAGGGTGTCAACCACGACATGGCGCTTGATGCCCTTGACCTTCTTGCCCGCGTCGTAGCCGATCGGATCAAGTTCAGCCCCGCCGCGTTCCGCGCTCTTGCCGCTTTGGCTGTCGATGATGGCGGCGGTGGGGCTGGCCTCTTTTCCCGCGTGTTCCCGGACCTGGACGAACAGGCTGAAGTGGATCCGCTCCAGCGTGCCGTCCCATTCCCACAGCTTGAAATACTCATGCACCGTGCTGCGCGGCGGAAAGTCCTTGGGCAGGGCGCGCCACTGGCAGCCCGTGGACAGCACGTAGAAGATGGCGTTCACGACTTCCCGGACGTTGACCTCGCGGTGACGGCCATAACGCTTCTCCGGCGGGATCAGCGGTTCGATCAGCCCCCATTCGGCATCCGTCATGTCGCTCGGGTACCGCAGTCCCTTCCTGTTGTAATGCTTGCAATTATCCTCGGTCCACACAACCGCCCCCCATCTTGCCACCCTGCAAGAGAATCATAAACGATTCCAATGACTCAAACTTTTTTCGGACAGACACTAAGGAGGGGAGACCATGAAAGATCGCATTCAATGCATTCGGTCATGCTCTACCAACGGACCGCTCACCACCGCCAGAGCCGTTGTGTGGGACAGGTGGACGATCAAGGCATTTCGGCAACGAAGACTTCTTTGATGAAAGCTGTTCAGGCCGTACGGCTAAGGCAGTATTCGGCTTGATCTTGGCGCTGAACACCCTAAAAATTAGATTAATTTGTTCTGCACCAAATCGGTTTAGGCGACCGGCCCACACCTCGGGGGCGTAAGGTGGCTCAGAATGAGCCTGCCGCGTCAATCCGCGGCAAGCAAATCTTCCGGAGCCGGGGTTTGCCCGCATTGGCGTGGGTCACGCCCTCCTGCGCGCTGGCATTGCGCCGACGGCACCTGTCGGTGAAGGCCGACGAATACAACTCTTCCCGCCGTAGCATGGCGCCAATGTCGCCAGGGATCGCGGCGACCCGATCGGCCACTTCGAGTACCCGCGATTTTTCTTTGACGCTGAACACACGCCCCTTAAGCTGTAACGTATTTTTCGGCGAAATCCTGCCGGGGCCGCCACCATCGTCAGCCCACGGCCTTCCTCGGGGACGTGACCGCAAGTACATTTTCCTTTGCTCGCACCGGTAAGCTTTGGGGGGAGCAAGCTGTCTCTCACATTGGCATGGCAGGGGCTTTTCTCTATTTAATGTTCTGATCGAAGCAGATACATTCGCCGGGGCGAAAGCCAGTAGACAAAGAATCTTCCGGGTATGGGGCAAGCTGGTTGGACTACAGTTCGAAATTCAGAGTGGCGGACCTCTTCGCTGGGGCCGGCGGATTTTCGCTCGGCGCGATCGAAGCTGGATGCGACGTGATCTTTGCCGTCGAGTTCAATCCCAGTGCCGCACTGACCTATAGGAACAACATCGGGAAACCGGCTCGCGCCGAGAACGTGATGCTCTACAACGAGGACATCACCAAGCTCGATCCTAGCGTCATTGCAGCCAGGCACTTCCATGATCGCGCCGAATGCGACCTGCTACTCGGCGGCCCGCCATGCCAAGGCTTCTCTCGCCATCGTATCAAGAATGCAGGCGTCGCGGATCCCCGCAACGCACTCATCCATGAATATTTCGGTTTCGTGCGGACGCTACGCCCGCGCGCCTTCCTCATGGAAAACGTACCGGGCATGCTTTGGCCGCGCCATAAGGACTATGTCGACGAATTCTATGCGCAGGCCCATGCCAGCGGCTACATGATCTACGATCCGATCAAGATCGATGCGCGCGACTATGGCGTGCCGCAAGCACGCCAGAGAGTATTTATCCTGGGGCTTCGGCAGGACGTAGTGGTCGATGGGTTCGACTGGCCGCCTAAGCCGACGCATTGCGCACGGCGAGACCCGATGCCCCCGAACCTCAAGCCATGGAACGACTGCAGCCTTGCCTTCACTTCGGCCCCCGAGAACGACCCGAATGATGTGCACATGCGACACGGTCAGGTGCTGATCGACGCATTCGCCACCACGCCGCCTAACGGCGGCAGCAGACACGAATCCAACCGAATCCTCGACTGCCACAAGAACCACGACGGTCACGCGGACGTCTATGGACGGATCAACCCGGCTACTCCGGCGCCGACCATGACGACGGCGTGCATCAACCCATCAAAAGGTCGCTTCGTGCACCCGACCCTCAATCACGGAATCACGGTACGGCAAGCGGCCCGAATTCAGACATTCCCGGACGACTTCGTGTTCGCAGGCGGACTAATGGCGGCAGGTCAACAGATTGGCAATGCCGTTCCTGTGGCCCTGGCTAAGCTGCTTGTCGGCCACATCAAGGCGCTCCTCTCTTCAGCAGCCAACGCCGAAAGCCGGGCATCCAAGGCGAAGGCTGTGTGATGAAGACCGTCAGCTTCAAGACCCGGGCCAGAACCGTTGACCACCTGGGACGCGAGCAGATCGCGGACGTTCCCACTGCAATATCGGAGTTGTGGAAGAACTCCTACGACGCCTACGCTCGTAATGTGTCGTTGACGATCTTCGACGAAGTTCCTCTGGTCGTCTCTATTACCGACGATGGTCACGGGATGAACTACGACGAACTCGTCGACAGATGGCTTGTCGTGGGCACGGAGTCCAAGCTCTTCGAGGACACCCGCACCCCAACCGACATGAACGGCCTGCTGGCTCGCTCCCGTCAGGGGCAGAAGGGCATCGGCCGGCTTTCCTCCGCCCATTTAGGCCCAATCATGCTGCTCATCAGCAAAAGGCGGGGCCAGGAAACGGCTGCCGCGCTGATCGACTGGCGACTATTCGAAAACCCATACCTTATCCTCTCAGACATCGAGATCCCTGTCGTTACGCTCCCGAACCCCAGAGCGATCAGCCAGCGATTGCCTGAGATGATCTCGGCCCTGTTGCAGAACGTCCGAGGCGACGGCTCGGGCACCGAACGGGACCGGCGCATAACGGCCGCTTGGAGCAGCTACGACCATGTCGCAGCATCAAACGCCACCGATCTGCTGTCGAACGCCCCGTCACAGCTGATTGTCGACGGATGCAGCGATTTCCGCATAATCGATCACCACCTATGGCTATGGCCGGTCTGGACCGCGGAGCTCGACCACGGAACAGCCATGGTCGTATCCGGAGCCACGGACGAGTTCGCAGCATTTCTGCCCGTGAACAAGAACCTGACCGTTTCCCAAACCGACCGCGACAGGTTTGTAGCCACGCTCGGCGGATTCGTTGATCCGCTGTTCGATCCCACCCGCCCTGACCTCGAGGCGGTGAGACCAGATTTCGACTATCGGGTGGATGTCTACACAAACGGAGAGCGGATCGGGATCATCGGATCGCACGACGAGTTTAATCGCACATTGACGGACCAAATGGAACACATCGTCGATGGGCGCATAGGTGAGGACGGAGTGTTCCGCGGCCAGATCAAATCGTTCGGTAAGTGGCGCAAGACGGGCAGCGACTACGTCATCCTGCGGGACTATCGGGAATTTCGTGCTTGGCGGGGTTATCCTGAAACAGAAGGAGACCCTGAATGGCCCGACGCAAAGATCCTGTTATCCCTGACGCGATCCTTGACCAGCTGCTGGCTGGAGCCGATGCGAAGACGGCATTCGACCAGAACGGCCTGCTCGACCAGCTGAAGAAGGCGCTGACGGAGCGGGCGCTGAAGGCGGAGCTGGATCATCATCTGGCTGGAGATGAGAGCGGCAACCGTCGCAACGGTTACGGCCACAAGACGGTGCTGACCGATGGCGGCTCGATGGGTCTGTCCATTCCCCGCGATCGGTCGGGGACGTTCGATCCGGCGCTGATCGGCAAATACCAGCGGCGCTTCCCCGGCTTCGACGAGAAGATCATCTCAATGTACGCACGCGGCATGTCAACCCGGGAGATCACGGGACACCTGCGGGAGCTCTATGGCATCGAGGTGTCGGCCGACCTGATCTCCACGGTGACGGACGCCGTGATCGAGGAGGTGACGGCCTGGCAGAACCGGCCGCTGGAGGCGATCTACCCCCTGGTGTTCCTGGATGCCATCCGGGTCAAGATCCGCGACGAAGGTCTGGTCCGCAACAAGGCCATCCATGTCGCCATCGGCGTGCGGGCCGACGGCGCCAAGGAGGTGCTGGGCCTGTGGATCGAACAGAACGAGGGCGCCAAGTTCTGGCTGCGCGTCCTGAACGAGTTGAAGAACCGGGGTGTGGAGGACATCCTGCTGGCCGTCGTCGATGGGCTGAAAGGCTTTCCCGAGGCGATCGCGGCTGCCTATCCGGAGACGATTGTTCAGACTTGCGTCGTTCATCTGCTGCGCCACAGCATGGAGTTCGCGTCCTGGAAGGACCGCAAGGCCATCGCCGCCGCCCTGAAGACGGTCTACGACGCTGTCGACGACAAGGCCGCCGAGATGGCTCTGAGCGCCTTTGAGACCGGGCCTTGGGGCGAAAAATACGCGGCCATCGGCAAGGCTTGGCGGCGGGCGTGGCCGGAGGTCATCCCCTTCTTTGCCTTCCCGCGCGAGGTCCGGCGCATCCTTTACACGACCAATGCCATTGAAGCGTTGAACTCAAAGCTGCGCCGGGCGGTCCGGGCCAGGGGGCATTTCCCCAATGACGAGGCCGCGCTGAAGCTCCTGTTTCTCGTCTTGAACCGCGCGGAGAAAGACTGGAAGATGCCGCCCCGGGAATGGACGGCCGCCAAAGCCCAGATGGCTGTCATCTTCGGCGACCGGTTCGCAAAGGCGATGACCGCCTGATACTGAACCCGCCCCGCCAAGCACGGAATTCCCGACAGTCCCCATCCTGCCCCCAAAAGAACTGGCGATACCCGTTGGTCCGGTATCCAGGCTTGGGCCGATGGACATCTACATCGCGACCTTCGAGCAGGAGCCGAAGAACTCTACCCATACGCCACGCGACATCGAGCGCATGAAAGAGCTGACAGAGAACCACGCGGGCTTGATGATCTACCGCGATTCCTTGCGAGTTCTTCCGTATGGCCGTGAGGACAACGACTTCTTCGAGATTGAGAAGCGCCGGAGCATGAACGCGGGCCGTGAATATTGGAACGCTCGGCGTATCTTTGGTCGTATCTCGATAACCAGGACGGGCAATCCAAATCTCAAGGACAAGGCCGGCCGCGAAGGCTTCATCGTCAACAAGGCGGCCAAGACCCTCAAGGCCCTAGTGGTCAACATCCTCAAATCGACCGCCTACGACTATTTCGGTTCGAACTCCGATGACCGGAAACTGGAGACCGCGATCACTGAGGAGAACTATCGCGCGCATCGAGCAAAGGAGCATCAGGAAAAACTGAAGAGAAAGTTGCGCTCGACCTTCAGGAAGAGCCTGCGCGCCAGCCTGACTTCGATCCCCACGGTCTCCGAACGTATTCGCAGGGATATCGAGTCGATCAGGATTGAAACCGTCGATGACATATCCGCGGCTCAAGAGGTGCTTGAGAACGCTCAGACCCAGATAGCCGAACTGCGCCTTCCGGGAGCGCCTTCACCGTTAGGGCCCTTGGAAGAAGAATACCGGCGATACCGCGGCTCGATGAACGAGCTTGGTCAGATCGTCGGTGGTTTCTCGGAAAAGGTCTCAGCCGCCGTCGAGCGGATAGCCCCACCGCTGCCGCAGGAGGTGTTGCTTAAGCAAATTCAGCGCAACGAAGCGCAATTGGCCTCTCGCGTGACTAGGTGGTCTCGTGAGATCCGAACGCTTCAGGACGAAGAACGCGAGCGGATCAACTCGCTCACGGGTGAGCGAAACAAGCTTCTGCGATTGGAAACTGCGCCCTTGCTGGAGCAGTTGGCGAAGCAGGAGGTCTCATTGTCAGCTGCATCCAAGGCCGTGTCGGACGCCAAAGGGCGGATCGATGCGGACAACGAGCTGCTGTTCAGGAACTACATCTTCGCGCTCGAGAACCTGCGGGAAAGCATCGACCTGCAGGCGGTCGCCATTCTCGGCGGCGAGGAGAGCGCAGAACTGAGGACGCAGGTCGACCGACTCAACGGTTTGGCACAGTTAGGCATCACCGTGGAGTTCCTGGATCACGAATTCAGAGGGTTCGACTCCACTATGTCCTACGCCCTGCAGCACTTGGCGACGGACCCGAGCGATAAGGCTGCGTTGAACCGGGTGACGACAGCTTATGCGGGTCTGAAGCAGATCATAGATTTCCTCGGGCCGCTGAGAATGGCGGGCCGTATAGAACCACGGAACATTTCCGGTCGGTACATATTCGATTACGTCGCCGATTTCTTCTCGAGAGCGATCCAAGAGAACGAGATTGCGTTCGATGCCAGTGAAGCTTTCCTTAAATTTACCGTGCTGGAACTGCCATCGCGGTTGCTGCCAGTTTTCATCAACTTAGTGAACAACAGCATCTACTGGTTGGTCAATGCACGCGTTGACGAGCCACGCGTTCAATTCGATGTCCGGGGCGACAGTATCGTCGTAGCCGACAACGGGCCGGGCATCGACAGCATTGATGTAAAGCGGCTGTTCACCTTGTTCTTTACACGCAAGATCGATGGAGGGCGCGGTGTCGGCCTCTATCTCTGCCAAGCCAACCTGGCCGCAGGCGGCCACCAGATCAGCTACGTCCAGAATCAGGACGATCGGGTGCTGCCGGGAGCCAATTTCGCAATCAAATTTCGGGGCGCGAACTTCAATGTCTGAAGCAGCGGCGGTTACGGCGCCGGAAGCCAATTTGTCCACTTTGATTCGAGAAGCTTTCATCGAGCCGATCAGATCGG
Organism: Skermanella mucosa; assembly: GCF_016765655.2. Lineage (NCBI taxonomy): Bacteria > Pseudomonadati > Pseudomonadota > Alphaproteobacteria > Rhodospirillales > Azospirillaceae > Skermanella > Skermanella mucosa. The sequence goes on from NZ_CP086106.1 coordinate 1,281,241, forward strand.
TGCTCATCATCGACGACCGTTACCCTACCTGGGAGACAATCTTCGGGGAGCCGGGCTATGATCCGAACAATCGGAAGTGGGCCGGTCGCGAGCAAATGCTTGAGGTCGTGAGCCAGTTCCGGGCGAAGTCTCCAGCGCTGACTGTGGACATCCACGACGGCACCGACAACGCCCAGATCAGCAGCTACCTGCATCAGTCGGACCTGCTCGTCCTCGACTACCATTTGGAGCAGGTCGCTCCGTACGGACAATTGGCCGCCGGAATTCTGCGGCGCCTGATGAACAGCACCCACTTCAATTTGGTGGTCGTGCACACCGAGATCGACGACTTGATCGAGCCGTTCAACACCATCCTCCTCTCGCTGTTACCACCCATCGCGAACGAGACGGATAAGATCGCGTGCGGTCAGGAGATTATCGAGAAGGCCGAGGACGACGTGGCGGATGATATTCAGACACGGCTCGCGTCCTCCCTGAATGCTGCTGGCTATCTGGCGTATCGTCGAGCCTTGGACAAGAGCATTGCTCCCAAAGAATTCATCAATCGGGCTCCCGAGGCTGCCAGCTTCCGAGCGATCTGCGAAGAGGCGAAATGGAAGTCTGGCGAATGCCGCGTGATGTGGTATTGGGCATTGGCGAAGCATGAAGGACGGATGTCTGGGACGGCCCAGGAAACGTCACGGTACAAATGGAAGGGCCCAGACGAGACACAGTGGCCGTGGATACGAGCCAGCGGTTGTTTCGTCGCCTTCGCCCGGAAGCAAAACGCCGATCTTCTTGAGACCCTGCGTTGCGCTCTCGAGGAGTGGAAGCCGTCCCCATCACGTATGATCTCCTCGCGCATTAGGGCAGAAATCAGTGCGTTGGGCGTAATGGCGGAAGATACGACCTTCAGCGATCGACGTGCCTACTGGAAATACTACCAGGAACTTCTGGCGGCTGACATTTCCGGCGACGCCGGTGACAGCCATCGCAGGACGTTAATCGAGGCTCACGCGGCCCGCCATACCGAACGACTGCTGGACAAGGTTGGAGCCAAAGCCGTCGATTTCGGACTCAAGCTCGTCAAGTGCGATCCAAGTTCCTTGGACCCGAGCGCCGAAGGCTTTGCTTCTCACTACGAGGTCGATGCTCCAGCCGAGGGCGAGCCGGACGTCGCGCTTAATCACTACAACGCCTATATTTCCACCAAGCCCGTATCGGGGTGGCATCTTCAACCGGGCCACATTCTTCAATTGGGGACCGAGCTTTGGGTCTGCGTCTCGCCCGCATGCGACTTGGTGCCAAAGCAGAAGAACCAAATCGGCATCAGTGGATCCTCAAAGTCGTCGACGAAACCTTTCCTCGCGGTGAAGCTCCATGCCCGCCCCGCAGTTGAGCGCGCCGACGTGAATTCAAACACGATGGTCTTCCTGCTCGACGAGAAGAGGCACAAGGTAGATACCTATAGCGTTTTCCCCAAAAAGGGCGAGCATGGATCGCCCGTATGGCGGATGATGTTCGCGAGCAACCACGGTCAATTCAAGATTGAGGCAGACAAGACCGCCGATTTGAACCTTCAGATGGTGAGCGGTGAATCTGGGGCGCTCGAGATCAAATCAGTAGATGCTCGTATCTTCGCCCAACTCCGTTATGAATACGCATTGAACTTGGTCAACAAACTGGGGGTAGAATTCACCAGAATCGGCCTCGACTTCGTCGCGCCGCCAGCCGCTGAGGAAAAGAATGATGGAACGAAAACCTGAGGGAGGCGGAGAAGTAATGCCGGTTTCGGCTCTTTCAGGTGCCGAAGTCTCTGCGGAGCGAAGCCGAAACATGCGGGCGGTCCGCAGCGGAGACACGAAGCCTGAGATAGCTGTCCGAAAACTGCTCCATCGTCTCGGCTACCGGTTTCGGCTGCGGCGAGCGGATCTCCCGGGCAAGCCCGACATTGTGCTGCCTCGCTATAAATTGGTCGTCTTCGTGCATGGATGCTTCTGGCATCGGCACGACTGCAAGCGGGCGACCATTCCAAAGACGCGAACCGACTTCTGGGAGACAAAACTTTCGGCGAATGCAGCACGCGACGCGCGAGTGCTGAAATCGCTGCAGGAACTCGGATGGCGAAGCGTGGTAATTTGGGAATGCGAGACTCGTGACCATGATCTCATTGCTGGACGCATCGCCGATGCGCTTACGTCCGCAAAATCTTAAATTTACGCGAAGCGGAAATTCGGTTTGAGATGGCCCCTGTTTTCCTGGACAGTTGCCTAAGCTTGGTTTGCCCATGATAAAGATGGACCCGAAGACGGAGAAACGGAAGCAGTATTCAGGGATGCGTGCGGTCGATCATCGCGCGACGCTCGGCCAAGCCTACTTGCCGAGCCTCCTGACCGAAGAATCGTTTTTGACCTTCAGCGGGCCGATCCGGCGATAGAGTTCACCGACCTGGGTTTCGCTGATGTTGTCGTCACGATCGCTGCCGCTCTCGAACACGCCGGTCGCGCCGTCGAGCAGCGCCTTCTTTCAGGCATGGATCTGGCTGCCATGGACACCGTACTCGCCGGCCAGTTCGCCGACCGTGCAGTCGCCCTTGATCGCCGCCAAGGCCACCTTCGCCTTGAACGTCGCGCTGTGTTTCTGCCGAGACTGCTTCACTGACTGCTCCTGCTTCTAAGCCGCAATTAGGAGCAGGAGCAGTCACATACTTACCTTTCTCATTTCCGGAGTCCATCTCAGTCCGGATCGGCGGTCCTACTCCACCGTGACGCTCTTCGCCAGGTTGCGCGGCTGGTCCACGTCGGTGCCCTTGATCACCGCCGTGTGGTAGGCCAGCAGCTGCATCGGGATCGCGTAGAGAATCGGCGACACGAAGGGGTGGACGGTCGGCAGGGTGACGGTCCAGCGGACCTTGTCGCGCATGCGCTCGACGCCCGCCGCGTCCGACAGAAGCAGCACCTTGCCGCCCCGGGCCGCCGCTTCCATGATGTTCGACGCGGTCTTCTCGAACAGGGCGTCGTTGGGCGCCAAGGCGATGATCGGGACGTCCTCGTCGATCAGGGCGATCGGGCCGTGCTTCATCTCGCCGGCGGCGTAGCCCTCGGCGTGGATGTAGGAGATCTCCTTCAGCTTCAGGGCGCCTTCCAGGGCGATCGGGTAGCTGGTGCCGCGGCCCAGGTAGAGAGCGTCGCGCGCCTCGGCGACCTCATGGGCCAGCACGCGCAGCCGCTCGTCATGGTTCAGCACGTCGACCGCGCGGGCCGGCACCTCGCGCAGCGCCGCCGAGATGGAGGCTTCCTGCTCCGCCGTAATGGCGCCGCGGGCGCGGGCCATAGCGAGGGCGAAGCAGGCCAGCACGGTCAGCTGGGTGGTGAAGGCCTTGGTCGAGGCGACGCCGATCTCCGGACCGGCGAGCGTGCCGAGCACGGCGTGGCTCTCGCGGGCGATCGTGCTTTCCGCGACATTGATCACCGACAGGATGTGCTGGCCCTGGCGCTTGGCGTAGCGCAGCGCCTCCAGCGTGTCCAGGGTCTCTCCCGACTGGGAGATGAACAGGGCCAGCCCGCCCTCGGGCATGGGGGCCTCGCGGTAGCGGAACTCCGACGCGATGTCCAGTTCGACCGGAACGCGGGCGACCTGCTCCAGCCAGTACTTGGCGACCATGCCGGCATAGAAGGCGGTGCCGCAGGCGACCACGGTCACGCGCGGGATCGCCGCGATGTCGAAGGGCAGCTCGGGCAGGGTGATGCGGCCGGTGGTCGCCTGGACGAAGGCGTTCAGCGTGTCGCCGATCACCTGGGGCTGCTCGTAGATCTCCTTCAGCATGAAATGGCGGTGCTCGCCCTTGCCGATCATGGCGCCGGACACGGCCGACAGCTTGATCGGGCGGTCCACCGTCTCGCCGGCGGCGTTGCGGGTCACCACGGAGCCGCGGTTCAGCACGACCCAGTCGCCGTCCTCCAGGTAGGAGAGGCGGTTGGTCAGAGGTGCGAGGGCGAAGGCGTCGGACGCCAGGTACATCTCGTCGTTGCCATTCCCGTAGCCCACGGCCAGCGGGGTCCCGCGGCGCGCGCCGATCATCAGGTCGTGCTCGCCGGCGAAGATCAGCGCCAGGCTGAAGGCGCCCTCCAACCGCTTCAAGGCTTCGGCCGTGGCCTCGACCGGTGCCAAGCCCCGGTCGAGATAGAACGTCACGAGGTGGACGATCACCTCGGTGTCGGTCTGGGTCTCGAAGACGTAGTGGTGACCTTCCAGCTCGGCCTTCAGGTCCTGGTAATTCTCGATGATGCCGTTGTGGACGACCGCCACCTTGCGGGTGGCGTGGGGATGGGCGTTGGTCTCGGTCGGGCCGCCATGGGTGGCCCAGCGGGTGTGGCCGATGCCGATGGTGCCGGACAGGGGCTGTTCCTGGACGCGCCTGTCCAGGTTGACCAGCTTGCCCTCGGCCCGGCGCCTGTCGATCCGGCCATTGACCAGCGTCGCGACGCCGGCGCTGTCATAGCCGCGATATTCCAGCCGGCGCAGCCCCTCGATCAGCAGGGGGGCCACTTCGTTCTTGCCGATGATGCCGATAATCCCGCACATGTTCTCTTTGCTCAACTTTCACACGTCGATTCCGCACTGCACCTTACTGCCATACGGAGGCGCGGCAACCCAAGTAAACTTATGTTTCACCATGTTGCGCAGGCGTTCCGTCCCGGCGCGTGCGGCTTATGACTTGACGATCACGGGAACCGGCGCTGAAGTGCGCCCGTTACCCCAAACTGTAACCATTGCATGCAGGAAGACGATGCCGCCCAGAGTGAACCCGCTGAAGCTCAACCCGCTCCAGCTCAAGACCTTGACCCTGCTGCAGGAACTGGGCCGGCTGATCGGCACGCCCGCTCCCGACGAGGGAGAGGGCGCCCTTCTGGTCAACCAGTTCCCCCATGCCCACGGCAACCATTTCCACATGGGTGACGCCGTCGTTTCGACCGCTGACGCCAACGGCCTGAGCAACCCGGCGGTCTGGGTGGCGCTGGAGCGCAAGGGGCTGATCAAGTCCCGGTTCCCCCACGCCGCCGTGATCACTCTCGACGGCATGGGGTATGATACCGGCCTGAGCGACAAGATCCTTCACCGCTCGGACCACTGACCGCACGGACCCGGGGAGGGCAGGGGCGTCAGGCGACCACCGGCTCGACCCCGCGGGCCAGTGCCAGCAGCCGGCGGTCATGGCCGCGCTTGCCGACCAGCATGACCCCGACCGCCAGCCCCTCCGGGGCGCAGGGCAGGGTGATGGCCGGGCGGTCGAGGAAATTGAACAGCGACGGGTTGCGCAGGACCGTCATGTTGAGGCGCGTATAGTCCGCGTCGTCGGCCAGCTCGTCGAACCGGGGCGCCACGATGGGCACGGTCGGCAGCAGCAGGGCGTCGAAGTCCCGGGTCTGCTCCGCCGCCTCGGCCATGATCGCGTCACGCGCCTCCAGCAACTCGATATAGTCCACGGCGCTCATCTGGGAGCCGCGCAGGATGCGCGACGCGACGCGGGGGTCGTATCCCGCTCCGCGGGCGGCGATGAGGTCCTTATGCCAGGCCAGCGCCTCGGAGGTGACGAAACCGCCCTTGGCGTTGACCGCGGGGATGCGGGCGAGCGCCGGCACCGACAGGTCGGTGATCCGGGCGCCGGCCTTGGACAGGCGGGAGAGCGCCTCGGTGAAGGCGGCGGAGACGGTGGCGTCCAAGCCGTCCAGAACGATCTCCTGCGGGACCGCCAAGCGCAGGCCCGCGACCGGGGCGGCGTCCGGCACGGCGGGGGACTCCCCGGCCAGCACGGCGTCGAGCAGGGCGCAGCAGGCGACCGAGCGGGCGAGCGGGCCGACGGTGTCCAGCGTCCGGGACAGCGGCAGCGCGCCGGTGCGGGGAACCCGCGCCTGGGTCGGCTTGAACCCGGCCAGCCCGCAGAAGGCCGCGGGGATGCGGACGGAGCCGCCGGTGTCGGAGCCGATCGCGGCAACGGCCATGCCGTCGGCCACCGACACGGCGGCCCCCGACGACGAGCCGCCGGGGATGCGGTCGCGGTCGCGCGGGTTGCCGGGAGTGCCGTAGTGCGGGTTGACGCCCAGGCCGGAGAACGCGAATTCCGTCATGTTGGTGCGGCCGACGATCACGGCTCCCGCGGCCCGCAGCCGCGCCACCACCGGCGCGTCGGCGGCGGCCGGGGCCGCGTCCTTCAGCACGGCCGAGCCGGCGGTGGTGACCTGTCCGGCGATGTCGAACAGGTCCTTGACGGAGATCGGCAGCCCGGCGAGCGGCGACGGCACGATCCCGGCGGCGCGCAGCCGGTCCGACGCCTCGGCCTGGGCCAGCGCCGCGGCCCGGTTGACGGCGACATCGGCCAGGATGAAGACGCGGGCGCCCTCGCCGGCCGGGTCGGCGATCCGGTCGAACGCCGCCTCCGTCAGCTTGAGGCTGGTGGTGCGGCCGGCGGCGAGGTCGGCCGCCAGGGAGGCGATCGTCTGGACTGTGGGCATTCGGGAACTCTCTCCAGGTGACGTCGTGTGACTTGGCGATGATACAGGCCCGGACATGGTCGATCACGCGGGGCCGTCGGAGGAACCGGATTGTCGAGGCTCGCCCCGCTTGCCGGCCATGGCAGCCGCGACCCTTTTCCGTTTGCCCAACCGGGCCGGTTCCGATACTTACCGGCCCGGTGCGTCCGGTCGAGGCCGGACCCTTGAAGCGAATCCGGGACCCATTGCCGGCATGACCGAAACGATGAACAGAGCGCTGCTGCCCGCCGGCCTGCACGACGTGCTGCCGCGCGAAGCCGCCTTCGAAGCCACCATCGTCGAACGGCTGATGGCCGAGTTCGCGCTGAACGGGTTCGAGCGAGTTAAGCCGCCGCTGATCGAGTTCGAGGCCAGCCTGCTGTCCGGGCCGGGGGCCGCCATGGCGACCCAGACCTTCCGGCTGATGGACCCGATCTCCCAGCGCATGCTCGCGATCCGGCCGGACATGACCCTCCAGGTCGCCCGCATCGCGGTCACCCGCCTCGCCAACGAGCCGCGCCCGCTGCGCCTCAGCTATGGCGGGCAGGTGCTGCGCGTCAAAGGATCGCAGCTCCGGCCGGAACGGCAGTTCGGGCAGGTCGGCGTGGAGCTGATCGGCGCGTTGCAGCCGACGGCCGATGCCGAGGTCGTGCTGCTGGCCTACGCCGCCCTGAAGGCGGTGGGTGTGACCAACATATCCGTGGACCTGAACGTTCCGACCCTGGTCCCCTCGGTCTGCCGCGGGCTGGACCTTCCGGAGGACGAGACCGCCCGACTGCGCCAGGCGCTGGACCGCAAGGACGCCGCCGAGGTGGCGGCGGTGGGCGGCAGGGCCGCCGACCTGCTGGCCGGGATGATGGGGGCTTCGGGGCCTGCCGACCGGGCGGTGGAATTGCTGGCACGCCTGGACCTGCCGGAGGAGGCCGAGGCTGACCGCCGGCGGCTGACCGAGGTGGTCCGGCTGATCCGGGACGCCGCACCGGAACTGATGCTGACGGTCGATCCGGTCGAGCACCGGGGATTCGAGTACCAGACCGGCACCAGCTTCACCCTGTTCTCGCGCGGGGTACGCGGCGAACTGGGGCGCGGCGGCCGGTACCGGGCGGGAGGAGGCCCATCGGGCGAGCCGTCGACCGGCTTCACCCTGTATCTGGATACCGTACTGCGCGCGGTGCCCGATCCGGCGCCGCTGCCGCGCCTGTTCCTGCCGATCGGGACGGACGCCGCCGAGGGCGCGCGGCTCCGGTCCGAGGGCTGGATCACGGTGCGGGCGCTGGAAGCATTGGACGACCCGGCGGCCGAAGCGCGCCGGCTGCGCTGCACCCATATTTTCACCGGCGGCCAGATCCATCCGGCCGCCTGATCACCGAGGACCGGCGCGCCGTTCGGCCGCCCGGCCGATTGTCCGGAGGGGGCGCCAACCTTCTCCGCTGAGTAGCGTGGAGAGACGAGATGGCAAACGTAGCGGTGGTCGGCTCCCAGTGGGGCGACGAGGGTAAAGGCAAGATCGTCGATTGGCTGTCCAGCCGGGCCGACGTGGTGGTTCGCTATCAGGGCGGCCACAATGCCGGCCATACGCTGGTCATCAACGGCGTCGAGTACAAGCTGAGCCTGCTGCCGTCGGGCGTGGTCCGGCCCGGCAAGCTGTCGGTCATCGGCAACGGCGTCGTGGTCGATCCCTGGGCGCTGGTGCGCGAGATCGAGGCGATCCGGCAGAAGGGCGTCGAGATCTCGCCGGAGAACCTGTTGATCGCCGAGAACGCGACGCTGATCCTGCCGATCCACGGCACGGTGGACCGCGCCCGCGAGGAGGCGCTCGGAACGCTCAAGATCGGCACCACCGGCCGCGGCATCGGCCCGGCCTACGAGGACAAGGTGGCCCGCCGGGCGATCCGCCTGTGCGACCTGGCCGACGACGCGGTGCTGGAGGAGAAGGTCGAGAAGCTGCTGTTCCACCACAACGCGCTGCTGCGCGGATTGGGGTCGGACGAGATCAGCCGCGACGAGGTGCTGCAGGGCCTGCGGGAGATCGCGCCCCAGGTGCGGCCCTACGCGGCGGTGGTCTGGGAGAAGCTGGACGAGATGCGGCGCGCCGGTAAGCGCATCCTGTTCGAGGGCGCTCAGGGCGCCATGCTCGACGTGGACCACGGGACTTACCCGTACGTCACCTCGTCCAACACGGTGTCGGGCAATGCCTCGACCGGCTGCGGCATGGGGCCGGGCGCCGTGGGGTACGTGCTGGGCATCACCAAGGCGTACACCACCCGCGTCGGGTCCGGCCCGTTCCCGACCGAGCAGGTCAACGAGATCGGCGACCGGCTTGGCCAGCGCGGCCGGGAGTTCGGCACCGTGACCGGGCGCAAGCGCCGCTGCGGCTGGTTCGACGCCGTCATGGTCCGCCAGGCGGTCAAGGTCGGCGGCATCAACGGCATCGCGCTGACCAAGCTGGACGTGCTGGACGGCTTCGAGGAGCTGAAGGTCTGCGTCGGCTACCGCTACCAGGGGCAGGAGTTGCACCACTTCCCCGCCGGGCAGTCCGCCCAGGCCGGCGTGGAGCCGATTTTCGAATCGATGCCCGGCTGGAGCGAGAGCACTCAGGGCGCCCGGAGCTGGGCCGACCTGCCGGCCACGGCGATCAAGTATATTCGCCGGATCGAGGAGTTGATCGAGGCGCCGGTCGCCATGCTCTCGACCAGCCCGGAGCGCGACGACACCATCCTGGTGACCGATCCGTTCCAGGACTGAGACCGGGTGGAAACCAGGGAAAGCGGCGGGCCTTTGCCCGCCGTTTTCCGTTCAGGCCTCGAAGACGTCGTCCCACGCCGCCTTCAGCGCCAAGTCCACCTCCGGCAGGGTCGCCAGGTGGCCGAGGGCGTGCAGGCTGGTGACCCCGTGCCCGCTGATCCCGCAGGGCACGATGCCGGCGAAATGGCCCAGGTCCGGATCGACGTTGAGGGCAACGCCGTGGAACGTCACCCAGTGGCGGACGCGGACCCCGATGGCGGCGATCTTGTCCTCCTGGCCGGGCAGGCCGCCGTAGGGGCGCTTGTCCACCCAGATGCCGACCCGGCCGCACCGCCGCTCGCCCTTGACGTTGAACTGGGCCAGCGTTTGGATCAGCCATTCCTCCAGCCGGTTGACGTAGCCGCGGACATCAGGGCCTTCCATCCCCGCCCGCGGGCGCTTCAGGTCGATCATCACATAGGCCACGCGCTGGCCCGGCCCGTGATAGGTGTACTGGCCGCCGCGGCCGGACTGGTATGTCGGAAACCGGCCCGGCTCCAGCAGGTCGCCTTCCTTCGCGCTGGTGCCCGCCGTGTAGAGGGGCGGGTGCTCCAGCAGCCAGACCAACTCCGGGGCCGTCCCGGCGCGGATCGCCGCGGCCCTTGCCTCCATCTCCGCGACCGCCTCGGGATAGGGGACGGGGTCGTCCGAGATGCGCCACTCCACGGCCGACCGGATGGGGGAGGCGTCGGCGGAAGCGGCGAGGGGGGCGGGCGGCGGAGGAGCGGCTGTCATGGCCATATCCGGGTGTGATCCTGTTTTCTTCGAAGAAGCCGCTTCAATCGCTTGATCGCGGCATCGGGATTTGGTATTCCCCCCGCACGCTTCAAGCAAGCCCCGCGCTCAATGAAGCGGACGATGTATGCGGTCGTGGCGGAATTGGTAGACGCGCAGCGTTGAGGTCGCTGTGGGCTAACCCCCGTGGAAGTTCGAGTCTTCTCGACCGCACCATCTCTAAGTGCTTGATAATACGAAAAAGCTGTGCCGGAACCTTGACGGCACGGCTTTTTTGTTGGTCGTTGTGTCACACGAATTGTGACACAAGAAGGCTGCGCTGTCGTACAAGCACCTGCTCAAACGAGACGACAATTCCCACTTCAAGATGCTTGTTCCCGCTGACCTACTTGAATCGGTCGGGAAAGAATTTTGGCAAATCAGCCTGCGCACTGGGAACAGGCTGTCCCTCGTTTCTGCGCCGAAGTCTGGACGCGTAGCCGCGGCTGAAAGGGTTTGGACCGACGTTCCTGGCCGGATACGGGTCGGTACCGACGGCCGTCACGACGGCTCTCCCGCCGATATGTGCACGACAATGGGCTCGCCGAGGAGCATCGGCTTGAGCGGCGCCATGAAGCGCGCGTGCGCGTCGCTCGGCTCGAAGCCTTGCGTGTGGGCTTCGAGGTCACGCCAGACCACCTCGAGCAGGTAAACGTCGGGGACGTCGAGCGTCGGCACGAGGCGGTACCGCAAGCAGCCGTCCGCTCCGGCGAGCAGCGGCGCGACGCCGGCGAATGCGCTCTCGAACGCAGGGGCGGAACCAGGCAGAAGGCGCAGGAGCGCAAGCTCGGTGATCATTCGTTCTCTCCTCTCGGGGCGGACGGCCGGGGTGAACCTTCCCGACCGTCCGCGCGATGTGTCAGAGGGTTTGACGGGCGGCGGGCGAGGCGGACGCCTCGCCCGACACGTCGATCACGACCTTGCCGCGCAGTCCGCGTGCGGTGCCGTTCTCCAGCAGTTCGTGCGCCTCGGCCATGCGGGCGAGCGGCAGCGTCGCGCCGATCACGGGCTTGACCAGGCCGCGCTCGACGAGGCTTGTGAGCGCGTCGAGCTTGCCTCGGTTCTGGCGGGTGAACACGAAGTGGTAGGCCGCGTTCTTGCCCCAGGCCTCGACGAGGTTCTGCGGCTGCGCGATGTCGACGAGGCTGACCACGCGCCCGAATGCCGCGAGCGTGAGCGGGCTTCGCGTGAGCGTGTCACCGCCGATCGTGTCGAAGACGACGTTCACGCCCTCTCCCCCGGTCAGCCGGGCAACCGCCTCCACATAGTCTTCGGCGGTGAAGTCGATCGCCTCGTCGGCGCCGAGCGAATGCACGAAATCGTGGTCGCGGGCGCGCGCCGTCGTGATCACCCGCGCGCCGATCGCCTTCGCCACCTGAACCGCGATCGTGCCGACACCGCCCGCGCCGCCGTGGATGAGGATCGTTTCGCCGACCTTCAGCTGCGCGCGCTGGACGAACGCCTCCCAAACCGTGCCGCCGACAAGCGTCAAGCTCGCCGCCTCAAGGTGCGTGAGATTCCTGGGCTTGCGGCCGACGAGTTCGACATCGGCGACGTGCTGCTCAGCGTAGGAGCCGGCGTCGCCGAAGATCTTCGGTGTGTAGTAGACCTCATCGCCGACTGCGAACTCGCGAACGTCCGAGCCCAACTCCTCGATAACGCCCGAGATGTCATGGCCGATGATTGCGGGCAACGGCACGTAGTCCGTGTAGTCGCCGCGGCGGATCTGGTAATCGAGCGGATTGACGGCAGTGGCATGCACCCGCACCCGCACTTGGTGCGGACCGACCTCCGGCACCGGCACCTCGCGCAGTTCGAACGCGTCCGGCCCGCCGAAGCGGGTGAGGACGGCTGCCTTCATGGTCTTGGTCATTACGACTTCCTCTCGGTAGTAGAGGCATAGGTGGGCTCCATGGCCCAGGGTCCCGTTGGGACGCTGCCTATTTGACTTGTCGTGATTGCCCTCGGTAGCGGGTCTGACCTAGGATCAGTTTCAACGAAGCTTTGAAAGCGACGCCATGGACGTGAACGACGTGCACCTGTTCGTGCGCATCGCTCAACTCCGGAGCATCAGCTCTGCAGCCCGCGACCTGGGCCTCACTCCGGCGGGAGCGAGCGCCAGACTGGCGGCGCTCGAGAGAAAGCTCGGGGCCAGGCTCCTCCACCGAACGACGCGACAGGCGACCTTGACCGAGGACGGCCTCGCCTTTCTGCCGCATGCAGAGCACGTCGTGCTCGCAGCAGAGTCCGCCCGAGCGGCGCTCGGGCGGGAGCAAGCCGTACCGCGCGGCACCCTGCGGGTGGCGGCTCCGGCCTCGTTCGCGCGCATGCATATCGTGCCGGGTCTGCCCGATTTCTGCAGGCAGTATCCCGAGTTGGCCCTCGACTTGCGCATCTCGGACAGCGTTGTCGATCTCGTCGAAGGTGCCTTCGATGTGGCGGTTCGCTATGCCGAGCTCAGCGACTCGTCCTTCGTCGCGCGGCGGCTCGCTCCGGATAATCGGGTGCTGGTCGCGTCGCCCGAGTACATCGAGCGGCGTGGGCGGCCGAATACGCCCGACGACCTCGCAGAACACGCTTGCCTTGTTGTCGGTACGCTCGATCTCTGGACATTCCGAGAAGAGGGTGGAGAGCTCATCGAGCGGCGTATCGCCCCAAGCCTACGCATCAATGACGGCGGTGCCGTGCGCGATGCGGCCTGTGCGGGGCTCGGCGTCGCCCTGATGGCCACTTGGTGCGCCGCGGACGAGCTTCGATCCGGCGCCCTCGTACCAGCCCTTCCCGAGTACCCGCTCGTCTCGACACAGACGCTTTGGGTTCTTTACCCAAGTTCGCGCGAACTGGCACCGAAGGTGAGGGTCTTCATCGACTGGCTTGTCGAGCGATTTGGGCGGCAACCGTACTGGGACCGAGGCCTAGAGAGGATCTTAGGGAACAGCCAATGACGCTCGCTTCCGGGCACTCAGATCGCTGGGAAATTTTCGTTCACCTTACCTGATTGATGCTGGTGAGAAATTGCCTGCGGCGTTGCCGTTGCGGGGAGAGCCGGATAAAGGAGCAGCCCATCCGCTGCCTCGGAGCCTTGCAGCCCTACACGGCGAAAGAATCCCGCCGCCACAAGATCCCGTGGGCGCGCTACAAGTTCGAGAACCGGGCCGAGTACGACGCGGCGCTGGTGTGGCGAGGCAACGTGGACCCCGGCGCGGACTGGACGGCGGGGCCGACCGCAAACCTATTCCGACGTAGCGGTGGAAGCCGGGTTGATGCTGCGGCTGGCGTTCGGCTCGTGACCGGCCTCGGCATGCCGTTGTCCCGCCGGGTCGCCTGACCGGTACGGGAGAACGGCGAAATCCGCCCACTTCCTCATTCCTGCACAAAAGTCCCGCAACGGCCTCAACGTTGCGGCGCTCTTTCATGTTCGGAGCTTCACGCCGGCGTCGGCGTGGCCTCTGCGAGGGTCGCGCGGTGGTCCTGCACCGCGCGCCAGACCAGCACCACCAGGAAGAAGTGGAACAGGAACCCCACGACCGAGTAGGCGGCGATCGCGACATCCACGTCGGCGATCCAGGCGGCCACGGGCAGCACCAGGAAGCGGGGGATCAGGGTCAGGATCTCCAGGATCAGGAACCGGCGCTGCAGGTTGAGCACGGGGACCAGCATCAGCGCGGGCAGGCTGATGAAGCGCATCGCCCACCAGACGACGATCCACTGCGCGAAATAGCCGGCTTCCCGCCAGGCCTCGCCGAAGGCGAAGGCGTAGAGCCAGGGACCCAGGACGATCATGACGAGCACGGGAAGCGCGACCATCGCCGCCAGCCCGCCGGTCGTCCGCAGGAAGAGGGCCGACAGATCCTGGCCCTTGTGGAACATCTCGGCCGCGCGCTGGTAGAAGACCCGGCGGACCGCGTCGCCCAGCAGCGTGATCGGCATCTCGAACAGGCGGTAGGTGAACCAGTAGAGACCGGCCACATAGGGGCTGAACAGGGCGGCCAGCAGGATCGACGGCACGGTGATCGTGGTCGAGGAGAGCAGCGCCTGCGGCATGCTGTAGAGCGGAAAATCGCGGTGCTTGGCCGCGAGCTGCTTCATCCGCTGGCGCGTGACCATGCGCCGGAGCGACGGCAGGTCGTGGCGGATGATCTGCCAAGCGATGATCAGGGCGCCCATCGCCGTCCCGAAGATCAATCCGAGCACGAGGCCGTCCACGCCCATGCCGACCAGGCCGGCCGCCATCTGGGCGGCGGCGACCCCGAAGGATCGGCTGATCGTCGACATGGAGATGCGCTTGTACTGCTTGTGCCGGGTCGCCCACACGGCCAGCACCGCCGCCGCGGTGTTGGTCAGGATCAGCAGCGGCAGGAACCACAGCAGGCCGCGCAGCTCCTGGTATCCCAGCAGGTCGAGCAGGGGATCGCCGAGGACCCATACCGCAAAGCCCGACGCGATGCTGACCGCCACGACGATGCCGAGGCTCAGGGCCAGGATGTTGGCCGCCTCCGTCTCGGACTTCGCCATGACGATGGCGAGCTCGTACCGTCCGCTCGCCACGACCACGAAGGTCATGTTGAGCGCGCCGAACAGGGCGAAGAGGCCGAACTGGTCCGGCGTGAAGAGCCGCATCAGGATGGGATACGCAAGGACCGTCAGGACCTGGGCCATGGCCGTCCCGGAAGCGAGGACCGCGATGTTCTTCAGGAAGGGGCCACGCAGGATACGAAGTGCTGCTTGCGACAGACGGTTGGTGTCGACTCGGGCCGTCAAGGGAACTCTCTCACACAATCATTCGCAGGATGAAGCGGCGCAACACTGCCATAAACATCGGCCGGTCGCGCCGGTTCATGGGGTGAACGCATTCACGCTTTTGCTCCCCGGGATTGGGAAGGGCAAGGGATCCCTCCATCCGGGTGTGCAATATACCCCATCGGTAATCCTGGACGATCGTGTCCCGGGGGCGGTCAGTCCGAGCCGGCGGCCACCGGTTCCGCTGCCCGCGCCGCTTCGGCCGCTTCGGCCGGGGCTTCCGAATTCGCTCCGGCGAAGGGCTGGCGCCGGTCGGAACCTTCCCTATCCGCGTGGTAGGTCGCGTCCCACAGGTCGCCGAAGATCACTTCGGTGAACCGGCGGGCCGACTGCTCCCAGGTCAGCCAGGGCATTTCGGCAGTGCCGCGCACCTTTCCCGCCTTCTGGTCCCGCATCCACCGGCGCAGCGCGTCCGCCAGATCCCGTGGCGACGTGCCGGAGAAGTAGCTCGCGTGATCGCCGGCGATTTCCCGGAACACCGGAAGGTCGCGCGCCAGGATCGGCTGCGCGTGCTTCGCCGCCTCGATCAGCGGCAAGCCGAAGCCTTCATCCAGGGAGACCGCCAGCAAGGCCGAGCAGCCGCCGTAGAGCGCGTTGAGGTCGGCGTCGGATGCCCCCGCGAACCAGTGCAGGCGGCGGCCGGCCTCCGGATGGCCGCGCAGTTTTTCCACCAGAGCTTCGACTTTCCAGCCCTGCTTGCCGACGATGACCAGCTCGGCTTCCACACCCTCGGACCAGAGCTGCTCGAACGCGGCGAGCGCCTGCGCATGGCCCTTGCGGGGCTCCACGGTACCGACCGTCAGAAACACCGGATGGCGGCTGCTCAGCACGCGAGCCACTTCCGGCCCGGGCTCGCCGGCGGTGGTCCCGGCGGCGGTCGTGCCGATATCCGCACCGAGATGGAAGTGGCCGATCCTGAGCGGGGTGTCGCGCTGGACATCCAGTCTGGGCAGCCAGTCGAAGAGCTGGTCGGCGACCGACCGGGAGATGCAGATCAGCCCCTCGCAATGGATCGCGATCTGCTGAACCCAGATCCGGAAATGATGGAACGGAACGAACCAGTCCGGCTGGATGAGCGGCAGCAGGTCGTAAACGACGAAGTAGCTTCGGATGCCCCTCGACTTGAGGCTTCGGTTGAGGGCGGCCCGTCCCTCGACCAGATGGGAGGTGAGGTCGAGGCCGATGAACACGTCGCCGTTCCGGGCATCCACCAAGTCCTCCGGCAGGCCGAGGTCCGGAACGCCCATGATCCGGGCGGCGAAGCCGCGGGCGTAACGGAGGGTGCCGCTGCCATCGTCCAGCACCGGTTCGACCCGGAAGCCGGCGGGAGGGTTCTTCAGCAGCTCGATCAGGATATTCTTGGCAACCCGCTGGATGCCGGTCCCCGCGTCGCGCAGGCCGACTTCAGAGACGTCCACGAGGATCTGGCGCAGGCCGCCGCCCGAGGGCAGGTTCTCGGCGGCGCATCGCAGGACGGTTTCCCAGGCCGCCGTCCCGGGCGGCTCCGGGGATGGGATCGCCACGATGTCTTCCGCCAGATCCCGCAGGATCGACAGGCGCGCGTGCCGCCCCCAGGTTTCAATCGCTTCCACGAACCGGGCCGGCGTGGCATCCGGGCCCAGGTCGATCAGGTCTGCCGGACTCCACGTTTCCGAACCCGCCCGGGGGTGCGCGTCGCCGGCCCGGCTCACGATGCCGGCAGCGGCGGCCGCGATCCCCTCGAGACAGGGGTACCTGCCGCACGCCTCCTCCCGGTCGGCGGATCTCGCGACCTCGACGGCCGCGGTCCAGCCGTGGGACAGGTAGACTTCGCGCAACAGGAAGGGCTCGCCGGTTTCAGCCTCCAGGTCGGCGAGTGTCCGGCGGATCCCGCCGTCGTACAACACCACCGTACCGGTGACGCGGCGCAGCAGATCGAGCATCCAGGGCAGGCAGGCCCGGTCGTCCCCGATGGCGTAGACCACCCGGTCGAACTCCGCGGCGTTGGCCGTGAACCATTCCACCGTCCGGACCGGCGTCCCCGCGGCGGTCACCGGGGGGAGGATTTCGCCCCGGGCGGCGACGCATTCGACATCGTAGTGCCGGACCAGCTCGGCCGCCAGGGAGGCCGACCACGCGGCCACGGAGGACCGTTCCGGCGGCAGCGGGCCGACCAGGGCGAGCCGCGGGCGCCTCGCGGCATGCGCAGGCCACGCGGCCGGGCCGGAGGTCGGACAGGAGTGGCGCGCATGAAGCTCCTCCAGGGCGTCGAAAGCCTTGTCGGCGGTGGCCTCCCAGCTGTAGCGCCCGGCACGTTCCCGGCCGTGACGGGCCAGGTCGGCGAGAAGTCCTGGATCGCCCAGGACGGCCGCCATCCGGGCGGAAATCGAGTCAGGCGAATGCGGGTCGAACATCGCGTCGGCGCGGCCGACGACCTCGGGAAAGCTGGTCGTGTTCGAGGTGATCGCCGGCGTTCCGCAGGCCATCGCTTCCAGGGCCGGAAGCCCGAAGCCTTCGCGGAACGACGGACAGACGAACAGCCGGCATTCGCGGTACAGCTCTACCAGATCGATGTCCGATAGCTGGCCGGTCAGCACATAGTCGCTATCGGACAGCCCGGCCTCGCGCGCCATGATCGGGACCCTGATGCGGTCAGGCGGATTGACGACGCAGACCAGCACCAGCTGGTGGCTCTTCCTCAGGTCGCGCGGCAGCCGGGCATAGGCCTGGAGCAGGCCGGCGAGGTTCTTGTGGGGATCGACCGTCCCGACGAACAGCACGAAGGGCCGCGTGATGTTCAGCCGCTTCAGCAGGGCCTTGCCGCCGTCGCGGCGGGCCTCCGCCGCGTCGGCGGGGCGGAACCTGGGATCGGCAGCGGAATGGATGGTGCGGATCCGGTCGCCCCCGATGCCGAGCATTTCTGAGGCTTCCCGGGCCGAATGGTCCGATATGGCGAGAAGCATGTCGGCCCGCCGCAGGGACATCAGCTTGCGGGCGTACCATTCGGAACTGCGGGGATCGTCGGGCAGCACCTCGGGATGGGCGAGCGGTATCAGGTCGTAAAGGGTGACCGCGGTCGGAAGCCCCGGCACCGCCCCGGCGACCGACGTCGTCACGTCGTGGTAGAGTCCTTCGAACAGGCTGCTGACGTGGACGACGTCGGGGCGCAGCCCCTGGAGGAAGCGTTCGCGGATCCGCTCCGCCGCCTCGATGCGCCACCGACTCTCCCCGGTGAGGAAGCTGACGCCGGTCGGCTGCGACCATACCGGCATGTTTTCCCACGGCATCAGGCCGTCGAAAGCCTGCCTGATCGGCTCGACCGTCTGGTCCAGGGCGCCGTTCATGGCGATGAGGATCTCGTGGCCGCGCGGCGAGCGGGCCATGGCCTTGGCCAGTTCGAGGGAGTAGCGGCCAATTCCGCGCAGCCGGCTCGGCGACTGGCAGGCCTGGAGGTCCAGGACGATGCGCATGGGGGATCTCCTGCTCAGCGGGCTCGTGTCAGTGCATGCCGGAGCATTGTTTCTACGCTGCGTTCCGCCGCGGACAGGGGCCGCCCGGCCAGGGTGGCCGTGTCGGCGCCGGCCGGTAGCGGTAAGTCCTCGGCGGCCTGCGGCGGGGACGGGATCGGGGGGTGGGGCTGCGGTGCCGGCTCCTGCCGTGCCAGCAGGGCGCGCGCCCCGCGTTCGAGGGCGGGATGGCGCAGCAGGATCGGCAGGACCGCCTGCCTGATCAGCGGCCGGGCGGCCGCCCAGCGGGCCGCCTTGCGGGCGGCGCGGACGGCAAGCGCGCGGGTCGACGCCGGCTCGGGCGGCCCTCCTGATCCGATCCCGACCGCCGCCAGCGCCCGCTTCGCCCGGCGGACCGGAGCGGTCAGGCGCCACGATGTGCTGACCCGGACGGCTTCGATATAGCCGTTCAGCGAGGCCACCACGGCATCGAGTTCCGCGATCCGCCCGTGAAGGGCGGCGTTCTCGTTTCCGACCCGCTGCCATTCGGCGAGGCGGGCGTCCACGTCGGCGCGCCAGGCGGCCCGTTCGGCCGCACGGTCGGCAAGCTCCGACTGCCGCAGGGCGATCTCGCGGTCACGGGCCTGAGCCTCCGCCCGGCGAAGCTCGGCGTCCCGGAGTCGAGACTCGGTTTCCTGCCGGCGGATCTCGATCTCGCGGCGCCGTGCCGCCGTCTCCGACATGCGTGCCGTCGCATCCGCCGCCCGCGCGGCCGCCTCCATCGTCCGGGCACCGACCTCGCGGCGGCGGACTTCGATTTCGGCGGTGCGGATCCTGGCTTCCCGCTGGCGGGCTTCCGTTTCGGCGGTGCGCACCGCCGCCTCGGCGCGCCGGACCTCCCGCTCGACATCCGCGGAGGTGCGCTGCTCGGCGATCTGCCGGTTTAGATCCTGGGCCTGCTGGCGGGCGACCCAGTCGTGAGCCCGGAACCAGTCGTCGAAGATGTTCGGCGGCGTTTCCAAGCGCGGAACGAGCGCTGATTTCTCCTCCGCGACGTAGAAGCGGTTCAGCCCGTCGAAATAGACGAAGCGATAGCCGCGGTCGGTCAGCAGCGGTTCCCAACCCTCGTGGTTCGGGATCTGGGTACGGGCTACCGTCGCCTCGACCAGGATGATCCAGGGCCGTACCGATTTCAGCGAAAGGCCGCGCAGAACTGCGGCCTCCATCCCCTCGACATCGATCTTCAGGAAGTGGACGACCGATACCCCGTGCGCCGCGAGGATATTGTCCAGCGTGTCCACGGGAACCTGACGCTCGACCCAGGGAAGGCCGGAGCATTGGTGCGTCCGTGCCAGATCGGCATCGGCGGTCGACAGTTCGCTGCCGGGAATGTCGTAGAAGGTGATCGTTCCCACGGAATCGCCGGCCGCCACCGCCAGGTTGATGTCGTGGGGCCTCGCCGCCGCGAGCTGCTTGTCGAAGCCCTGGGCCGGCTCGATGTTGATGCCGCGCCACCCGCGCTCGTAAAACGCCCGGGTGACCGACTGCTCGTCGGGACTGTTGGCGCCGACATCTACATAGAATCCCTGGACGACATCGCGCAGCGCGCGGTAGAGGACGACATCTTCGAGGTTCTGGGCGAAGGAAATGAACGGCATCAGCGCTCGATCCTGATGGTAGGCGGGATCCAGGCGGTTCCGATGAAATACGGCCTGTCGTGGTTGCTCACGGTGAATATCAGTGCCAAGTCCCGCCACTCATAGTTGTTGACCAGGTGCGTGTCGGAACTGACCAGCGCGGTCGCGACCGAATAGCTGCCGGGACCCAGAGCCGCGTTGAAGGCGGCGGTGTAGGTGACGACGCTGCCCGCCGGCACGTCCTCGAGGATCTGCCCGGTGTGGAAGGTGTTGGTTCCGAAGATCGTCTGTCCAAGCCGGTCCTTGATCATGTAGCCCATGACCAGCCGCGGCAGGGCCTGGTGTACCCGGACCTGGACGCGCAACATGACCGCTTCGCCGACACCCACGAACTCCACCGGTTCGCCCCTTTGGTTCAGCAGCGCGATGTCCTCGGCCGTCGCCTCGTAGCTGCCGGAAACGGTCTGGACCGCGCCGCCCTCGCTCCGCCGCACCTCGACGGTCTGGCCTTCTCGTTCCGCCAGAAGCGCGTTGTAATAGTCCATGACCTCCTCCGGGGCGCCGTCCTTGACCTGGGTGCCGCGCTCCAGGAGGATCGCGCGGTCGCACAATGTCTGGATGGCGGACCGGTCGTGGGAGACGATCAGCAGGGTCGTGCCGCTTTCCCGGAAGGCGCGGATGCGGTCGAAGCTCTTGTGCTGGAAATAAGCGTCGCCGACCGAGAGCGCCTCGTCCACGATCAGGATGTCAGGCTTCACGGCGGTCGCGACGCTGAACGCGACGCGCATCTGCATGCCGCTGGAATAGACCCTCAGCGGCTGGTCGAAATACTCGCCGATCTCGGCGAAATCCTCGATCCCGGGCATCATGCCCTCGATCTGCCCGTGGCTGAAACCCATCAGGCCGGCGACATGGTGGACATTCTGGCGACCGGTGAACTCCGGGTTCATCCCCATGCCCAGTTCCAGGATCGCCGCGATCCGGCCGTGCACCCGGACATTTCCCGTGGTCGGCCGCAGGGTCCCGGTGATCAGCTTGAGCAGCGTGCTCTTCCCGGCGCCGTTCTGCCCGACCAGGCCGATCGCCTCGCCCGCGTGGACGCGGAACCCGACGTGGCGCAGGACCCAGTGCTCGGTCAGCGCCGCGGCCGGCAATCCGAACCAGGAAAGCACGCGCGACCACTCGCTGCCGTAAGTCCGGAAGGACTTGCCGAGGTTCTCGACTTCCAGCACGGGGGCCGTCATAGCACGTCGACCATTTCGGCCCCGGCGCGCCGGAACATGACCAGGGCGACGGCCAGCAGCGCCAGCGCGAGAACGGCCGTTCCCGCGAGAGCCGGCATGTCGGGCATCCTGCCGAACACCAGGACATCGTGAAAGGCCCCGACCAGCGGATACAGGGGATTGAAAGACAGGAGCGGCCTGATTTCCGATGGCAGCACGTCCGGCACATAGACGATCGGCGTGAACCAGAAGCCCACCTGCAGCACCAGCGGCACCACGTGGCCGATATCCCGGATGAAGACGTTCAGGATACCGAGCACGAGGCCCAGGCCCAGGGCGAGGGCCAGCGTCAGCGCGATCAGGACGGGCAGCATCAAGAGCGAGGCGATCGGAAGGCCGTGGCCCAGCACGGCGAAGACGACGAGGATCGCCAGCAGGAGCAGGGAATTCGTGACCAGGGCGCTGCCGGCCGTCACCAGGGGCAGGCAGATGCGCGGGAACACGACTTTCTTCAGCAGGTTGCCGTTGTCGATGAAAACTGTCAGGCAACGCGTTACGACATCGGTGAACAGCGACCAGCACAGGATCCCGGCGGTCAGGTAGATCGCATAGGCATAGGGTCGGTCGGCCATGTCCGGTAAGCGGGCCGAGAGAAGGGAGGAGAGGATGAGCGCGTAGATGCAGACCTGGACCAGGGGATGCGCGATCATCCAGAGCCCTCCGATCCGGCTGCGGATGAATCGGCCCATGAACTCGGTCCGGATCGATGACAGGATGAAGTACCGGTAAGCCCATGCGCCTTTGAGCATTGACAACATTCACCGATTCCCATTGCCACCGACGTATCTGATCCGTTTCGTCAACTTCGTGTTCCACGCCCGGGCCGGTTCGCCGAGGCCCTGGCGCACTGCGGGCGAAGGCGCCCGAATGAGTTAATCCGAACGCCGGGCGTATAGCATGCCCCTCAATGTTTGACGAGCGCTTCCGTACGGTTTTTCTTCGGAACTGAACAGAATATTACGATATGCACGTTTTTGATGCGTTTGCGCCGGAAATCTCTCCCCGTTGACATGGATCATCCGCGGCTCCCTGTCTGCACGTTATGATCGAGGGCTGATCCGACGCCGCCGGTTGAAGCGGCGCGATGGGGGAAATGCGGATCCGGCGGGGGCGGTCTGTTGCCTTGCGGGGTCGGGGGGCGGTGCATGGGCGACAGTGCTTGCAAAGAGATTCCGGCCGACGGGCGCGACGACATCGACGGAAGGCCGGCCAGGGGCGCCTCCGGGCGGCCGCCGCGTGCCGGCGATGTCCGCGCGGCGGAGGAAAACCGGCTGTCCCAGATCGTCGACGGGTGCCCGGTACCCGTCTTCGTGATCGATACCTCCCACCGGGTGACCCACTGGAACCGGGCCTGCGAAGTCGTGATCGGCGCCAGCGCCGCGGACATGGTCGGCACGCGAAACCAGCGGCGGATCTTCTACGGTATCGAGCGGCCGTGCATGGCGGACCTGATCGTGGACGGCGCGCCCGACGATACCGTGCGCCTGTTCTACCAGGACAAGTTCCGGCGGTCGGCGACCGTCTCCGGGGCGTTCGAGGCCGAGGACTATTTCCCGAACCTGGGCGGCGGGCCTTGCTGGCTGTCGTTCACCGCCGCCCCGCTGTTCGACGAGGACGGGGTGATCATCGGCGCGATCGAGACCCTGCAGGATGTCACCGGCCGCCGGAACGCGGAGGCGGCGCTACATGCCGGCGAACGGCGCTTCCGGGAGCTGTTCGCGAGCATGCGCGACGGCGTCGTGATCTTCGCCCCCCACGACGACGGCCGCGACTTCGTGCTGGCGGACATCAACCCGGCGGCCGAGGCGCTCTACCGCATGTCGCGCAGCCGCGCCCTGGGGCGCCGCCTGCCGGAAGTGCTGGCGTCCCCGGCCCAGCCGGAGACCACCGCCGAACAGGCGGCGGAGCTGGCCGAGGCGGTCCGGCGGGTCTGGCGCTCGGGCGTTCCGGAAAGCCTGATGACGGTCCACCTGGATTCAGGCGGCAAGCCCCTGGACTGCCGGCACAACCGCCTGGTCCGGCTGCCCACATCCGAGGTCGCCTGCCTCTCGGAGGACATCACCGACCGGCAGCGCAGCCAAGCCGAGCAGGAAATGGTGGCCAGCGTGTTCCGGCACACGGTCGAGGGCATCTTCGTCACCGACTCCGACGGCGTCATCATATCGGTCAACCCTGCCTTCACCCAGATCACCGGTTACCAGGAGGGCGAGGTAATCGGGCGGTCGTCGCGGCTGCTGCGGTCCCCCCTCCAGGAGGAGGCCTTCTTCGACGAGCTGCGGTCCCGGCTGGAAGCCGAAGGGAGCTGGCAGGGCCAGATCTGGAACCGCCGCAAGAACGGCGAGAACTTCCTGGAGTGGGTGACGATCACCCAGGTGCTCGACGCGGCCGGGCGGCCCTACCGGTACGTCGCCATTTTCAACGACATCACGGACCTTCACCGCAAGGATGAGCAGATCAAGCACCAGGCCTACCACGACGCCCTGACCGGACTGCCCAACAGGCTGCTGCTGGCCGACCGGATCGAGCAGGCCATCGCGCTGGCCCGGCGCCAGGACCATGGCGTCGCCCTTCTGTTCATCGACCTGGACCATTTCAAGACGATCAACGACTGCCATGGCCACGACATGGGCGACCGGCTGCTGGTCGAGGTGGCGCGGCGGCTGAAATCGTGCGTGCGCGAAAGCGACACGGTCGCCCGGCTGGGCGGCGACGAGTTCATCGTCGTCGTGGGCGACGCCGACGTGGCCGAGGGCGCTCCCCAGGTCTGCCAGCGCATCCTGAAGGCCCTGCGGGCGCCGTTCTCCCAGCCCCCGGTGGAACTGGTGACCGCCAGCATCGGGATCAGCCTGTTCCCGGACGACGGGGGGGATGCCGATACCCTGCTGAAGCACGCCGACATCGCGATGTACGAGGCCAAGCGCCGAAGCCGCAACACGATCAGCTTCTTCACCTCCGAAATGACTCGTACCATGATGCGGCGCCTGGAGATGGAGAGCGACCTGCGCCGGGCGATCGAGCACGACGAGCTGGCGGTCCATTACCAGCCCAAGGTGGACATCCAGAACGGCACCATCTACGGCATGGAGGCGCTGGTCCGCTGGTTCCACCCGACCCGGGGGATGGTGCCGCCCGACGAGTTCATTCCCCTGGCCGAAGAGATCGGCATGATCGTGCCGATCGGCGAGTGGGTGCTGCGTACCGCATGCAGGGACGCCATGGAACTGCGCCGCCAGGGCATCCCGATGCAGCTTTCGGTCAACCTGTCCATGCGGCAGTTCCGCGAGGCGGACCTGGTCGAGCGGATCGCCGCCACCATAAGCGAGATCGGCCTGGACCCGTCCTTCCTGGAACTGGAGCTGACCGAGTCGATCCTGATGACGGAGGCGACCCAGAGCATCGCGGCGCTCAACGAGATCAAGCGGCTCGGCGTCACGCTGTCCATCGACGATTTCGGCACCGGCTATTCCAGCCTCAGCTACCTGACCAAGCTGCCGATCGACATCCTCAAGATCGACCGGAGCTTCATCCAGCATTGCGGCCACGACGGCAACAGCGCCACGGTCGTGTCCGCGATCATCAACCTGGCGGACCAGCTCGGCCATTCCGTGGTGGCCGAGGGGGTCGAGACGGTCGCCCAGCTGGCTTTCCTGAGGGAGCGCCGGTGCAGCAGGATACAGGGCTACCTGATCGGCAAGCCGGTCCCGCTGCACACCTTCGTGGCGCAGCTCGACCGCTGGCGCAAGATAGCGGTCGCGCTGGCGAACCCGATCATCTAAGAGGCTTGCCCTGTCAAGGCAATTTCCTCCGGAGCGACGATGCCTCATTCACGGGCGAGACACCCTGCCGTAACCACCCTGCCGGCCGTCTCGGAAGAGAATCCCTGGAAGACCCTGAGCGGCGAGGTCCGCTACGAGAACAAGTGGATCCGCGTCACCGAGCACCAGGTGGTCAATCCGTCGGGCAACCCCGGGATCTACGGCGTGGTCCATTTCAAGAGCGTCGCCATCGGCGTGCTGCCGGTCGACGCCGAAGGCTGCGTCCATCTGGTCGGGCAGTACCGCTACTCGCTGAACGCCTACAGCTGGGAAATGCCGGAGGGCGGCGGCGCGCCGGACATGCCGCCGATCGAGGAGGCGAAGCGCGAGCTGCGGGAGGAGACCGGGCTGGTGGCGCGCCAGTGGCTGGAACTGCTGCCGATCCATACCTCCAACAGCATCTGCGACGAGCACGGCGTGATCTATCTCGCCTGGGACATGGAGCTCACGGAGTCGGAACCGGAGGAGACGGAGCAGCTGACAATCGTCCGGATGCCGTTCGCCAGCGTCGTGGACCTGGTGATGGAGGGCGCCATCACCGATTCCATGACGGTTGCCGCTGTGCTGAAGGCTCAACTGCTGGCTGAGAGGGGCGCATTGCCGGAGGCCCTCTCCCGATTGATGCTCCGCCGCTGAGCGAGACGGCCGGCCAGGGACAGGAGGCAATCGAATCAAGCCTGTCCGGCCCGCGCCGCCGCGCGCACTCAAGCCTGGACAAAAGAGGGTGGCGCCTATATTCCGTGCCTCAATCGGGCACGGATGCACCGTCGCCCGTCGTCATGGCCGGGGGGAGCAATGGCTGAAAATCTGCGGGACGCAGCACTCGATTACCACCGTCAGCCGACGCCCGGAAAGATCGCGGTCACGCCGACCAAGCCGCTGGCGACCCAGCGCGACCTGGCGCTGGCCTATTCGCCCGGCGTCGCCGCCGCCTGCGAGGCGATCGTCGCGGATCCCGCAGAAGCCAGCACCGTGACCAGCCGGGCCAACCTGGTCGGCGTGATCACCAACGGCACCGCCGTGCTGGGCCTGGGATCGATCGGGCCGCTGGCCGCCAAGCCGGTGATGGAAGGCAAGGGCGTCCTGTTCAAGAAGTTCGCCGGCATCGACGTTTTCGACATCGAGCTGGACGAGAAGGACCCGGACAAGCTGGTCGAGATCATCGCGGCGATGGAGCCGACCTTCGGCGGCATCAATCTCGAGGACATCAAGGCGCCGGAATGCTTCTACATCGAGGAGAAGCTGCGCGCCCGCATGAAGATCCCGGTCTTCCACGATGACCAGCACGGCACCGCGATCATCGTCGGCGCCGCGATCCTGAACGGATTGCGGGTGGTCGGCAAGCGGATCGAGGACGTGCGGCTGGTCGCGTCCGGCGCCGGCGCCGCGGCGCTGGCCTGCCTTGACCTGCTGGTCGACATGGGCATGCCGGTCTCCAACATCACCGTGACCGACATCCTCGGCGTGGTCTACAAGGGCCGCACCGAGCTGATGGACCCGCGCAAGGAGCGCTACGCGCAGGAGACCGACGCGCGTACCCTGGGCGACGTCATCGCCGGCGCCGACATCTTCCTGGGCCTCTCCGCGCCCGGCGTGCTGAAGCCCGCCATGGTCGAGCATATGGCCCCCGACCCGCTGATCCTGGCGCTGGCCAACCCCGTGCCGGAGATCATGCCGGAGGAGGCCAAGGCGATCCGTCCCGACGCGATCCTGGCGACCGGGCGGTCGGACTATCCGAACCAGGTCAACAACGTCCTGTGCTTCCCCTTCATCTTCCGCGGCGCCCTCGACGTCGGCGCCACCACCATCAACGAGGCGATGAAGATCGCCGCCGTCCGCGCCATTGCCGACTTGGCCATGGCCGAGGCGAGCGACGTTGTGGCCTCGGCCTATGGCGACCAGCTCTCCGGCTTCGGCCCGGAGCACCTGATCCCCAAGCCGTTCGATCCCCGCCTGATCCTGCAGATCGCGCCGGCGGTGGCCCGCGCCGCCATGGACAGCGGAGTCGCGACCCGGCCGATCGAGGATTTCGCGGCCTACGAGGACAAGCTGAACGAGTTCGTCTTCCGCTCCGGCCTGCTGATGCGGCCCGTCTTCGTCCGCGCCAAGGAGGACCCGCGCCGCGTGGTCTATGCCGAGGGCGAGGAGGAGCGGGTGCTGCGCGCCGTCCAGGTGGTGGTGGACGACCGGCTGGCCAAGCCGATCCTGATCGGCCGCCGCGACGTGGTGATGCGCCGGATCGAGAAGGCGGGGCTGCGGATCAGGATCGGCGAGCATGTCGATCTGGTCGACCCGGAGAACGATCCCCGCTACGCCGACTACTGGAACCTCTACCATCGCCTGATGGAGCGCAGCGGCATCTCGCCGGATGTCGCCCGCACGGTGGTCCGCACCAACACCACCGTGATCGCGGCCCTGATGGTCCGGCGGGGCGAGGCGGACGCGATGATCTGTGGCACCATCGGCAAGTACCGCAACCATCTGGGCGACATCCGCGACGTGATCGGGCTGCGTCCGGGGGTCCGCAACCCGGCGGCGCTCAGCGTGCTGATCCTGAGCAAGGGCACCTTCTTCATGTGCGACACCTATGTGTCGCCCGACCCGACCGTGCCGGAAATCTCGGAGATGACGGCGCTGGCGGCGGAGGAGGTCCGGCGGTTCGGCCTGGCACCCAAGGTGGCCCTGCTGTCCCACAGCAATTTCGGCAGCCATGACAGCCCGTCGGCCGTCAAGATGCGCCAGGCGCTGGTCGAGATCACCAAGCGCTGCCCGGACCTGGAGGTCGAGGGCGAGATGCATGCCGACAGCGCCCTGTCCGAGGAGATCCGCGCCCGGATCTTCCCGAACTCGCGCCTGAAGGGCAAGGCCAACCTGCTGGTCATGCCCGACCTGGACGCCGCCAACATCGCCTTCAACATGACCAAGGTGATGGGCGACGGCCTGTCGGTCGGCCCGGTGCTGCTCGGCGTCGCCCAGCCGGCGCATATCCTGACGCCGTCGGTGACGGTCCGGGGCATCGTTAACATGTCGGCGCTCGCGACGGTCGATGCCCAGGTCTCGGCCGCGGAGGCGGCTCCGAAGCCGTAGGCCCGACCGACCGGAGCCCGGGCGGAAGGGCCGGGCTCCGTCCGTTCGATATCTTATCGGCCGAACCGGCGGCGAGAATGAGGGCAGGATGACCGAGGCGGCTCCGGAGATCGAGCGGCCCGAGCCGGTTCGGCCCGGGCCCGACCGCGACGACGAGGCAGAGCACGAGTTCGGGGTCTCCCACGAACTCGTCAACGGTGTTCGCGAGAAGCTGGAAGACGGCAGGCTCGGCGAGGTGGAGGCGGTGGTCTCCGACCTTCACGCCGCCGACCTGGCCGACCTGGTGGAGCAGATCGGCCCCGATCACCGGGGCGCGCTGATCGATATCCTGCGCCCGGGCTTCGACGCGGAGATCTTCGCCTATCTGAGCCCGTCATTGCGCGACATCCTGGTCGACCAGCTGGAGCCGCGCGAACTGGCGGCCGCGGTCGCCGAACTGGAGAGCGACGACGCGATCGACCTGATCCAGGACCTGGACGCCGACCAGCAGCGCGAGATCCTGGAGAACCTGCCGCCGGAGACCCGGGCGCTGGTCGAGGAAGGCCTGACCTTCCCGGAATACAGCGCCGGCCGCCTGATGTCGCGCGACCTGGTGTCGGTGCCGCAGTTCTGGACCGTCGGCAAGACGCTGGATTACCTGCGCACCGAGACCGACAATCTGCCCGAAGACTTCTACGACATCTTCATCGTCGACCCGATGCACCGGGTGGTCGGCGCGGTCCCGCTGAGCCGGATCATGCGGCAGAAGCGTTCGGTCAAGGTCGGCGACATCCTGACCGAGGACATCCGCACCGTTCCCGCCAACACCGACCAGGAGGAGGTCGCCTTCCTGTTCCGACAGTACGGGCTGGTCTCCGCCCCGGTGGTGGACGGCGCCGGCCGCCTGTTGGGCGTGATCACGGTGGACGACGTGGTCGACGTGATCGACGAGGAGGCGGAGGACGACCTGCTCAAGCTGAGCGGCGTGCCGGACACCGACATCTACCGGGCGGTGCTGGACACCACGCGGTCGCGTTTCTCCTGGCTGTTCGTCAACCTGCTCACCGCGATCCTGGCATCGGCGGTGATCGCCGTGTTCGAGGGGACGATCGAGCAGATCGTGGCGCTGGCCGTGCTGATGCCGATCGTGGCGTCCATGGGCGGCAATGCCGGCACCCAGACGCTGACGGTAACCGTCCGCGCGCTGGCGATGCGCGAACTGTCCGAGGCCAACGCCGCCCGCGTCGTCGCCAAGGAGGCGCTGGTCGGAACGATCAACGGCGCGCTGTTCGCCGTTATCATCGGGCTGGTGGCCGGGCTGTGGTTCGGGGACCAGCTGCTCGGGATCGTCATCGGATCGGCGATGATCATCAACCTGTTCGTCGCCGGCCTGTGCGGGACGCTGATCCCCCTGGGGCTGGCGCGGCTGAAGATCGACCCCGCCGTCGCCAGCGCCGTGTTCCTGACCACGGTCACCGACGTGATCGGCTTCTTCGCCTTCCTGGGGCTGGCGGCGCTGATCCTGCTGTAGAACCGGCTTCCCGGACGGGGATTTCGACGGGGATCACCAGTTCAGGGTCGGCAGGACGGCGCGCGGGCGCCTGCCCGCGGCGGCGCAGAGGGCCGCCAGCCGTCCGGGATCGGGCGCTTCGCCCCAGGCGGTGCCGAGGTCCCGGCAATGGAGCCCGCCGGTCACCAGCACCGTGTCCAGTCCGGCGGCCTCGGCCCCGGCCAGGTCGGTCGCCAGGTTGTCGCCGATCGCGAGGATACGGCTGCGGTCGCCGATCCCGAGCAAGGAGAGGCAGCGGTCATAGAGATCGCCGAAGGGCAGGCCGCAATAGTCCACCTCGCCTCCCAGCTCGGCATAGCGCCGGGCGAGTGCGCCGCCGCCCGGACGGCGGTCGCCGCCGGCCAGGATCCAGCGCTCCGGATCGGCGCACAGCATCGGAAGTTCCGCCCGTGCGCAGATCCTCAGCACTTCCTCGTAGTCGGCGAGGCCTTCCTCGACGTCGTTCAGGCCGGTGCACAGGACGAATTGGGCGAGATAGGGTTGATCGACCGCCTCCATGTCCAGCCCGTGGATCAGTTCGGCGTCCCGGATCGGCCCGAAATGCAGGCAGGCCGTGCCGAGATCTTCGAGCCAGGGTTCCGGCCTGTGGCGCAGCCACTGGTGCGCCAGTTCGCCCGAGGTGAGCAGGTGGTCGAACAGCCCGGACGGCAGCCCCATGGCGTCGAGCAGGCGCGCCGCCGATGCGGTGCGGCGGGCCTGGTTGGTCAGCAGGCAGATCCGCTTGCCGGCGGCCTTGAGATTCTCCAGCACCGTCACGGCCCCGGGATAGGCCGCCGAGCCGTCGTGGAGCACGCCTCCGGCGTCGATGACGAAGGCGTCGTAGCCGTCGGCCAGCCGGGCGAGCCCGCCCAGGAGCGGGATGTCTTCATGCGTGGTGTCGGCCATGGTCGCTGTTTCCGGCTGGACGAAGGGTCGGAGCAGTGTCCCATGCCGGCCGTTGCGGACGGGTAGCCTTGGTGTCGCACCCGGCTTGCCCGAAAGATGGGGTTGGTCCCGCAGCGCCTGTGGGACCATATCGTTATGGTGGTTCCGGAAGTTCGGATCGCGGGGCTTGCGCAACGAACGATCCGGCATCCTGTTAGGCGGTGGTTAGGGGCTTCTTCAGGATGACTGACTCAAACTGAGCCGGAGACGGTTGCAAACCCGCGCTGGGAGGGGACGGACAGCATTATGGTATTCTTTTCCATCATGGCCCATCAGGCCTACGCCTGTGCGGCCTTCTGGACGTACAGCGCCGAGATGACCCTGGCCATGTACAAGTGCGTCAACACCTCCATGGACGTCTATCTCTCGACCCTGGCGGGGACGGACATTCCCGTCCGCTTCACCGACAAGGAGGGGCGCCTGTCGGGCGAGGGCAGGAGCGCGGACGTGATCCCGTTTCCGTTCCACCGGCTGGGCTCGACCCGCGCCAAGTGACGGCTCGACGGGATAAGCCCCGGGACGGCCGTCACGCCGCCGTCGCCAGCCGGTCGCGCGTGGCGGGGACTGCGGTCAACATGGCCTTCTGAAGCTTTTCGAAGGCCCGCATCTCGATCTGCCGGACCCGCTCGCGGGAAACGGCGTATTCGCGGCTGAGTTCCTCGAGCGTCGTCGGCTCGTCCTTCATGCGCCGCTCGACCAGGATGCGGCGTTCGCGGTCGTTCAGCTTTTCCATGCCGAGGGCCAGCAGGCGCCGGCGCGATTCCAGTTCGTCCGCGTCGGCGACGATGCTTTCCTGGTCGGGCCGCTGATCGACCAGCAGGTCCTGCCATTCCATTTCGCCGTCGATCGACGTCACGGCATTCAGCGAGCTGTCCGCGGCGGCCAGACGGCGGTTCATGTCGACCACCTCGGCCTCCGGAACCTCAAGCTTCGTCGCGATCGAGGTGATCGTCTCCGCCGAAAGGTCGCCGGACTCCAGTTCCTGCATTTCGCGCTTCAGGCGGCGCAAGTTGAAGAACAGCTTCTTCTGGGCGGCCGTGGTGCCCAGCTTGACCATGGACCAGTTGTGCAGGACATAGCCCTGCATGGCGGCCCTGATCCACCACATGGCATAAGTGTTGAACCGGAACCCGCGTTCCGGATCGAACTTCTCGACCGCCTGCATCAGGCCCACGTTGCCCTCCGCGATCAGGTCGGCGACCGGCAGGCCGTAGCCGGCGAAATTGCGGGCCATCTTGATGACCAGGCGCAGATGACTGCCGACCAGCAGACGCATGGCGCTCCGGTCGCCCTCGTCGCGCCACCGGCGGCCCAGATCGATCTCCTCCTCGGCCGTCAGCATCTTGAAGCGACGGGATTCCTCGATGAACGGGGTCAGGGTGTCGTCGGTATGAATGCTCAAAACGAACCTCCAAGACACGTAGTGTTCCCGCACACGAGGCCCTGACAACGAGACAGGACGGCCCGTCGCCTTTTCCGCCGCTTCTGGACGGCGAAGGCGCGACGAGGGTGCTTATGTCGGGAACGACATCTGATATGGGGATTGCGGTCCCGGCTTCAAGAAGCTGCATGGTAAATGCATCTTTAACCCGCGGCCCGGCTTCGGCCCGGCGCGCGGCGTGCGTCACCGCCCGGGCGGCCAGGACCGGTTGCCGGACGGCGGTACGCTGCCCCGGCGCCTGAACGTGCCGGGGGGCGCCATCTCGAACGGCCGGGTATGCGGCCCCTCGAACAGGCGCACCTCTCGGCGTTTGAACAAGGGGATCAGGGCCGCGCCGGCCACGAACCCGCCGACATGAGCCCAGAAGGCCACCCCGCCGTCGTCGCCGGTGGTCGGGGTCGTGGCGCCGCTGACGAACTGCAGGATGAACCAGAGGCCCAGCACGACCGCCGCCGGCACGCTGACGATCCGGATGAAGAAGAGGATGATGAACAGCATCCGAACGTTGGCGCGCGGGTGAAGGACGAGATAGGCGCCCAGCACCCCACCGATCGCGCCGCTGGCCCCGATCATCGGGATCTGCGACTGCGGCGCCGCGAACCCCTGGACCAGGGCCGCAGCGGTGCCGCACAGCAGGTAGAACACCAGGAATCGGCCCCGCCCCATGCTGTCCTCGACATTGTTTCCGAAGATCCAGAGATAGAGCATGTTGCCCAGCAGGTGCATCCAGCCCCCGTGCAGGAACATGGAGGTGGCCACGCTGGCCGGAGCAGGGACCAGCCGCAGCTCCGGCGGCAGCTGGGCGGAGCCGAACAGCACGGCGGGGATCAGGCCGAGGGAATAGACGATGGCCTGGCCGGCCCGCGGACCCAGCGACACCTGCCACAGGAACATCCCGACGCAGGCGGCGATGATCACATAGGTTACGACGGGCGTTCGCCGGACCGGGTTGTCATCGGAAAGGGGAAGCGTGAACATCGTGTCCTCGACCAGCCAGGGAGTGTGCGGCACGCCCCGCCGCGGGACCGGCACCCGGAACAAACCCGCCCGTGCCGGACGCGTTCCCTGCACCATGAGTTTCGGGCGGCAGGAGGGGAAGTTGCGGCGGACCGGGGTTCAGAAAAATTTCACGCAATAATACGACGTTTCCGGCGTGACCTGAACTAGCTTCGGCAACCTATCCAATCGATCGAAGGACTCCGGAGCCATGGGTCTCGCGCAGACTGTCGTCAATCACAGGGCATTCGTCAACGAACGAACCGTCCTCAGTCAGGGTGCCCAGACTGTTCTGGCCATAGCATTCATCCTGGGGGCCGTGGCCCTTCCGGCCCGCGCGGACGTGACCCTGAAGGAACTGGGGCGCTATTCCAACGGTGTGTTCGACAAGGGTGCCGCGGAAATCTCCGCGTATGACAAGGTTTCCAAGCGGCTTTTCGTGGTCAACGGCGCTTCGGGAGCGATCGACGTGCTCGACCTTGCCGATCCGGCCAAGCCGGCGCTGGTGACCCGGATCGACGTCAAGGCCTATGGCAAGGCCGTCAACAGCGTGGCCGTGCGCGACGGCGTGGTCGCCGCCGCGATCGAAGCCGATCCGAAGCAGGCCCCGGGCGTGATCGGCTTCTTCACGACCGACGGAACGCTGATCAGGACCGTTCCGGCGGGGGCGCTGCCGGACATGGTCGGCTTCTCGCCGGACGGACGCCATGTGCTCACCGCCAACGAAGGCGAGCCGAACGCCGACTACACCGACGATCCCGAAGGTTCGATCACCATCGTCGACATCTCCAAAGGCGTCGCCAACCTGACCGACGCCGACGTCCGGACCGCCGATTTCAAGGCCTTCGACGGAAAGCCCCTGCCGGCCGGCATGCGCCTGGCCAAGCCGGGTGCCACGGTGGCGCAGGATGTCGAGCCCGAATACATCGCGTTCTCGCCCGACGGCAAGACCGCCTACGTGACGCTTCAGGAGAGCAACGGCCTCGCCGTGGTGGATATCGCAGGGGCCAAGGTGACCGGCCTGGTCGGGCTCGGCTACAAGGACCACCTGATCCACCCGCTGGACGCCAGCGATAAGGACGGCGGCATCAATATCAAGCCATGGCCGGTCAGGGGCCTGTACCAGCCGGACACGATCGCGTCGGCCGTGGTGGGCGGCAAGACCTATCTGGTCACCGCCAACGAAGGAGACTCGCGCGACTACAAGGGGTTCAGCGAGGAGGCCCGCGTCGCGAAGCTGAAGCTCGACCCCGCGGCCTTCCCCAATGCCGCCGACCTTCAGAAGGACGAGGCGATCGGCCGCCTGAAAGTCACCAGGACGCTGGGCGACGCCAACGGCGACGGCCTGTACGAGGAGATTTATGCGTACGGCGCGCGGTCCTTCTCGGTCTGGGATGCCGAAGGGAAGCTGGTCGCCGATACCGGCGCGGGAATGGAATCCACCCTGGCCGGCCTGATGCCCGGCCAGTTCAACAGCACCAGCGACAAGAACGGCAGCGCCGACGACCGCAGCGACGACAAGGGGCCGGAGCCCGAAGGGATCGCGGTCGGCACGGTGGACGGCAAGCCCCATGTGTTCGTCGGCCTGGAGCGCGTCGGCGGCATCATGATCTACGACCTGTCGGTTCCCGCCGAGCCGCGCTTCGTGGACTACGTCAACACCCGCGATTTCAAGGGTGACGCCGCAGCGGGCACGGCCGGGGACCTGGCTCCGGAAGGCCTGCTCTTCATTTCCGCCGAGGACAGTCCCAACGGCAAGCCGTTGCTGGTCGCCACCTTCGAGGTCAGCGGGACGACCACCGTGTTCGAGGTGGCCAAGCGCTGACCCGGAGGCCCGCCGCTCCGCAGCATGGCGGAGCGGCGGGCGCGGTCGGGCAACATCAGGCCACGGCCGTGACCGTCAGGTCCCCGGACAGGCTCTCCGCCAATGCGCCGGCCTTGCAAACCGACATCATCGCCTCCGTCAGTGCGTCGATGCCGAAGGGCTTCATCAGGAAATGCCGGGCGCCCGCGGCATATGCGTCGCGGGGGCTGGCGTGGGCGCTGCAGACGATTACGGGCACGCCCAGCCGGCCCGATATCTCCCGGGTCGCCGCCAAGCCGTCGGTTCCGTCCGCCAGCGCCACGTCGACCAGCGCCAGGTCGGGACCGCTCGATTCGGCGAGATCGACGGCCTGCCCGGCGGTTTGCGCTGTCGCACAGACCAGGTGGCCCAGCTGCTCGATCACCATTGTCAATCCCATGACGACGAGTTCATCGTCCTCTGCAATGAGAAGTCGCAGTTTGGCCGCCATCCTTGGATCTCGCACTTCATCTCTGGCCGCGCGCGGGCGGACCGTCATGATTTCTTTCCCTGATAATGTCCGAAGGACGGTTCACTCTGCCATCGTCATTACGGCATATTTCCGGACCTGTAAGAGGGTCGACCGCCGGGTACGCACAGCCTGCGGGCATTACTCCCTATCCTGTCCGATCGCGGCACCCGGCCCGTGTCCCCGGTCGAAGGCTTGAAGCCCATGACCGCTTCCGGCAGCGCGGCGGCAGCCATCCGGCATGGCCATCCGGCATGGCCATCCGCCATAAGACCGCCGGGTAAAATATCTGTTACGAATGCTTGACGGTGGGGGGGTACATCCTTATTATCCGCGGACCTTTCCGGGAGGCAGGTAGTAGGCCGTTCGCGGGCTAGACGCTGCCGCCCTAGAGGCTCCGACCTGACATAGCCGCACCCGAGCTTTTTCGGACGGCGTTTGATGATTTACCCGCACGAGGCGGAGGTTACGCTTCGACGGCGGGTTTTTGCATCGTCTGGCATCTGGTTTGCCGACGACGAGATTGAATGGAAGAAGGGCTCTGATGCCGACGATCAGTCAGTTGATCCGTAAGCCGCGCCAGCCTCTGGCGGCGCGCAACAAGGTGCCGGCACTGGAAGAGTGCCCGCAGAAGCGTGGTGTCTGCACCCGCGTGTACACGACCACCCCGAAGAAGCCGAACTCGGCGCTTCGTAAGGTCGCCCGCGTGCGCCTCACCAACGGCTTCGAAGTTACCAGCTATATCCCGGGTGAAGGCCACAATCTTCAGGAACACTCGGTGGTGATGATCCGCGGTGGCCGCGTGAAGGACCTTCCCGGCGTCCGCTATCACATCATCCGCGGTTCGCTCGATACCCAAGGCGTCAAGGACCGTCGGCAGCGCCGGTCGAAGTACGGCGCGAAGCGTCCGAAGTAAGGAGATCCTGAAGAATGTCTCGTCGTCGTCGCGCGGAGAAGCGCGAGGTTCTGCCGGATGCCAAGTATGGCGACCGCGTCCTCACCAAATTCATGAACTGCCTGATGCTGGACGGCAAGAAGTCGGTCGCGGAAGCGATCGTCTATGGCGCGCTGGAGCGCGTCGAAGGCCGCGCCAAGGCCGATCCGGTCCAGGTCTTCCACGATGCCTTGGGCAACGTGAAGCCGCACCTGGAAGTCCGGTCGCGCCGCGTCGGCGGTGCCACCTATCAGGTTCCGGTCGAGGTCCGTTCGGACCGCGCCCAGGCCCTGGCCATCCGGTGGCTGATCAACAGCGCGCGCGCCCGGTCGGAGAACACCATGACCGAGCGCCTGTCGGGCGAGCTGCTCGACGCCGCCAACCAGCGCGGTTCGGCGGTCAAGAAGCGCGAAGACACCCACCGCATGGCGGAGGCCAACAAGGCCTTCTCGCACTACCGCTGGTGATCGCCCTGGCGATCTGAACCAGACAGCAGTCCGAGACCTCGACATGTCACGCTCCACGCAGCTCGACCGGTATCGCAACATCGGCATCATGGCTCACATCGATGCCGGTCGGACGACGACCACCGAGCGGATCCTCTACTACACCGGCCGGCCCGGCAGGCCCGCGGAAGTTTCCGCGGCTTCCGGGGCCGATGCCGCGTGGGCGGACGAGGACGAGGAGCGGGGCATCACGATCACGTCGGCGGCGACCACCTGTTTCTGGAACGGCCACCGCATCAACATCATCGACACGCCGAGCCATGTCGACCTTCCGGTCGAGGTGGAGCGGACGCTGAAGGTGATCGACGGCGCGCTGGCGGTCTTCGACGCCGCGGTCGGGATCGAGCCGCAATCCGAAGCCGCATGGCGGCGGGCGGACCAGCACCGCGTCCCGAGGCTGTGCTTCGTCAACAAGATGGACCGGCCGGGCGCGGACTTCTTCCGCACCATCGGCATGCTGGCCGAGCGGGTCGGCGCGACCCCGCTGCTCCTGCAGCTGCCCATCGGCGGCGGCGACGGGTTCAGCGGCGTCGTGGATCTGCTGGGTGAGCGGGCGCTGGTGTGGCGGGACGACGGGCTGGGCGCCTCGTTCCAGGAGACCGGGATCCCGGCCGACCTGGAAGGGCAGGCCGCCGAGTACCGCGCCAAGCTGGTCGAGGCCGCGGTCCAGGTCGATACCGAGGCGGCCGAGGCGTTCCTGGCCGGGACCGTCCCGGACGTCGCGACGCTGAAGGCGCTGATCCGCCGGGGCACCTGCGCGGCCGAGTTCGTGCCGGTGCTGTGCGGGTCGGCCTTCCGCAACAAGGGTGTGCAGCCGGTCCTGGACGCCATCGTCGATTACCTGCCGTCCCCGGCGGATATCGGCGGCATCCGGGGCATGGAAAGCCGGGGCACCGACGGCGAGTGGCGCGACGAGGCGGTCCGTCCGGCGGACGACGCCGCGCCGTTCTCCGCGCTGGTCTTCAAGGTCATGTCGGACCCGGTCGCAGGCTCCCTGGCCTTCGCCCGGATCTATTCCGGCACCCAGGCGATCGGCGGCACGGTGCTGAACCCGCTCAAGGGTGAGCGGGAGAAGATCAGCCGGATGCTGCAGATGCAGGCCACCGCGCGCGAAGACGTGAAGCAGGCCTACGCCGGCGACATCATCGCCTTTGCCGGCCTGAAGCA
The DNA here is from genome assembly GCF_016765655.2 of Skermanella mucosa. Taxonomy (NCBI): domain Bacteria; kingdom Pseudomonadati; phylum Pseudomonadota; class Alphaproteobacteria; order Rhodospirillales; family Azospirillaceae; genus Skermanella; species Skermanella mucosa. Next base: position 1,319,184 of record NZ_CP086106.1, read on the forward strand.
TACCGCGACGGGCGATACCCTGTGCGACCCGTCGCATCCTATCGTGCTGGAGCGGACCGAGTTCCCCGAACCTCTGATCGAGGTGACGGTGGAGCCGCGGACCGGGGCCGACGCGGAGAAGATGGCCGCGGCCCTGCGGCGCATGGCCCAGGAGGATCCCTCCTTCGCCGTCGTCGCCGACAAGGAGCCGGGCCGGACCGTCCTCAGGGGCGTCGGCGAGTTCCAGCTGGAGATCCTGGCCGACCGCCTGAAGCGCGAGTTCAAGGTCGAGGCCAAGGTGGGTGGCCCGCGGGTAGCCTATCGCGAGACCGTCTCGCAACGGGCCGAGGTGGACCACACCCGCCGCAAGCAGGTCGGGGATGCCAGCCAGTTCGCCCGCGTGCGGCTGGCGGTCGAGCCGGCGGCGTTGGCGAGCGGCGTCCGTTTCGAGAGCAGGGTCGCCGCCGGCACCCTGCCGAAGGAATTCGTCCAGGCCGTCGAGAAGGGCGTCGAGGCGGCCGGGAGCGCGGGAGTCGTCGCCGGCTTCCCGGTGACCGACGTGGCGGTGAGCCTGCTGGACGGCGCGCGCCACGACATCGACAGCTCCGCGCTGGCGTTCGAACTGGCCGGCGCCGCGGCGTTCCGCGACGCGCTGGGCAAGGCGAAGCCGGTGCTGCTGGAGCCGGTCATGAGCGTCGATATCGTCACCCCGGCGGACTTCGCCGGCGGCGTCATCGGCGACTTGAGAAGCCGTCGCGGACGGATCGAGCAGGTGGACCAGCGCGGGGCCGCGGCGGCAGTGACCGCCCTGGTTCCGCTTGCAAACCTGTTCGGGTACGCCAATATCCTGCGGTCCATCAGCCAGGGCCGCGCGCATCACACGATGCAATTCGATCACTATGAACCGGTGCCGCAGGCCATCGCCGATGAGGTCCGCGCCAGGGTGGCGTAAGGCTCTCGAGTGAACTGCCGGTGACTAAGATAGATTATGGAGACTGAGGACCATGGCGAAGGCGAAATTTGAGCGGACCAAGCCGCACTGCAACATCGGCACGATCGGTCACGTCGACCACGGCAAGACCTCGCTGACGGCGGCGATCACGAAGGTCCTGGCCGAGACGGGCGGTGCGACGTTCACCGCGTACGACCAGATCGACAAGGCGCCGGAGGAGAAGGCCCGCGGCATCACGATCTCGACGGCCCACGTCGAGTACGAGACGGCCAACCGCCACTATGCCCACGTCGACTGCCCGGGCCACGCCGACTACGTGAAGAACATGATCACGGGCGCCGCTCAGATGGACGGCGCGATCCTGGTGGTCTCCGCGGCCGACGGCCCGATGCCGCAGACCCGCGAGCACATCCTGCTGGCCCGCCAGGTCGGCGTCCCGGCGATCGTGGTGTTCCTGAACAAGGTCGACATGGTCGACGACCCCGAGCTGCTGGAGCTGGTCGAGCTGGAAGTGCGCGAGCTGCTGAGCAGCTACGACTTCCCCGGCGACGACATTCCGATCGTCCACGGCTCGGCGCTGATGGCGCTTGAGGACAAGAGCCCGGAGATCGGCAAGGAAGCCGTGCTCAAGCTGATGGCCGCGGTGGACGAGTACATCCCGCAGCCGGAGCGTCCGGTCGACCGTCCGTTCCTGATGCCGATCGAGGACGTGTTCTCGATCTCGGGCCGCGGCACCGTGGTGACCGGCCGCGTCGAGCGCGGCATCGTCAAGGTCGGCGAGGAAATCGAGATCGTCGGCCTGAAGAACACGGTCAAGACCACCGTGACCGGCGTCGAGATGTTCCGCAAGCTGCTCGACCAGGGCCAGGCGGGCGACAACATCGGCGCGCTGCTGCGCGGCACCAAGCGCGAGGACGTCGAGCGCGGCCAGGTGCTGGCCAAGCCCGGCTCGATCACGCCGCACACCGTGTTCAAGGCCGAGGCCTACATCCTGACCAAGGAAGAGGGCGGCCGGCACACGCCGTTCTTCACCAACTACCGTCCGCAGTTCTACTTCCGGACCACCGACGTGACCGGAATGGTGGCGCTGCCGGAAGGCACCGAGATGGTGATGCCCGGCGATAACGTCGCCATGACCGTCACCCTGATCGCCCCGATCGCCATGGACGAAGGCCTGCGCTTCGCCATCCGCGAGGGCGGCCGCACCGTCGGCGCCGGCGTCGTCGCCAGCATCATCAAGTAAATCGGTTCGGGTTCGCTGTGGGGTTGGTCCCCACGGGCGCAACAAGTTAGCCGGCGAAGAGGGGCCGCTCCCCGGAGCGGCCCCTTCAGCGGCAGAGAAACGGGTTTTGAAGACGATGGACAGTCAGAATATCCGGATCCGCCTGCGGGCGTTCGACCATCGCGTGCTCGACCAGTCGACCAGCGAGATCGTCAACACCGCGAAGCGGACCGGCGCACGGGTTCGGGGTCCGATCCCCCTGCCCACGCAGATCGAGAAGTTTACGGTCAACCGCTCGCCGCACATCGACAAGAAGTCGCGCGAGCAGTTCGAGATCCGGACGCACAAGCGCCTGATCGACATCGTCGACCCGACCCCGCAGACCGTGGACGCGCTGATGAAGCTCGACCTCGCCGCCGGTGTCGACGTCGAGATCAAGCTCTAAGCACGAGTGCTTCAAGAATAGGGTTAAGGGACCTCTCCCCCTGAGGATGTCCCTGGTTAAGGAGAAGTAAACCATGCGATCCGGTTTGATCGCGCAGAAACTGGGCATGACCCGCGTCTTCACGGACGAGGGCGAACATGTGCCGGTCACTGTGCTGAAGGTCGACAACTGCCAGGTTGTCGCCGTGCGCACCGAGGAGACCGACGGCTACACCGCCGTCCAGCTCGGCGCCGGTACCGCCAAGGTCAAGAACGTCACGAAGCCCCAGCGCGGCCACTTCGCTAAGGCGAAGGTGGAGCCCAAGCGCAAGGTGGTGGAGTTCCGCGTCGATGCCGACGCCCTGATCGAGGTCGGCGCCGAGATCTCGGCCGCCCACTTCATCCCGGGCCAGCTCGTGGACGTCACCGGGACGACCATCGGCAAGGGCTTCGCCGGCGGCATGAAGCGGTGGAACTTCGGCGGTCTGCGCGCGACCCACGGCGTGTCGGTGTCGCACCGCTCGCATGGTTCGACCGGTAACCGCCAGGACCCCGGCAGGACCTTCAAGAACAAGAAGATGGCCGGTCACCTGGGCGCCGAGCGCGTGACCACCCAGAACCTGAAGATCGTCCAGGTCGACGAGGACCGCGGGCTGATCCTGGTCAAGGGCGCCGTCCCGGGCTCCGAGGGCGGCTGGGTGCTCGTCCGCGATGCCGTCAAGCGCAAGGCTCCGGAAGGCCTGCCGTTCCCGGCCGCGATCCGCGCCCGGACCGATGGCGCCTCCGCTGCTCCCGCACCCGAGGCCCCTGCCGCCGAGACCGGCGCCGAGCCGACGGAGTGAATGAGATGAAGACGACCGTCAAGAATCTGAATAACGAAGAGGTCGGCGAGATCGATCTCGACGAGGCGGTGTTCGGCGTTCCGCTGCGTACCGATCTCCTGTCCCGCATGGTCAATTACCAGCTCGCCAAGCGGCGGACCGGCAACCACAAGACCAAGGGCGTCTCGGAGATCAGCGGCACGACCAAGAAGCCGCATCGCCAGAAGGGCACCGGCCGCGCCCGCCAGGGCTCGCTGCGGTCTCCGCAGTTCCGCGGCGGCGCCGCGATCTTCGGTCCGGTCGTGCGCAGCCATGCCCACGACCTGAACAAGAAGGTCCGCAAGCTGGCCCTGAAGACCGCGCTGTCGACCAAGCTGGCCGAAGGCAAGCTGGTGGTCCTGGAGACCGCCACGGCCGACAGCCACAAGACCAGGGAGATGGTCCAGCGCTTCAAGCAGCTCGGCCTGACCTCGGCGCTGATCATCGACGGCGCCAACCTGGATGAGAACTTCGTGCGCGCGTCGAGGAACGTCCCGTTGATCGACGTGCTGCCGGAGCAGGGTGCCAACGTCTACGACATCCTGCGCCGCGACACGCTGGTTCTGACGCGCAACGCTGTCGAGCAGCTGGAGGCTCGTCTGAAATGAGCAAGATCTCGAAACCTTCGGTGAGCCAGGAGCGGATGTACGATCTGATCACCGCCCCCGTCATCACCGAGAAGTCGACGATGGGTTCCGAACACCGTCAGGTCACGTTCAAGGTTCCGATGGACGCGACCAAGCCGGAAATCAAGGCGGCGGTGGAAGGGCTGTTCAAGGTCAAGGTGACGGCGGTCAACACGCTGATCACCAAGGGCAAGACCAAGCGCTTCAAGGGTATCTTGGGCCGTCGTTCGGACTTCAAGAAAGCGGTCGTGACCCTGGCCGAAGGCCACACGATCGACGTTACCACTGGCGTCTAAGGCTGAACTGACCGATGGCACTCAAGAACTTCCGGCCCATCACGCCGTCGCTCCGCCAGCTCGTGCTGGTGGACCGTTCGGAGCTGTGGAAGGGCAAGCCGGTCAAGTCCCTCACCGAGGGCCTGACCAAGAGCGGCGGCCGCAACAACACCGGCCGCATCACCGCGCGCCGGATCGGCGGCGGCCACAAGCGCCGCTACCGCCTGGTCGACTTCAAGCGGCGCAAGTTCGACGCGCCGGCCGTCGTCGAGCGGCTGGAGTACGATCCGAACCGCACCGCGTTCATCGCGCTGGTCCGCTACGAGGACGGTGAGCTGGCCTACATCCTGGCGCCCCAGCGCTTGAAGGTGGGCGACAGCGTCGTCTCCGGCGAGCGCGTGGACGTGAAGCCGGGCAACGCGATGCCGCTCAGGAACATCCCGGTGGGCACGATCGTCCACAATGTGGAGCTGAAGGCGGGCAAGGGCGGCCAGCTGGCCCGTTCGGCCGGCACCTACGTCCAGCTCGTCGGCCGCGACCAGGGCTATGCCCAGTTGAAGCTGGCGTCGGGCGAGCTCCGCATCGTCCGCGGCGAGTGCCTCGCCACGATCGGCGCGGTGTCCAACCCGGACCAGTCCAACATCAACCTGGGCAAGGCCGGTCGCAATCGCTGGCTGGGCAAGCGCCCGTCAGTCCGTGGCGTCGCCATGAACCCGATCGACCACCCGCACGGCGGTGGCGAAGGCCGGACCTCCGGCGGTCGCCATCCGGTGACCCCGTGGGGCAAGCCGACCAAGGGCAAGAAGACGCGGAACAACAAGAAGACGGACGGGCAGATCCTGCGCCGCCGTCATTCGAAGTAAAGGAGTTACGTCGTGGCGCGCAGCGTCTGGAAGGGGCCGTTCATCGACGGCTACCTGCTGAAGAAGGCCGATAAGGCGCGGGCAAGCGGGCGTAACGAGATCATCAAGATCTGGTCGCGTCGCTCCACCATCCTGCCCCAGTTCGTCGGTTTGACCTTCGGCGTTCACAATGGTCAGAAGTTCCTCCCCGTCATCGTGACCGAGAACATGATCGGCCACAAATTCGGCGAGTTCTCTCCGACCCGGACCTATTACGGCCATGCGGCCGATAAGAAGTCGAAGAGGAAGTAGCCATGGGCAAGGCAGCGAATGCGCCTCGCATCGCCGAGAACGAGGCGATGGCGTTCGGCAAGATGATCCGTTCCTCGGCCCGCAAGCTCAACCTCGTCGCCGAGCTGATCCGCGGCAAGAGCGCGCAGGCGGCCGTCGCCGACCTGACCTTCTCCAAGCGGCGCGTCGCCGACGAGGTCAAGAAGGTCCTGCAGTCGGCGATCGCGAACGCGGAGAACAACCATCAGCTCGACGTGGACCGGCTTTACGTGGCCCAGGCCACCGTCGGCCGCGCCCTGGTGATGAAGCGGTTCCACGCCCGCGCCCGCGGTCGCGGCGCCCGGATCGAGAAGCCGTTCAGCAACCTGACCGTGGTCGTGCGCGAGCGCGAAGAAGCGGTGGAGGCCGAGTAACATGGGTCAGAAGATCAATCCCGTCGGGCTTCGGCTCGGCATCAACCGCACTTGGGATAGCCGCTGGTATGCGGATCGGGACTACGCCGACCTGTTGCATAGCGACCTGAAGCTGCGTAGTTTCCTCCAGGGCCGGCTTCAGCAGGCCGGTGTGTCCCGCGTGGTGATCGAGCGGCCTGCGAAAAAGGCCCGCGTGACCATCCATTCGGCGCGCCCGGGGGTTGTTATCGGCAAGAAGGGTGCCGATATCGAGAAGCTTCGCGGCGAGCTGGCGAAGATGACCGGTTCGGACGTCAACTTGAACATCGTCGAGATCCGCAAGCCGGAGATCGACGCCAAGCTGATTGCCGAGAACATCTCCAACCAGCTGGAGCGCCGCGTGGCTTTCCGCCGCGCCATGAAGCGTGCCGTGCAGTCCGCGATGCGCCTGGGAGCCCAGGGCATCCGGATCAACTGCTCCGGCCGCCTCGGTGGTGCGGAAATCGCGCGCATGGAGTGGTATCGCGAAGGTCGCGTGCCGCTGCACACGCTGCGTGCCGACGTGGATTACGGTGTCGCCACCGCGAAGACCACGTACGGTACCTGCGGCGTGAAGGTCTGGGTGTTCAAGGGCGAAATCCTTGCGCACGATCCGATGGCGCAGGACAAGCGCGCCAATGAACAACAGGCCGGTCCCAGCGGACGGCCCGAGCGCGGCGAGCGCGGCGACCACCACCGGGGTGATCGCGGCGAGCGTGGCGATCGCGGCGATCGCTGAACGGCAGGATACTAGTAGAGGGCACATGCCATGCTAAGTCCTAAGCGTACGAAGTACCGCAAGGCACACAAGGGCCGTATCCACGGCACGGCAAAGGGCGGCACGCAGCTCAACTTCGGCGCCTATGGCCTGAAGGCCATCGAGCCGGCGCGCATCACCGCGCGCCAGATCGAGGCGGCCCGCCGCGCGATCACCCGTCACATGAAGCGTCAGGGCCGCGTCTGGATCCGGATCTTCCCGGACGTTCCGGTCTCGACCAAGCCGGCCGAAGTCCGCATGGGCTCGGGCAAGGGCTCGCCCGAGTTCTGGGCGGCCCGCGTCCACCCCGGCCGCATCATGTTCGAACTGGACGGCGTCCCCGGCGACCTGGCCAAGCGGGCTTTCGAGCTTGCCGCCGCCAAGCTGCCGATCAAGACCCGGTTCATCACCCGCCTGGGCGAGGAGTTGGATCAATGACGAAGCCGACCGATCTGCGCGCCAAGACCGCCGACGAGCTGAACGACCAACTCCTGACCCTGAAGAAGGAGCAGTTCAACCTGCGCTTCCGCCGGGCCTCGGGCCAGCTCGAGAACACCGCGCGCGTCGGCCAGGTGCGCCGCGACATCGCGCGCATCAAGACCATCCTGGGCGAGCGCGTGCGCTCGTCCGCGTCGTAGGAGTTTACCCATGCCCCGGCGTGTTTTGCAGGGCACGGTCGTCAGCGACAAGGGCGATAAGACGATTATCGTCCTCGTCGAGCGTCGCGTGATGCACCCCGTGTACAAGAAGTTCATTCGGCAGTCGAAGCGTTATGCTGCCCATGACGAGGCCAACCAGTTCAAGACGGGCGACCAGGTCTTCATCGAGGAATGCCGCCCGATCTCGAAGCGTAAGCGCTGGATGGTCCTTACCGACGCCGCAGCAGCGGCAGCCGCCGGCGCCTCCGCCGGCTGATTGAAGAGGTCTGACATATGATCCAGATGCAAACCAACCTGGAGGTCGCCGACAACAGCGGCGCGCGCCGGGTGCAGTGCATCAAGGTGCTTGGCGGGTCCAAGCGCAAGGTGGCCGCCGTGGGCGACGTGATCGTCGTCTCGGTCAAGGAGGCCATCCCGCGCGGACGCGTCAAGAAGGGTGATGTGCACCGTGCGGTCATCGTCCGCACGTCCAAGGAGATCCGGCGCACCGACGGCAGCTCCATCCGCTTCGACCGCAACGCCGCCGTCCTGATCAACAAGCAGGGCGAGCCCATCGGGACCCGTATCTTCGGGCCGGTGACCCGCGAGCTGCGCGGCAAGAAGTTCATGAAGATCATCTCGCTCGCGCCGGAGGTGCTGTGATGTCCGCAGCCAAGATCAGGAAGAAGGACAAGGTCGTCGTCATCGCCGGCAGGGACAAGGGTAAGACCGGCGAGGTGATCGAGGTCCTTCCCAAGGAAAACCGGGTCAAGGTGCGTGGCGTGAACATCGTCAAGAAGCACCAGCGCCAGACCCAGACCTCTGCCGGCGGCATCCTGGAGATCGAGGCGTTCATCCACGTCTCCAACGTCGCCCATGTCGACCCCAAAGACAACAAGCCGACCCGAGTGGGTTTCAAGACCCTCGAGGATGGCCGCAAGGTGCGCGTCGCCAAGCGGTCCGGCGAAGTCATCGATCTGTGAGCGCCACCATGACGACCAGGCTGAAGAAGCAATACGACGACGTCGTACGCCCGAAGTTGAAGGCTGAGTTCAACTACGCCAACGACATGGAAGTGCCGCGGATCGAGAAGATCGTCATCAACATGGGTGTTGGCGAGGCGACTACCGACGGCAAGAAGGTCAATTCGGCCGTGGCCGAACTGACCGCTATCGCTGGCCAGCGGCCGGTGGTGACCAAGGCCCGCAAGTCGATCGCGCAGTTCAAGCTGCGTGAAGGCATGTCGATCGGCTGCAAGGTGACCCTGCGTCGCGAGCGCATGTACGAGTTCCTCGACCGTCTGGTGACGGTTGCCCTGCCGCGTGTCCGCGACTTCCGCGGCGTGCCGGGCAACAGCTTCGACGGCCGCGGCAACTACGCCATGGGCTTGAAAGAGCAGATCATCTTCCCGGAGATCGATTACGACAAGATCGACGAGATCCGGGGTATGGACATCATCATCGTGACGACTGCGAAGACCGACAAGGAGGCCAAGGCGCTCCTCAAGGGCTTCGACATGCCGTTCGTCAGCTGAGCGGCAGGAGGTTACAGCCATGGCCAAGACAAGTGCCATCCAGAAGAACAAGCGCCGCGAGCGCATGGTCAAGCAGTTCGCCAACAAGCGCGCAGCGCTGAAGGCGATCGCCAAGGACCCCTCGCTGACGCCCGAAGATCAGTTCGCCGCCCGTCTCAAGCTTGCCGAGATGCCGCGCAACTCGAGCCGGACCCGCGTCCGCAATCGCTGCGAGATGACTGGTCGTCCGCGCGCGTTCTATCGCAAGTTCAAGCTTTCGCGCATCACGCTCCGCGACCTGGCCTCCAACGGCCAGATCCCGGGCATGACGAAGTCGAGCTGGTAAGGGGGGATCGGAAAGATGTCTTTGAGCGATCCTTTGGGCGATATGCTGACCCGTATCCGCAACGGTCAGCGGGCCCACATGACCAGCGTCGACAGCCCGGCATCCAAGCTGCGGGCGAGCGTGTTGGAAGTCCTGAAGCGCGAGGGTTACATCCGCGGCTATTTCCAGGAGGAACTGCGCCCCGGTATCGCGCAGCTCCGGATCGAGCTGAAGTATCACGAGGGCGAACCGGTCATCAAGACCATCAGCCGCGTGTCCAAGCCCGGCCGTCGCGTCTACTCGAAGATCAAGGACCTGCCGCGCGTCTACAACGGTCTCGGGATCTCGATCCTGTCGACCCCGCGGGGCGTGATGTCCGACAACGAAGCCCGCGCCGCCAATGTCGGCGGTGAAGTGCTTTGCCGCGTGTTCTAAGAGGCAGCCATGTCACGAATTGGTAAACACCCCGTGCCGGTCCCGGCTGGCGTTGACTTCGCCGTCAACGGCCAGACCCTGACGGCCAAGGGCAAGCTGGGCCAGCTCAGCATGACCCTGATCGATGACATCGCGGCCTCGCTGGACGAAGGCAAGGTCGTCGTCAAACCGCGTCATGCGGACAGCAAGCGCGGCAAGATGATGTGGGCGACCTCGCGGACTCTCGTGGCCAACATGGTCAAGGGCGTCAGCGAGGGCTTCACGGTCAACCTCGAAATCAACGGCGTCGGCTATCGCGCCGCCGTGCAGGGCAGCGACCTGGTTCTCCAGCTCGGCTACTCGCACGACGTCACGTATCCGATCCCCGCCGGGATCACGATCAAGACCGAGCGTCCGACCGCGATCTCCGTTTCCGGGGCCGACCGCCAGAAGGTCGGCCAAGTCGCCGCAGAAATCCGTCAGTTCCGCAAGCCGGAGCCCTACAAGGGCAAGGGCATCAAGTACGCGACGGAAACTCTGCTGCGCAAGGAAGGCAAGAAGAAGTAGGGGTACGGCCGATGAAAACGTCAAGGGAACTGAACGTACGCCGCAAGATGCGGGTGCGTACGCAGATCAGGAAGAAGGCGGGCGGCCGGCCCAGGCTGTCGGTTTTCCGGTCCAGCAAGCACATCTACGTCCAGGTGATCGACGACAGCGAGGGCAAGACCCTCGCGTCCGCGTCGACCATCGACAAGGATCTGCGCGAGTCGCTGAAGACCGGCGCCGACATCGAAGCCGCCAAGCTGGTCGGCAAGCTGATCGCCGAACGGGCGACGGCTGCCGGCGTCACGCAGGTGGTCTTCGACCGCGGCGGCTATCTCTTCCACGGGCGCGTCAAGGCGCTTGCCGACGCCGCGCGTGAAGCCGGCCTGTCGTTCTAAGGGGACCCGAATATGGCACGCAATGAAAGAGGCGGCGAGCGCGACCAGCGCGGCGGCGACAACAGGGACCGTCAGAACCGGGGCGGCGATCGCGAAGAAAGCGATCTGGTAGAAAAGCTGGTCGGCATCAACCGTGTCGCCAAGGTGGTGAAGGGTGGCCGTCGGTTCGGCTTCGCGGCCCTGGTGGTCGTGGGCGATGCCAAGGGCCGCGTCGGCGTCGGATCGGGCAAGGCCCGCGAGGTGCCGGAAGCGATCCGCAAGGCGACCGACCAGGCCAAGCGCACCATGATCCGCGTTCCGCTCCGCGAGGGCCGGACCCTGCACCACGATGTGCACGGTCACTTCGGCGCCGGCCGCGTCGTCCTTCGGGCGGCTCCGACCGGTACCGGCATCATCGCCGGTGGTCCGATGCGCGCGATCTTCGAGGCGCTGGGCGTGCAGGACGTGGTGACGAAGTCAATCGGCACCTCGAACCCGCACAACATGATCAAGGCGACCTTCGACGCCCTGGCGCAGGTGGTCAGCCCCCGGGCCGTGGCCGCACGCCGCGGCCGCCGGGTCAGCGACATCCTGGGCCGTCGCGACGCGACCGGCACCGAGATCAAGGAGGCCTGATCATGGCTGACGAGAGCAAGAGCACCGTCATCGTGACGCAGATCGGCAGCCCGATCGGTCGCAAGAAGGATCAGCGCGAGACCCTCGTCGGTCTCGGGCTGAACAAGCTGCACCGCACGCGGGAGCTGGAGGACACCCCTTCCGTCCGCGGCATGATCGCCAAGGTTCAGCATCTGGTTCGCGTCGAGAGCCAGGGCTGAGAACGGGCGAGGGGATAACAAGATCATGAAACTCAACGAGATCCGGGACAATGCCGGCGCCCGCAAGAACCGCATCCGCGTCGGACGCGGTATCGGTTCGGGCAAGGGCAAGACCGGCGGCCGCGGCGTGAAGGGTCAGACCTCGCGTACCGGCGTCGCGATCAAGGGCTTCGAAGGCGGTCAGATGCCCCTGCATCGCCGCCTGCCGAAGCGCGGCTTCACCAACATCTTCGCCAAGGACTACGCCGTGGCGAACCTGGGCAAGATCCAGCAGGCCATCGAGTCCGGCAAGCTGAACGCCTCGCAGCTCATCACCGGAGAGATCCTGGTGGCGGCCGGCGTCGCCCAGAACAGCCGCGACGGGGTCCGCCTGCTGGCCAAGGGCGAGCTGACGACCAAGGCGAGCTTCAAGGTGGCGGGCGCCTCGGCGTCGGCCATCGCGGCGGTCGAGGCCCTGGGCGGCACCGTGGAAGTCACGGTGCCCAAGAAGACCGAAGAGGCTTCCGCGGCCGAGTGATCGACCGCGAACGTCAGGCCGGCGCCTCCCCAGGGGGCGCCGGCCATGCCCGTTACGACATACTTCGCACGTGAGCGTCGAGGAATAGAATATGGCATCAGCGGCCGAACAGCTCGCCGCCAATATCAACTTTGGCGCCTTTGCGAAGGCTACCGAGCTGAAGAAGCGGATCTGGTTCACCCTCGGGGCCCTGATCATCTACCGGCTCGGCACCTACATCCCGCTGCCGGGCATCGATCCCAACATCCTGGCCGACATCTTCCGCCAGAACTCCGGCGGCATCCTGGACATGTTCAACATGTTCTCGGGCGGCGCCCTGTCGCGGATGACCATCTTCGCCCTCAACATCATGCCGTACATCTCGGCATCGATCATCATCCAGCTCATGACGGCGGTGTCCCCGACGCTCGAGCAGATGAAGAAGGAGGGGGAGAGCGGCCGCAAGAAGCTCAACCAGTACACCCGCTACCTGACCGTCCTGCTGGCGACCGTGCAGGCGTACGGCATGGCGGTAGGCCTCCAGGGCATGACGGGGTCGACCGGCCCCGCGGTGGACAACCCCGGCGTCTTCTTCCTGGCGACGACCGTCATCACGCTGGTCGGCGGCACCATCTTCCTGATGTGGCTGGGCGAGCAGATCACGGCCCGAGGCGTCGGCAACGGCATCTCGCTGATCATCTTCGCCGGCATCGTCGCGGAGCTGCCGCGGGCGCTGGCCGGCACGCTGGAACTGGGGCGCACCGGCGCGCTGTCGACCTTCTTCATCATCTTCCTGCTGCTGATGGCGGTGGGCGTGATCTTCTTCATCGTGTTCATGGAGCGGGCCCAGCGCCGGATCATCGTCCAGTATCCCAAGCGCCAGGTCGGCAACCGGATGTTCGGCGGCGAGAGCTCGCACCTGCCGCTGAAGCTCAACACGTCGGGCGTCATCCCGCCGATCTTCGCCAGCTCGCTGCTGCTGCTGCCGCTGACCGTGGCGGGCTTCTCCGGCGGGCAGGGGCCGGAGTGGCTGACCGCGATCACGACCTACCTGGGCCACGGCCAGCCGCTGTACATCATCCTGTACGTGGCGCTGATCGTGTTCTTCTGCTTCTTCTATACGGCGATCGTCTTCAATCCGACGGAGACGGCCGACAATCTGAAGAAGTACGGCGGCTTCATTCCCGGCATCCGCCCGGGCAAGAACACGGCCGACTATCTCGACTATGTCCTTACGCGACTGACCGTCGTGGGTGCGGCATATTTGTCCGTCGTCTGCCTATTGCCCGAAATCCTGATTTCGCAGTACGCCGTCCCGTTCTATTTTGGCGGCACCAGCCTCTTGATCGTCGTCACCGTCACGATGGATACCGTCGCGCAGATACACTCTCATCTGCTGGCGCATCAGTACGAAGGCCTGATCAAGAAGGCCAAGCTGCGGGGGAGGAGAGGATGAATTTGATACTGCTGGGACCGCCGGGAGCGGGCAAGGGGACCCAGGCGAAGCGTCTCGAGGATCGGCACGGACTTGTCCAGCTTTCGACCGGGGACATGCTGCGGGCGGTCGTCGCCAGCGGTGCGCCGCTGGGCCAGCAGGCCAAGGAGATCATGGCCGCCGGCAAGCTGATGCCGGACGAGCTGATGATCGAGATGATCGCCGACCGCATCTCCCAGCCGGACTGCGCGGCCGGCTTCATCCTCGACGGCTTCCCGCGGACGGTCCCCCAGGCCGAGGCCCTGGACCGGATGCTGGAAGAGAAGGGACTGAAGCTCGACCACGTGATCGAGATGAAAGTGGACGACGCCGCGCTGGTGGAGCGGATCACCGGGCGCTACACCTGCTCCAAGTGCGGGCGCGGCTATCACGACACGTTCCAAAAGCCGGCCGTCGAAGGCGTCTGCGATGCCTGCGGCTCGACCGAGTTCACCCGGCGGGCCGACGACAACGCGGAGACCGTGACCACCCGGCTGGCCGCCTACCACAAACAGACCGCACCGATCCTGCCCTACTACGAGGCCCGCGGTGTACTGGAAGCGGTGGACGGTATGGCCGACATCGACGAGGTGACCGGGCAGATCGAGGCGCTGCTTAAGGACAAGGCAGCCTGAGGACTTCGGCATCCTGCCGATGCTGCCTCCTCGATTACGGTTGTGAGACAGACACCGGTTGACTCAAGGGGCGCGGCGAGTATACTCCGCGCTCCTTGGTTCCTGAGGGAACCGAGACGTGAATACTCGTCCTGATTCGGCACGGCTGGTCAGGACCGTGACCGAGACGGACGGCCCCTTACGGGCCACAGATCAAATGTTAAGGAGACGAGCGTGGCGCGTATTGCTGGCGTCAATATCCCGGCGCAGAAGCGCGTGGAGATCGGCCTGACCTATATCCATGGTATCGGACCTTCCAAAGCCAAGGAAATCTGCGGCAAGGTCGCCATCCCCGCTGAACGCCGTGTCAACGAACTGACCGACGACGAGATCCTGAAGATCCGCGAAGTGATCGACAGCGACTACCGTGTCGAGGGCGACCTGCGCCGTCAGGTGGCGATGAACATCAAGCGGCTGATGGACCTGGGCTGCTACCGTGGCCTGCGGCACCGCAAGGGCCTGCCGGTCCGTGGCCAGCGCACGCACACCAACGCGCGCACCCGCAAGGGGCCGGCCAAGCCGATCGCCGGCAAGAAGAAGTAAGAGATAGGACGGACAGGATCCATGGCCAAGCCTTCTGCCGCTTCCGCGCGCCTTCGTCGTCGCGAGCGCAAGAACATCACCTCGGGCGTCGCTCACGTCAACGCCTCGTTCAACAACACCATGATCACGATCACCGACGCGCAGGGCAACACCATCGCCTGGTCGTCGTCGGGCTCCCAGGGCTTCAAGGGATCGCGGAAGTCGACCCCGTACGCGGCGCAGATCGCCGCCGAGGATGCCGGCCGCAAGGCGCAGGAGCACGGCATGAAGACCCTCGAGGTCGAGGTCAAGGGTCCTGGTTCGGGGCGTGAGTCCGCCCTGCGCGCGCTGCAGTCGGTGGGCTTCGCGATCACCTCGATCCGCGACGTCACGCCGATCCCGCACAACGGCGTCCGCCCGCCGAAGAAGCGCCGCGTCTGATTTATCGGACGGCTCTCTGCCGGATCAGCCTTCGTCGAAGGAATCCGGGGAGGCGTTCACTACCGCGCCTCCAGTTGCCCGCCGTTCCGGGAAAGCCGGCCATAGAGCCATCATGGCCGGTCAAGCATGGGGATGGCGGCCGAGATTGCCGAAACCCTTCCTGTTCAGGAAGGGTATCGGCATTTCTGCGTTGGCACACTGGATATGGCGCGTCAACCCGATGGCATGAGGTCAAGACGTGATCCAGAAGAATTGGCAGGAGCTGATCAAGCCGAACAAGCTCGACATCCAGCCGGGCGACGATCCGCAGAGGGTCGCGACCGTGGTTGCCGAACCGCTGGAGCGGGGCTTCGGCCTGACGCTCGGCAACGCGCTTCGTCGCGTCCTGCTGTCCTCCCTCCAGGGTGCTGCCGTCACTTCGATCCAGATCGAAGGCGTGCTGCATGAGTTCTCGTCGATCCCCGGCGTGCGCGAAGATGTCACGGACATCGTCCTGAACATCAAGACCATGGGCCTGCGCCTGCACGGCGACGGACCCAAGCGGATGCGCCTGCGCGCCGACGGTCCCGGCGAAGTGACCGCCGGCATGATCGAGACCGGCGCCGACATCGAAGTGATGGATCCCGACCTGGTGATCTGCACCCTCGACAACGGCGCCCGCCTGGTGATGGAACTGACGGTCGAGAGCGGCAAAGGCTATGTCCCGGCCAGCCAGAACCGCCCGGAAGACGCGCCGATCGGCCTGATTCCGGTGGACGCGCTGTTCGCGCCGATCCGCAAGGTTTCGTACAAGGTCGACAATACCCGCGTCGGCCAGGTGACCGACTACGACCGCCTGTCCATGCAGGTCGAGACCAACGGCGCCGTGTCGCCCGAGGACGCGGTGGCGCTCGCCGCCCGCATCCTCCAGGACCAGCTCCAGCTCTTCATCAATTTCGAGGAGCCGACCCACGCGGTCGCCGAGGAGCGGGGCGAGGAGCCGCCGTTCAACAAGAACCTGCTGCGCAAGGTGGACGAACTGGAACTGTCGGTCCGGTCGGCCAACTGCCTGAAGAACGACAACATCGTCTATATCGGCGACCTGGTGCAGAAGACCGAGGCGGAAATGCTCCGCACGCCGAACTTCGGCCGCAAGTCGCTGAACGAGATCAAGGAAGTCCTCTCCCAGATGGGTCTCCACCTGGGCATGGAAATCCCGAACTGGCCGCCCGAGAACATCGAAGAGCTGGCCAAGCGTCTCGAAGAGCCGTACTAAGCACGACCAAGCACCATCTCCGTCCGCCGTACCGGTACCCGCCTTCCAGCGGGCCGGGCGGCGGACTTCACCATCGGTCCCGTGAGCGGGGCCAAGCCAGAGGAAGGAGCACGCAACCATGCGTCACGGTATGAGCGGCCGGAAATTCAATCGCACGTCCAGCCACCGCAAGGCGATGTTCAGCAACATGGCCGCCGCGCTGATCAAGCACGAGCAGATCAAGACCACCCTTCCGAAGGCGAAGGACCTGCGTCCGATCGTCGAGAAGCTGATCACGCTCGGCAAGAAGGGCGGCCTTCACAACCGCCGCCTTGCCTATGCCCAGCTCCGGGACGACACCGTCGTCGCCAAGCTGTTCGGCCCGATCGCCGAGCGCTACACCGACCGGCCCGGCGGCTACACCCGCGTGCTGAAGGCCGGCTTCCGGTACGGCGACGCCGCTCCTCTGGCTTTCATCGAGCTGGTCGATCGCGACGTCGCGGCCAAGGGCCAGGACAGCGGTCCGGTCATGGTCGATGACGAGGACGAAGCCCAGGGTTGATCCGACGGACCCAGCGGTTGAGAAAACGAAAGGCAGCCCTCGGGCTGCCTTTTGCGTTCAGGAGTCAGTCTCACCCTTCAGGGAGCAGGTCATGGTGGCGAAGTCGAGTGGACTTGTGCGGGCGGCGTTGGCGCTCGGGTGCTTGGTTCTGGCCTCCTGCGCCGCCCCGGAGCGCGGACCCCGCAGCGGTACCGTCGTCGCTCCGTCCGAGGGTGGCGGCGCGCCTGCGCGCGCGCCGGCGGACGACCTGCGGCCCAACGCGACCCGGGACGACCGCTATTCCTGCCGCCGCGCCTGCGACCGGGATTATTCCGTCTGCATGGATGCCGGGGCCACACGGCGCGGCGGTGTCCTGGGTAATTCCGGCTATGCGAGCGCCACCTGCGAGCGTCAGCTGAACATGTGCATGGTCCGCTGCAACTCGATCCAGTGACGCTTCGGCTTCCGGGTTTCCGGAACCTCTTCTTCTCCCCGTCGCGAATACCCAGATTTCGGTGCATGATGCCGCAGTTTCCGTTCCTCCGCCTCGTCCTGCTGCTGGTCGCCGGCCTGGGGCTCGCCGATCCCGCCTTCGCCCAGCAGCGTGCCGTCCCGGACACGCGCCAGCAGATCACGCTGTCGTTCGCCCCGCTGGTCAAGCAGACCGCGCCCGCCGTCGTCAACATCTACACCCGCCGCGTGGTCCAGCAGCGCATGTCGCCGCTGTTCGATGATCCGTTCTTCCAGCGCTTCTTCGGCCAGTCCGCACCGTTCGGGATGCCGCGGGAGCGTGTCGAACGGTCGCTCGGGTCGGGCGTCATCGTGGGCGCCGACGGGCTGGTGGTGACCAACGACCATGTGGTCAAGGACAGCGACCAGATCACGGTGGTGCTGGCCGACCGGCGGGAATTCGAGGCGCGGATCGTCTCGACCGATCCCAAGACCGATCTCGCCGTCCTGCGCATCACGCCGCCGCGCGGCGAGCGCCTGCCTTTCCTGGCGCTGCACGACAGCGACGACCTGGAGGTGGGCGACCTGGTGCTCGCGATCGGGAACCCCTTCGGCGTCGGCCAGACCGTGACCAGCGGCATCGTGTCTGCGCTGGCCCGCACGGCGGTGGGCGTCAGCGACTTCAACTTCTTCATCCAGACCGACGCGGCGATCAATCCCGGCAACTCGGGCGGTGCCCTGGTGTCCATGGACGGCAGGCTGGTCGGCATCAATTCGGCCATATATTCCCGGAGCGGCGGCTCGCTGGGCATCGGCTTCGCCATCCCGTCCAACATGGTGCGCACCGTGGTCGAGGCCGTGGCGAGCGGCGGAAAGCTGGTGCGCCCCTGGCTCGGCGTGGACGGCCAGCCGGTGACCGCCGACATCGCCAATTCCCTCGGACTCGACCGGCCGGCCGGCGTGCTGGTCAACGCGGTCGACCCGAAGAGCGCCGCGGCAAGGGCCGGCCTGCGGGTCGGCGACGTGATCACCGCGATCAACGGCCGGACCGTCGATGACCCGGAGGGGCTCAAGTTCCGCATCGCCACCATGCCGGTGGGCGGGCAGGCGGCGCTGACGGTGACGCGGGGCGGCTCCGTCCGCCAGGTCGCCTTCAAGGTGACGGCGCCGCCCGAGGATCCCCCGCGCGACACGACGCCGCTCGACGGGCGTCAGCCGCTGGCCGGGGCCACGGTCGCCAACCTGTCGCCGGCGCTGGCCGAGGAGATCGGCTTCTCCGGCCCTGCCGAGGGCGTCGTCGTCCTGGAGGTGACGCGCAACAGCCCGGCCGCCCGGGTGGGCGTCCAGCCGGGCGACGTGGTGCTCCGGATCGACGACCGGGAGGTCTCCAGCGTGGCCCAACTCGGCAAGCTGGTGTCCAGGCCCCAGCAGAGCTGGCGGGTCACCGTGCGTCGGGGCGACCAGGTGCTGACCTCCGTGGTGGCGGGATGACGCTGTTCTCGGCATCGGCCCCGCGTCCCCTGGCGGATCGCCTGCGTCCCAGGACCCTGGAGGAGGTCGTCGGGCAAGACCACCTGCTCAAGCCCGCCGGCCCGATCGGGCGCATGGTGACGAGCCATCGCCTTGCCTCCATGATCCTGTGGGGTCCGCCCGGTTGCGGCAAGACGACGATCGCGCGGTTGCTGGCCGACCAGACCGAATTCCACTTCGAGCCGCTGTCCGCCGTCTTCTCCGGCGTCGCGGACCTCCGCAAGGTGTTCGAGGCGGCCAAGCAGCGGCGGGTCGCCGGTCGCGGGACCCTGCTGTTCATCGACGAGATCCACCGCTTCAACCGCAGCCAGCAGGACGGCTTCCTGCCCTATGTGGAGGACGGCACCGTCACGCTGGTCGGCGCCACCACCGAGAACCCGTCGTTCGAGTTGAACGCCGCGCTGCTGTCGCGCGCCCAGGTCTTCGTACTCAACCGGCTCGACGACGCCGCCCTGGAACTGCTCCTGTCCCGCGCCGAGGCCGAAACCGGCAAGACGCTGCCGTTGGACGCGGACGCGCGGCAGGCGATCAAGGCGATGGCCGACGGCGACGGCCGCTTCCTGCTCAACCTGTGCGAGGAGCTGTTCGCCCTGGCGCCCGACCGGCCGCTCGACACGACCGCGCTGGCCGGCACCATCCAGCGGCGCGCACCCCTCTATGACAAGTCGCAGGAGGGCCACTACAACCTGATCAGCGCGCTGCACAAGTCGGTACGCGGGTCGGATACCGACGCGGCGCTCTATTGGCTGGCGCGGATGCTGGCCGGCGGGGAAGACCCCCGGTTCATCGCCCGGCGGCTGGTGCGGATGGCGGTCGAGGATATCGGCCTGGCCGATCCACAGGCGCTTCCCCAGGCGCTGGCCGCGTGGGAGACCTATGAGCGCCTGGGCAGCCCCGAGGGCGAGCTGGCGCTGACCCAATGCGTGATCTACATGGCGACCGCGCCCAAATCCAACGCCGCCTATACCGCGTCCAAGGCGGCGATACGGTCGGCGCGGGAGACCGGTTCGCTGATGCCGCCCATGCATATCCTGAACGCGCCGACCAGGCTGATGAAGGGCCTCGGCTACGGCAAGGGATACGAGTACGACCACGACACGCCGGAAGGCTTCAGCGGCCAGAACTATTTCCCCGACGGCATGCCCCGGCAGCAGTTCTATCGTCCGCCCGAGCGGGGCTTCGAGCGCGAGATCCGCAAGCGGCTGGACTACTGGAGCAAGCTGAGGGCCCAGAAGGCCGCCGATCCGGACCCGGAATGACCGGCTCCTTCGACGGCCATTTCGACGGCTTCATCGGCATCGACTGGTCCGGCGCCGCGGGCAAGCGGTACCAGGGAATCGCGGTGGCCGAGTGCCCCGCCGGCAGCGCCGCCCCGGTCCTGGTCGATCCTCCCGGCGGCGGGCGCGCCTGGACACGCATCCAGGTGCTGGACTGGCTCGACGCCCGGATCGGCCAGGGCGGCCGGCTGCTGATCGGGATCGACTGCGCCTTCTCCCTGCCGTTCGACACGGCGGCGGGGTATTTCCCGGACGGGACCGGCGACGTGTTCGCCTTGTGGGACCTGGTCGAGCGGGCCTGCCATGCCGATGCCGACCTGTTCGGCGGGGCTTTCCCCCGCGATCCGGCCTATGCCGCCGGTTACTGGACCGCCGGTCCGCGGGCCGAGGGGATGGTTTTGGGGCGGCGGGCAACGGAGGACGCCTGCCGGGCCGACGGCTACGGCTCGCCGGAAAGCCCTTACAAGCTGATCGGCGCCAAGCAGGTGGGCAAGGGAGCGCTGGCCGGCATGCGCCTGCTGCGCGCCCTTCGCGCCCGGCGGGACGACGTGGCGGTCTGGCCCTTCCAGGAGCCCGGGAGCGGCGGAACGCTGGTGGAGATCTATCCCAGGCTGTTCCTGATGCGCGCCGGCTGGGGCCTGCGCAAGGTCCGGAGCTGGGCCGACCTGAACCGCTGCCTCACCCTGTTGGACAGCGACCCGGTGGAGGAGGACCGTCCGGAGCCCAGCGACCACGAGACCGACGCCCTGGTCTCCGCCGCGGGCCTGCGCGTGCTGTCCGGCCTGCCCGAGGTCTGGAATCCCGCCGCGCTGACCGAGCGCGCCCGCCGCCAGGAAGGCTGGATCTTCGGCGTCGGCCTGCGGCGCTGAACGGGTCGCCATGCCTTGCCCCGACCGTCCCGCCCGGCTAGGCTGCGCGCTTCATCGAGGAAGCCCGACCGCATGACGTTCTCTCCAACCCTTCTGCTCGCGGTCGCCGCCGGCGGCGCCGCCGGGTCGGCCGCCCGATTCGTGGTGATGTCGGCGATCGGCCATTGGCTGGGCACCGCGTTCCCCTTCGGCACCCTGGCGGTCAACGTGGCCGGCTCGTTCGTCATGGGCGCGCTGGTGGAGCTGTCCGCGCTGGCCTGGAGCCCGTCGCCGGAACTGAAGGCGCTGCTCACCGTCGGGGTGCTCGGCGGGTTCACCACGTTCTCCACCTTCTCGCTCGATGTCGCTGTCCTCATGCAGCGGGGGGAATTGGCGGCCTCGGCCGCCTATATGGTGGTCTCGGTACTGTTTTCGGTCGGCGGATTGTTCGCCGGCCTTTTCTTGATCAGGGGCATGCTCGGGTGAGCGAGGTCGAAACACGCACAGTCGCCGGCGAGGAGTCGGAGATCCGGCTGGACCGCTGGTTCAAGCGGCATTTCCCGCAGGTCAACCATGGCCACCTGGAGAAGCTGCTGCGGACCGGGCAGATCCGGGTCGACGGCAAGCGGGCCAAGGCCAATGTCCGGCTGGAAGCGGGCCAGACCGTGCGCATCCCGCCGCTCGGGGATCTCCTGGCCGAGCCGGCGCCGGGAGCGGCCAAGCCGAAGGTCAGCCGCAAGGACGCGGCGGAGATCCAGGGGCGGGTGCTCTACCGCGACGCCGACGTGCTGGTGATCGACAAGCCGCCAGGGCTGGCGGTCCAGGGCGGGACGGCGACGCCCCGGCACCTCGATGCCATGCTGGACGCCCTGCGGTTCGACGCGGACGAGCGGCCCAAGCTGGTCCACCGGCTGGACAAGGACACGTCGGGCGTGCTGGTCCTGGCCCGCAACGCTTTCGCCGCGACCAAACTGGCGGCGGCGTTCCGCGGCAAGGACGCCCGCAAATACTACTGGGCGGTGACGGTCGGCGTGCCCCGCCCGTTCCAGGGCAAGGTGGACGCTCCCCTGGCCAAGGAGCCGACAGGCCGGGGCGAGCGGGTCGCGATCGACGACGAGGAGGGCAAGCGCGCCGTCAGCCTCTATCAGGTGATCGAGCACGCCAACAAGAAGGTCGCCTGGGTGGCGCTGTGGCCCTTGACCGGCCGCACCCACCAGCTGCGCGTCCACATGGAGGCGATCGGCACGCCGATCCTGGGCGACGGCAAATATGGCGGCCCCGACGCCTTCCTGGCCGGCGCCGGCGTTTCCGGCAAGCTGCACCTGCATGCCCGCCGCCTGATTCTGCCCCACCCCCGCGGCGGCCGGATCGACGTGACGGCGCCGCTGCCCGAGCACATGGTCAGGACCTGGGATTACTTCAGCTTCGATAAGGAGAATGACGGCGATCCCTTCGCGGCGCTCGATTGACGCCGGGCGGGCTTAGCGCCGCCGCGTTTTCGTGCTATTGGGACGAAAAAGCAGGGTGCTAAGAATACAAGGAAAAACCCGACCATCATGCCCTTCAGCGACACATCCCGGCCTGCTTCCAGGCCGCTGCGCCTTGCCCTGTTCGACTGCGACGGGACCCTGGTGGACAGCCAGTTCGCGATCGTCGCCGCCATGAACGCCGCGTTCGTGGCGCTGGGGCTGCCGCTGCCCGACGCGGCCGCCGTCCGCCGCGTCGTCGGCCTGCCGCTGGTCCAGGCGATAGCCGTCCTGCTGCCGGACGGCCAGCCGAGGCTCCACATGGCTCTGGCCGACCGCTACAAGCTGGCCTTCTCCGATGCGCGAAACCGGGGCGCCCACGAGGAACCGCTGTTCCCGGGCATCCGCGATGCGCTCGACGCGCTGGAGAATGCCGGCCTGCTGCTGGGCGTCGCGACCGGCAAGTCGCGCCGGGGGCTGGTCGCCACGCTGGACCAGCATGGGCTGCTGGACCGCTTCGCGACCCTCCAGACGTCCGATACCGGCCCCGGCAAGCCTCATCCGGACATGGTATTCCGCGCGCTGGCGGAAACCGGGGTGGAAGCGGCCGACACCGTTGTCATCGGCGACACCACCTACGACATGTTGATGGCCGGCAGCGCCCGCGCCGGCGCGGTCGGCGTCGCCTGGGGCTATCACGAGGTGGCGGAACTGACGGGAGCCGGGGCGCAGCGGGTCTGCGAGACGGCCGACCAGGTGCCCGTGGCCGTCCTGTCGCTGCTCGACCGCTAGAACGCCCATCGGGCGCAATGGATGAAGTGAGAGATGAAGAGGTTCTACAAGGAAGTCACGGTGGCGCAGACCGACGCCGGCCATGAGGTCCGGCTCGACGGCCGGCCGCTTCGCACCCCGGCCAAGGCGCCCCTGGCGCTGCCCAAGCCCGACCTGATGCGCGCCATCGCCGACGAGTGGGATGCCCAGCGGGAAAACATCAAGCCGGCCGAAATGCCGGTGACCCAGCTGGCCAGCACCGCCATCGACCGCATCCCCGCCCAGCGGGCGGAGATCGTCCGGGCGGTCGCCGCCTATGCGGAAACCGACCTGCTGTGCTACAGGGCCGACCATCCGGCCGAATTGGCGGAGCGGCAGGAACGCATCTGGCAGCCGCTGCTGGACTGGGCCGCCGTCCGCTACGGCGCCCAACTTGAAGTCCATACCGGCATCATGCCCAAGCCCCAGCCGGCCGAAGCCTGCGCGCTGCTGGCCCGGGCGGTGGAGGACCTGGACGATATGGCCCTGGCCGGCCTTCAGAACGCGACCTCGGCGCTGGGTTCCCTGGTGCTGGCGCTGGCCCTGATGGAGGGCAGGATCTCCGCCGAGGAGGCCTATGCCGCGGCCCAGCTGGACGAGACCTTCCAGATCGAGCAGTGGGGCGAGGACGCGGAGGCCACGGCCCGCCGCGCCGCCCTGCGGGCGGACATCCTGGCGACGCGGCGGTATCTGGATCTGGTTAAGGCTTGAATGGTATCAATGGGAACCGGTTACCTTCAGATCACACCACGGCGGCCATGACCCTCGACCAGATTGAAGCCAAGATGCGCAAGCGTCTGACGCAGTTCCGCGCCTTCAACGGCGCAGCCCGATTCGACTTCGGCAAGGACGGCCTGCTGCGGCTGGACGCGACCAAGACCCCGGCGACCCTGCACCGGGAAGACGGCGATGCGGTCTGCACCATCCGCATGACGCTGGAGAATTTCGACCGGATGCTCGACGGCGACCTGAACCCGACGCTGGCCTTCGCGACCGGCAAGCTGAAGGTCCAGGGTTCCATGGGCTCGGCGCTCAAGCTGGCGTCGCTGCTGGAGGAGTGACCGCCAGCAGCTCCCGAAACGCTTCCGCGGCCGGCGGCAGCGAGCGGCCGGTCTTCAGGACCAGCGTGATGGAGCGGCGCAGGCGCGGTTCGGCGATCCGGAGCGACGGGATCGCCGGGTCCAGGCGCAGCTCGATCGCGGTGGAGGGTAGGATGGCGATGCCCAGGCCGGCCCGCACCAAGCCCAGCGCCGTGCTCATGTAGGTGACCTCGTAGGCCGGCGCGGCGAGGTGGCCCAGGTCGAAGGCCCGGTCGGTGAG
The DNA here is from genome assembly GCF_016765655.2 of Skermanella mucosa. Classification (NCBI taxonomy): domain Bacteria; kingdom Pseudomonadati; phylum Pseudomonadota; class Alphaproteobacteria; order Rhodospirillales; family Azospirillaceae; genus Skermanella; species Skermanella mucosa. The sequence goes on from NZ_CP086106.1 coordinate 1,343,571, forward strand.
GCGGCGCACGCTGCTCGACATGTCCATCAGGATCAGCGGCTCCCCGGCGAGCCGTTCGAGGCTGACCTCCCGCTCATGGCGCAACGGGTGCGTCGCCGGGACCACCGCCCGCATCTCGTCCTCGAACAAGGGAACGTCCGTCAGGCCGGCTTCCGGCTCCAGGTCGGCGCCGATGCCGAAATCGACGCTCTCGTCGCGGACCATCATGTTGATCCGCTCGACCACGGAATCGCGGATCACGACCCGGATGAGCGGATGCCGTTCCTTGAACCGGGCGATCAGCGGCGGAAGCACCGTGGCGGCGACGGAGCCTACAACAGCCGGTATTTCGGCCCGGTGGCGACTGCCGTCGTAACCGGAACCGCCCGAGCACTGCTAATCAACCGATCCATATTCTCTTTCTAAATCGGCAAGCTGTCCGGGACCGGAGGCCTGGTCACGGCGGCGACCGTGAAGGAGCAACTCCTGTACGAGGTCACCGACCCGTCCGGCTATGTCACCCTCGACGCGGTCGCCGACTTCCGCGGCGTGCGGATCAGGCCGGTCGGTCCCGACCAGATCGAGGTCACCGGCGGAACGGCGCGACCGCGTCCGGACACGCTGAAGGTCAGTGTCGGCTATCATGCCGGCTTCGTCGGGGAGGGGGAGATTTCCTACGCCGGGCCAACGCGCTCGGCCGTGCCCGGCTCGCCGGCCGGATCCTGGCCGAACGGCTGAGGCCGCTGGTCCAGGATCTGGCCGTCGAGTGCCTCGGCGGCGAGGCGGTCCGGCGGCACCTGTCGCGCACGGTCACGGGCGAGTTGGTCCGTTTCGAGATGCCCAACGTGCGGCGCTCCAGTTCGTCTGCCGCCAGGCGCTCCACAGCGGGGTCACGACCTCCCTGGCGATCGATCCCGATGGCAAATGCCTCAGTTCCGAACTGCTCGAACTGGAGATCGATGCCGGGGAATTATGTGCCTCAGGGTTGATTTCAATTTTGGGGTTGATTGCAATTAACTTTAATGTAATCCGGATGCGGAATGATCTCCTCCAGCCGGGACGGTTTGGTGCCGTCCGCATCCGGAGGGTGAGCATGTCGGTTGGGGCTGGATCGGTTGCGGTTGGACAGTGCTTCGTCAAGGCGGGCGCCTCGTACCCCGATGTCTGGCAGGTCGTCAGCATCGACCGGCCGCCGGGCTCCATCGCCCACGCCCGCTTGGTCCGCCTGAGCAATCCCGACGACAGGAAGACGCTGTCGCTGGTGGCCCTGGCCGATCGGCGGCAGTACGTGCCCCACGAAGGCAGCAAGATCCTGCGCCGCCGGCTGGGGGCGCTGTAGGCGCTCAGGCCGCCGTCTCCGTCAGGCCCAGGGCTGCCAGGGTGTCCTCCAGCGCCGATTCGAGGCGGGCCAGCAGGCGGAATGCCTCTTCGGGGGGGTGGTCGGCATCCTCCAGCAGATGGGCGATCGCCTGCACCCGTGTCGCGCCGAAGCTGGCAGCCACTCCCTTCAGGCTGTGGGCGGCGCGCCGGGACGACCCGGCATCACCGGAGTCCAGTGCGGTGCGCAGGGCGGCCAGTTCCTCCCGCGCCGAGTCGGGGAACATCTCCATCATCATCGCGTAGCTCTCCCCGACGGCCGCGCGCAGCTCGTCGAGCCGGCCGGCATCGATCAGCGGCAACTCGACCAGCAGGTCCGTCCCTGGTTCCGGAGGGCAGTCGCCTGCGCCGTCCGGGGGCGTTCCGCCTTCCTCGGCCTCGCCGGCTTTTCCGGTGCCGTGGGTCAGGGCTGCGATGGCCGAGGCCAGCGCGCTCCAGTCGATCGGCTTGGTGAAATAGCCGTCCAGCCCTGCTTCCAGGTATCGCTCGCGGTTGCCGGAGACCACGTCGGCGGTCAGCGCCGCGATCGGAACGCGGCCGGCCGGGCCGGGCAGGGCACGGATCTCGCGGGTGGCGGAGGCGCCGTCGAGCACCGGCATCTGCATGTCCATCAGGATCAGGTCATAGCCACCGCGCCGCGCCGCTTCGACGGCCGCCCGGCCGTCCTCGACGGCATCGACACGGTGGCCCAGCCGTTCCAGCATCCTGACCACCATCAGGCGGTTGACTTCGTTGTCCTCGGCCAGCAGGACGCGTGCCCTGCGTCCGGCCGCCGCGGGAGCGGCCGGGGCCGGCTCCGGCGGGGGAAGCTCGGCACGGCTTCGTCCCAGCCGCACCGTGAAATGGAAGACGGAACCCTTCACCAGGGCGCTGCGGACGCCGATCTCGCCGTCCATCGCCTCGACCAGCCGCTTGCAGATGGCCAAGCCGAGGCCGGTTCCGCCGAACCGGCGCGTGGTCGTGGTGTCCGCCTGGACGAATGCCTCGAACAGCCGGGATCGCTGCTCTTCGGTCATCCCCATGCCGGAGTCCGTCACCTCGAACCGCAGCAACACCCTGTCGCCTTCCTCGTCGCGGAATTCGGCGAGCCGGACCCGGACGGAACCCGCCGCGGTGAACTTGATCGCGTTGCCCACCAGGTTGAACAATACCTGACGCAGGCGGGTCGGATCGCCGGACACGACGGACGGAGCGCCGGCCGGGATGTCGGCGGTCAGCCGCAAGCGCTTCTCCGCCGCCCGTCCGGCGAACAGCTGGATCACGTCGGCGACGGTCCGGCGCAGGTCGAAGGGGATCGTCTCCATCTGGAGCTGGCCGGCTTCGATCTTCGAGAAGTCCAGGACGTCGTTGAGGATGGTAAGCAGGATCCCGGCCGAGGCGGCGAGCGTCTGCACGTAGCCTCGCTGCTCCCCCGACAGCGGTGTGCCCATCAGGAGGTCGACCATGCCCATCACGCCGGTCATGGGGGTGCGCAGCTCATGGCTCATCATGGCCAGGAACTGCGATTTCGCGTCGCTCGCCTGCTCCGCCACGCGGCGCGCCGCGTCCAGGTCGATCGCCAGCTTGCGAAGCTCCACCGCCTGGGCGGCCAGCCGATCGCTCGCCTCGCGAAGCTCCTGCTCGTAGCGGACCCGCTCGGAGACCTCGCGCATCGCGGTCAGCAGTCCACCATGACCCTCGGGCGTTCCCTCCAGCCTGCCCGCCACGCTTTCGAACCAAAGCCAGCGTCCGTCGCTGTGCCGCAGGCGGAACACCGCCGGCCCGGGCAGGCCGTCCATCATCTCGGCGTGCTTGCGCTCGATCAGCGGCAGGTCACCGGCATGGATGAACTCACCCAGGCGGCGGCCCACCATGTCTGCCGGAGCGCGTCCGAGCTGCTTCTCGCAGGAAGGCGACACATAGAGGATCGTCGTGTCCGGAGCGTGCAGGCAGATGATGTCGGTGGCGCTGTCGGCCAGCAGGCGAAGCCGCCGCTCGCTCTCCCGGACCTTCGCCTCCTGCTCGCGCAGGGGGGTGATATCGGTCAGGATGCAGACGATGCCGCCGTCGCGGGTTCGCCTTTCAGAAACCCGGAAGTGCCGGCCGTCGGGCAGGCGCTGCTCGGTCGGCGTCTCCGGCGGGAAGCGGTGCGCTGCAACCCTTTCCGCCACCCAGGCTTCGCGGTCGGCACCCGCGTCCGGGATCTCGCGGCGGGCGATCCCGGCCCGCAGGATCTCCTCGAAGGTGACACCGGCGGGGGAGTCGAAGGCGGCGAGCTGGGGCGTGGCCGCGACGTAGTTGTCGTTGTACAGCACCAAGCGGTCGTCGGCGTCATAGAGGGCGAACCCTTCGGATATGCTGTCGATCACGTCCCGCAGGCTCTGCTGCGCCGTGCGCATGCCATCCTGGGCAAGCTTGCGGTCCGTGACGTCGGTGCCGACGCTCTGGTATCCCTCGATCCGGCCCGCCCGGTCAGCGAGGGCCACGTTGCGCCAGCGGATCCAGCGCTGCTCGCCCGACGCCGTGACCACGGCGTTCTCGTTGACCATGACCGGCGAGTCGCCATCCCCAAGCGCGGTGCGGCTGCCGAACAGCGTGACGACCCGCTCGCGGTCCGAGGCGGGCAGGGTATCGGCGAAGCGGCGGCCGACCAGGGAACCCGGTGTTCCGCCCAGCATCCTGGCATAGGCGTCGTTGAGATAGGTCAGCGTGGTGTCGGGCAGGAAGCGCGAGATCAGATCCTGCTGCTCGTCGAGCACGCCGCGGTAAAGCTCCGCCATCCGGGCCAGCTCCTGCCCGGCGGTCCGACGGGCGGTGACGTCGGTCGCGGTCCCCATCAGGCGGGCGGCCCTTCCGGCGCAGTCCAGCAAGGGGACCACCCCGATCCTCACCCAGTGCGCGTGGCCGTCCAGGACGAACTGGTGGTCGAAATCGACGGCGCCGGACACGTCCAGGCAGCCACGGAGCCCTGCGCCCGGGTCCCGCTCCACGAAGTCCCGGAAATCCTCCTCGGAGAACCCCGACATTGTTCGGAACCGCCGGTTCATGCAGAGGGGGCGGAGCCGGCCGTCCTCCGTCGCGTCCACGACGAAGGCCGGGGCGCCGACGGTCTCGATGATCCCCGACAGTTCGTTCTCGGCACAGGTCGCGAGCATCGGTGCGTCTGTTCTTTCCCGGTTCGAACGAAGAGGAGCGGCACGTTCCCGGCATCCGGTACGAAACCCCCAGGCCGCCGGGCCGGACTGCACCATGTATAGAGAAGGGTTGCGTTTCGTCAATCCGGACGTGCGCCGGCTTCAAATCGGTCGCAGGCCGTGGCGACCGATTGGGAGAACGTCGCGCTTCGAACCATTGCCGTGACTTCGCTGCGCCATGCACGATACGCTCGTGTCCAGCCCGTCCGGGCTCAATCGATCGGATCGACCCGACCATGAACGGCACGCCAAGCCAACCATCCCACGATCCGGACGGCCGGGAGCCGTCCACCCTGTTCGACCGAGCCCGCGAATATCTGCTGGCCGGGAACACGGCGACGGCCGACACGATCCTGCAGCGCGGCCGGCTGCTGGCACCGGACGACGCCGCCATGGCCTATCTCCATGGCCTTTGCCTGATGCAGGCGGACGATCCGCGGTCCGCGGCGGAAGCTTTCGCCGCTGTGCTCCGGCTCGATCCCGGCAACGGCAGGGCCGCCCTGTTGCTCAGCCGCGCGCTGTGCCGGGCCGGCGACCGGGCGGAGGCGTCGCGGTGGCGGACGGAGCTGGAGCGCCGCCACCCCGGCGATCCCGCGCTGTTGAACGAGCTTGCCGCCGACCTGCTGGAGGAGGGGGACGAACCCGCCGCCGCGCGCCTGCTCGACCAGGCGATCCAGGCGTCTCCGGACGATCCGGACGTGCTGCACAACCTGGGTGTCGCCTGTGCCCGGCTCGGCAGCCTGGAGCGTGCCGAGATGCTGCTGCGCCGGTCGCTGGAGCGCCGGCAGGGCATGCCGGCCCGGCGCGACGCGTCGGAAGCGGCGCTGGCCGGCGTCCTGGCGACGCGCGGATTCTTCGACGAGGCCGAGGCAATCGCGGGCGGGCTGCTCGACCGCGGCGCCGAGGAGGTCCATGCCTGGACGGTCCTCGGCACCGTGGCCGCGCGGCAGCGGCGGCCGGCGGCGGCGGTCGAGGCATTGCTGAAGGCCGAGGCGCTGGCTCCGGCCGATCCGGGCGTCCTGTCCAACCTGGCGGCCGCCCTGGACGAGGGAGGGCGGGTCGGGGAAGCCGAGGAGCGCTGGCGGCGCTTGGCGGCCTGCGGTCATGGAGAAGCGGAAGCACGGACACGGCTTGCGTCGCGCACCCCCGCGGCGGGTGAGGCGATCCGCCGGCTGCTTCCCCTGGATGCCCTGAAGCCCCCGGACGGCGGTCCGGTGGAACTGTCCGGGATAGACCTCTGCATCGACCAGTGGCATCTGGTCCAGGACGACCGTCTGGCGCTCGACCTCGTGTTCACGCCGCCGCTCGGCGCGAGCAGCTTCGTTGCCGCCGCCGACGGGACCGGCTTCGTGCTGGTGCGCGACGACCTGGACCGGCACCGGATCGACGAACCGGCGGTCTTCCTCGGCGGCACCGGCAATTACTATCACTGGATGCTCGACACCCTGCCTCGGCTGGCGGCGGTCCAGGGGCTGGACGGGCGGCTGCTGGTCAATTCAGCGCCGAACGGCTTCCAGATGCGGACGCTGGGGCTGATGGGCGTTCCGTCCTCCCGCCTGATGGTGCCCGACGCGCCGGCCCTGACGCGATTCGCCCGCCTGACCGTTCCGGGCCTGGTGTCGCGGCCCCGGCGCGCCGACGGCCAGATGGACTGGATGGTGCCGTCGGTGGGGCGGGAGGCGGCGGCATGGGTGCGGGACCGGCTGATGGACGGGATCGCCGTCCGCCCCCGGAAGCCCGGGCGCATCCTGGTCTCGCGCGAGGGCTCGCTCTTCCGGCGGTGCGACAACGAGGGGGTGATAAGCCAAGTCGCGGCGCGGCGCGGCTTCGTCACCGTGAGGCTGGAGGAACTGTCGTTCGACGAGCAGGTCTCGCTCTTCGCGGGGGCGGAGATCGTCATGGGCGTCCACGGCGCCGGCTTCACCAACATGCTCTTCGCGCCGCCCGGGGCGCTCCTGATCGAACTCCACCCCGCCGGCCATCTGCCGGAGTTCTACCGCCACCTGACGCGGCTGATGGGGCAGGGGCACGCGGCGATCGGCGGTGCCCTCACCCAGGCGCTTCGCCCGGCCCGCGAGTACAATTGGAATTTCAGGATCGATCCGGCCGAACTGGACCTGCGCCTCGCCGAGCTGGGAGCCTAGGCCGGACCGCCGGTCAGCCCTGGGCGATCGAGGCGACCAGCAGGAACAGCACCACGGCGCCGAAGACCGCCCAGCCGACGCGGGTCAGGCGTCGGCGGACGGCGGGGAAGAGCGCCGCCAGGACGGCCAGGATGAGCAGGATCTTGAAAAGCATGGGCCTTTGTGCACGCCGCCCGCGATCCGCGCAAGCCTGCCCGCCTTGTCAGTCGCCGTTGTCAGCCGCCGTTGTCCACCACCGTTGTCAGCCTGCCCGGCCCTGGGCCGCCGGCTGCGCGTGGCCGCGTGCCCGGCTGCCGTGGGTCAGGGAGAAGGCCCAGGTGATCTCCGCCCCGAACAGGAAGATCTGGGCGGAGTAGTATACCCACATCAGGACGATCACCAGGGCGCCGGCGGCGCCGTAGGCCGACGCGATGTTGCTGCTTCCCAGGTAGAGGCTGATCAGCAGCTTGCCGATCGAGAACATCACCGCCGTGATGAAGGAGCCGAACCAGACGTCGCGCCACGGGATCCGGGCGTCCGGCAGCATCTTGTAGATCATCGCGAACAGCGTCGTGACCACGGCCAGCGAGATCACCAGGTTGGTCACCTGCATCATGAGGTCGAGGCCCGGCATGATGCCGGCGAGATAGTCGCTCAACGCCGTCAATCCCGCGCTCACGACCAGCGAGACCAGCAGCAGGAAGCCGATGGCGCCGATCAGCGACAGGCTCAGCAGGCGTACCTTGACCAGCCACACGACGCTCGATCCCTGCGGCGGCTCGGCCTTCCAGATGACGTTGAGCGAGGACTGGAGTTCGGCGAACACGGTCGTGGCGCCGACGATCAGCGTGACCAGGGCGACAACGGTCGCGATCGTCCCGGAGACCGGCTTCCCGGCGCTGGCGATCATGGCCTGGAGCGCCGCGGCACCCTCGCGGCCCATCATGCCCTCCAACTGGCCCATCAGGGCCCCCTGCGCCGCCTCGGGCCCGAACACCAGCCCGGTGATCGCGATGATCAGCAGCAGCATCGGCGCCAGCGAGAACAAGGTATAGAACGCGATCGCCGCGCCCATGCTGGCTGCCCGGTCCTCAAGCCACCCGTTGAAAGCGGTTACCAGAATCCGCCAGGCTTTTCCGAACGGCACGTGATCCAACCCTTTCATAGGAAATCCCCGGCGGCGCCGGAAGCGCCGTCGGGGATCGGTAGTCCCTGGAACTGCCGGGGACCCGAAGGCCCCGGGCTCCGTCCTCAGATGTCGCGGTCGCGATCGACCGCGCGGTCGGTAGCGGTCCGGTCGGTATCGACGGCCCGATCGACGTCCACCTCGGTTCGGCGCACCGTGTCCGAGACATGCTCGGTCCGCTCGGTGACATCCTTGCCGACCACGACCTCCTCGGTGATGCGGGCGGTCTTGGAAACGACGGCCTCCTCGGAGGTCTCCGTCAGGTTGACGGTCCGCTCCCGGAAGGCGTCAGCCCCGGCATCGACGGGACGATCGACCGCGCGGCGTTCCACATGGACCGATTCCTCGCGCAGCCGGACGCTTTCCTCGACCGGCGTCTCGACCACGTAGCTGCGGACCCGGACGCCGCCGCCCTGGACCTGCCGCTTGCCGACGGCGATCTCCTCCTCGGCGATCGGGATCACGGTCTCCTCGCCGGCGGCAGTCCGGTCGCCGGTCGTGGTGTTGGAGGTCCGCATGGACGACGCGGCCTCGGTCAGGCCGGTGCCGGTATAGGGGCCGGCATCCTCGTCGTAGCGGCTCCAGCCCTCGGAACGCCAGCGCGAGCCGCGCTCGTCGATGTCCACCGCGCCATGGTTGCTCATGATCTCCAGGCCGCGCTCGACATTGTCGTCGGCCAGGCGGGCGATCACCAGCGCGCCGCCGCGGCGGACGCCCTCGGCATAGACATGGGAGTCGTCCTCGGGAACGCCGGCGCTGCGAAGACGGCTCAGGATGCCGCCCGACGCGGTGCCGGGCGTCGCCGCCGTCCCGGTCCCTGTGGTCATCCCGGCAGCGCCGGTAATGCCGGGCACGCCGGCGGCCATCGATCCGGCGCCCAGCGACGGGTCGGAGGCACCGGCGCCGGACAACCCGGCGGAGCCGATTGAGGAACTGTCGATGGTCTCGGTGCCGGTGAAGCCGGCGGCGGAAAGATCGCGGGTGACGCCTTCGGCTTCGGCGGCACTGTCGTAAAGGGCGACGACGGTCTTTGTCATTGCTTGGCGCTTTCTTTTGCTGTGGATGATCCGGTCGGATCGCCGTCGGCGGTCTCGCGCTCGACGATTACGTCCTGCGACCGGAGCGTTACGTTTTCCTGATGGCGGCTTTCCGTCCTGCGGCGACGGATATGGATCTCCTCGCGCAGGAACAGCCGCTTTTCGACGACAAGGCGTTCTTCGACGACCGGTATCACCAGCGTTTCGCCGTCGTCGTAGACTTCCGGCGTCTCGTGGATTTCCCGGTCGATCGCGACCCTTTCCACGTCGACGGCGACGGATGCCAATGCCTGGTCGATCGCCTGTTCGTGCTCGCGCGTCACGGTCCGTACCCGGACCCGGCCGGTCTCGACCTCGCGCGTGCCGATCCTCAGCTCTTCCTCGACAACCGGAATGGTCTGCGGCCGTGTCTGGTCGTCCGGTCGATCCGCCATGTCTTGGGGCCTTATCAGAACAGGTAGAGCAGGGCGAGGATGATCAGGACCACCACGACGGCGGGAATGATCCATTTCGCGGGCGAAGCCGCCGTCGCCGCGCTGGCCTTGCGGTTCGCGTCACCCGCCGTGTCGGTCGAACCGGCTGCGGTCGACGCGGTCCCGAGGGAACTGGCGCCGGCCGTCCCGGCGGTGGTGGAGGCGGCGGTGTCGCTGCCGGTCGAATAGACGCCTATCTTGTCAGGATTTGCGCCGCGTGCCGATGTGTCGTCCGTGTTCGTCATGGGGGGCGAACCTCTCGTGATTGTCGATCCAGATGTGCAACCACAACAGCGGCGACCGGCATTGATCGCGCGGACTAATTTGGGCCGTGTTTATCCCAAAAGAGCAATCGGGGGGGCACCTGCTCGGAGCGGGCGACGCGAAGCATCCGCGCTTCCAATAGCGAACGCCCCGGAAGCTGGTGCTTCCGGGGCGCTTCACTGCGGCTTTCTGGTCCGCCGTTCCGTATGTCCGGAGCCGCCCTGAATGGACGGCCCGGTACCGGGGCGGCGGAATAATCAAGGACGATGCAGGGGGCGGCACCGTTCCGACGCCGGCGCTCCGGGATACCAGTCCTGGAGCGCGAATGGGTAATCCGCCGGCTTTCCGCTCGGTCAGCCGTTCAGGGCGTCCTTGAGGCCCTTGGCTGCCGAAAACTTCGCCTGCTTCGACGCAGCGATGGTGATCTTCTCGCCGCTCTGGGGATTGCGCCCTTCGCGAGCGGCCCGTTCAGCCACGCTGAAGCTGCCGAAGTTCGGAACCTTGACCTCGTCGCCGGACGCCAAAGCCTGGGCGATGACAGTGAACGCGGCGTCGACCGCCTTGCCGGCATCCGCTTTCGTCTGCCCCGTCTGGTCGGCCACGGCGGCCACGAGTTCGGCTCGATTCATGGTGCTCCTCGATAATCACTGGTTTCGGATCTTGCACAACGTCGGGCGTCTATAAGCCACGAACACTAAGAGGTAATGAAGAATGGCTTCTGTCCAGCGCTTTCCCGTTGGCCCTGTCTCTTGGGGCGGAGTTGTCACAACGCTGCATCACCAGAACCCCCCTTTCGGGTTGGGAATCGTGCAAAGCCTGCCTTGGCTGCACGTGGCCTGTCAGAAATCAAGCGGCAATTCTCAGTTCGGCGGCGGCGCGGCGGCGCTGGATGGAATCGCCGGACGGCACCTCCGCGAGTAGGATCTGTTGTATCCGGTGCCGCCGCGCGCTCACGTGCGGTCGCCGAAACACGGTTGGACAGCGCCAGCGCAAGAGGATCGACCATGGCTGACGAAAACTCGAAAGACAGCGAAGCGCCGCCGAGGACGGAGGCGGTGCCTCCCGCCGTGCCGGAAGCAAGTGACAGCGGCATCTCGGCGTGGCAGCCGGGAACGGCGGGCGGATCGCCGCCCGAAACGCCGATGCCGCCGTCCGATGCGCCGGGCGGCGAGACCGACATCGCGGCGGTTCGGGGCCGGATCGCCGAACTGCAGCGCGAGATCGACCGCCTTGGCGCGCTTGTCGACGGAGCTGTCGGCAAGCTTTCGCGGGACGACGGGAGAGGCGGCGGCCGTTAAGGCGCCGCGATCCCGGTGCCAGCCAGGATTCTGTTCGCCGGATTTTAACTTAATAATAATGTGGAAACAAAAGATCCACATATAATTTGGGATATCCTGTTGACCTGATGGGATTTGGCCGCAAATATGACGGCGACCCTTCGGGGTCCGCGGGCATTTGATGGACTCAGCTTGCGCCGCGTCACCAAACGCTAAAGCGCCACGAACAGGATCGTGGCTCGAATTCGAGGAGACCGATCATGTCCACGGCCCATCGCCCCGGACCTTCCGCGCGCGGCTTCAGGAAAATGCCGATCCGTTGTCGCTGATCGCGGCCACGTTCGCCCCTATCCCGTATCAGACCGGAGGCGGCACAGGAGTGCCGGCCTCCGCATAGGCATCGGAGCCGTGCCATGACCCCCGCGCGTGCATACGCCATCGAAGTTCAAGGAAACCAGGCCGGCGTCGTCGTCGCCGACGCCAACCGCTTCATCTTCTTCGCCGCCGACCGGGCTTTCGGGGCCCTTGACCGCAAATCCTTCCGCAGCCCCGCCGAGGCGGAACGGGCGGCCCGGGATGTGCTTCATCGCCGGCGGTCCATTCCGAGTCGAGGAGCGGCATATGTCCGACATCGGTGAACTGGTCAGGAACCTGTCGCTCTATTCGGCCGGCATCGCCCTGCTGTGTCTCGCCTTCATGCTGATTGTCCAGGCGTTCTGACTTGTCCCAGCCCCGGCGAATTACCGGGAAGGCCGGTCCGCTCCTCAGCGGACCGGCTGGTCGCCGGTTTCCGGTGCCAGTTCCATCCCGCGCCCGCCGATACCGGCCGCCTCGGCGATCCGGCGGCTGATGCCTCGCGCGACCCGTCCGCCGAATCGCTGCGACGTGGTGACGGGTTGAAGCGCCAATGCCACCGATGCGGTGCCAACGGCCTTGAACAGCCGCCGTTCCGCGAAATGGATGCTGGTATTGCGGTAGTATTGGCTGCCCACCCCGGCCACCGCCTCGCGCAACCGCACGATGGCCGGCCGTGCCGACCGTGCCGCGACGAAATCGTCCAGTTCCAGGTCGCAGCCGGCCAGGCGAGCCCTGTTCCTCGCCTCGATGAAGGAGAACAGCACGCGCTGCTTGGCGGACCGATGGGCCGTCACGCTCTGGCCGTGGATCCGGTAATGGGTCAGGACCTTGGGCAGTGTCCGGACCTGGCCGCGGTCGGCCAGCCGGCTCAACAGTTCGATGTCCTCGGCGCCGTCGAAACGCGGATCGTACCCGCCGAGTTCCAGGGCGAGGTCGCGTCTGAACATGACGGTCGGGCCGAGCACATAGATCACCTTGCCGGTTCGGCGAGCCTCTTCGAATTCCGAGGCATTCACCGGCCCGAGCTGGGTTCCGCGCAGGCGGCGGCCGTGACGGCTGATAAGGCGGGCACCGCCACCCCAGCAGACCACGTCCGGATGACGTTCCGCTGCCCTGACCTGGGTTTCAAGCCGGTCCGGCACGGCGATGTCGTCGGCATCGAGCCGCGCGATCCAGGGAAACCGGGCCTCCCGCAGGCCGACATTGCAGTTCCTGCTGACGCCGCCATGCTGGTTGCGGATGAGCCTGATCCGCCCGTCCTTACCGGCCAGTTCCTCGACGATCCCGATGGTGTCGTCCGTGGAGCCATCGTCACAGACCAGAAGCTCGAAATGGGGAAAGGTCTGGGCGATGACGCTGTCGATGGCTTCACGGATGAAGGCCGAAGAATTGTACGATGGCATGACGATGCTGATCATGGTGCTCACATGAGTTTGCCGTCACAGACGGAAGGTGGCGTTTGATCGATCGTGCCGCGAACGACCGGTTACGGGGTAGGGCGTGTATCGGCATCGACAAAGCCGTGGCAGTAATCAGGGTTGCTCGGCCTCGCCGCACCATTCAAAACTTCCAGGGCATCATTGACAAAACTCTTGAATATCTTGGCATCCGAATACATGAAGCTTCAGGAGGTTTTTTTGATGCGAATTGAGTTGATCTTTCGCGAATCTCCATCGGTTCATGATTTACTATCAGAGGGTTGTCGCCGAGGGTCAAATGCTAAGCTGTTTTAGGCCGATCGGGCACTCGAATGCGCAAATTTTAACCGGAAGAAGATAAAGTGCCCCATGCAATGGTAAGAAAATGGTGGCACGTTTCTCCAATAGCATGTCATCCGAAGTTCATTTGATCATGGCTTCAGTAAAATTACGGAATAATTATTTTAGAAGGCCGAGTTATATTTTCACATTACAGAATAAATACGTGATTCTGGTGTATGTCACGAAATGTGCGGTTCAAGCGGCTTGCAGGTCTCATGCTTCTGCGATGATCCCTCGCTGGAAACTTCGTTTCGCCGATCCTGCAAAAAGAGATGGCAGAATGTGTAGATAAATTAAAAATTTCTTTAAAAGAAATTGCATCCGGAATGCCCGCACCGCGAGGTCATGCCGAGTCAGAAGCGTTATTGCTCCGTCAGGCCCGCGGAATCGGGCCATTCTTACGTGGATGTCTCCAACCTGATTGATAATTTGAATGGCATAATGAAGAGCTGTTCAATACTTGGTATTTATTATTTTAATCGCGTTATGGCGATTTCGATTAAGGAAAACTCCCAAGGTCTTATCCAAAAGGGCGTATGGACATTCCCGGCTAGCCGGGAGCTATATAACTCATCTCTTGCGGAAACCAAATTTTGGTGAACTTGGTAAGTAATACGATGATCACGGATCTTCGCAGCTTGACCAACGGAACATCAATTGAAACCGACGTCTGTATAGTTGGCGCCGGTGCTGCCGGCATTACGTTGGCAATGGAACTTCTAGGGCATGATTTTCGTGTCTGTCTTCTAGAAAGCGGCGGTCTGGACTTCGAGGACGATATCCAGGCCTTGAATGACGGCGACTGCGTCGGCGAACATCGGGTCGATCTGCTGTGGAGCCGCCTGCGTTATTTCGGCGGAACCACAGGCCACTGGGGTGGCAATTGCGCGCCGCTCGACGAGCATGATTTCGAGGAACGCGCCTGGGTGCCGGACAGCGGCTGGCCGTTCCCGAAAACGGAGCTGGATGACAGCTATCCCAAGGCCTACGAATATTGCGAGCTGCCGTCGGGCAATTTCTCGGCCGACTACTGGGCGGCGCAGTCCGCGTCCTTCCGGGAGCGGCGGATCGCCCTGGCGGGCGATCCGATCGGCGAGAAGATCATGCTGAAAAGCCCGCCGACCCGCTTCGGCGAGGTCTATCGGACAGCGCTGGCCAGGCCGGGGAATCGATGCGACGTCTATCTCCACGCCAATGTCGTGGAGATCGAAACCACCGAGGAGGCCAGCCGGGTCACCGCCCTGAGGACCCGGGGTATCGACGGGCAGACCTGCCGCTTCCGCGCGGGCATTTATATCCTGGCGTCGGGAATCGAGAACGCGCGCCTGCTGCTGCTGTCGAACCGCGTTCGCCCCCGGGGGCTGGGCAATGACCACGACCTGGTCGGCCGCTACTTCATGGCGCACACGACTCTCCGCACCGGGCGGGCGATGCTGTCGCTGCCGGAAGGAACCGCCAGCTATTACGCGACCCTCGGGTGGGAGCAGCGTTTCCTCAGCGAGATAAACCCCTTCATCGACGCGCTGCAGCCCAGCCGCGCCGCGCAGGAGCGCGAGGGTATCCTGAACAGCGTCGTGTTCTTCGAGGAAAGCTACGAAGGCGAAAAGACTCCCGGCTTCGTCGCCATGCGACGGATCGCCAAGCAGATCGTCCATGGCCGCATGCCACCCAACCTGTTGCGTGATCTCGGGATCGTGGTCGGCGACCTGGACGAGGTGGTGAAGGCCCTCTATGCCCGGAGTTTCGGCGACCGCAGCTACAAGATCCTCCAGACCCGGTTCTTCTGCGAGCAAGCGCCCGACCGGGACAGCCGGGTCATGCTCGGGGACGATCTCGACGCACTGGGGCAAAGGAAGCTGGTCCTGGATTGGCGGTTGAACGACCTGGACAAGCGCACGATCATCAGGACCCAGAAACTGCTGGCGGAGCAGTTCGGGGCACTCGGCGTCGGGCGTCTCCAGGTGGAGTTCGACTCCGAAGCCGACCCGTGGCCCAAGGGCGTCGACTCCTCGGCCCATTTCATGGGGACGACCCGGATGAGCACCGATCCCCGCCGCGGTGTCGTCGATGGCGACTGCCGGGTCCACGGCATCGACAATCTTTACGTGGCCGGCGGGTCGGTGATGCCCACGTCGGGCGCCACCATGGTGACCGTGAACATCGTGGCGTTGGCCGTGCGCCTGGCGGGACACCTGCGGAGCCGGCTGAGTTGAGCCGGCTGAGTTAAATTGGGGGAACATCCCGAGCGGAGACCGAAGATGAACCGACGTGAACTCCTCGCCACTGCCACTGCCACTGCCACTGCCGCGGCGGTCCTGCTGTGCGGCTCGCCGGGACCGGCCCGCGCCGCCGCCCTGCCGGAAGCCCGGCGGCTGCTCGCCCTGCTGCGCTCCCCGGCGGCGGCCCGCCGCATCGGCCGGGCATACCTGGAAACGGCGGCGGACGAAGCGGACCCGGCCAAGCTGGTCACGCTCATCGTGGGCGACGGCGCGGATGGCGGGACTGCGGACGGCGACCTGCTCCGGCACGTGGCCGAACGCCAGCGGGCCGACTTCGCCGCGGGCCGGACGGTCAAGCTCGACGGCTGGGTGCTGTCCCGCACCGAGGCCCGCCTGTACGCCCTTGCCGCGGTCTAGAGTGGTTCCACGGCCTGCCGTTCCACTCGTCGCGATGCGTTGGGCCGTGGCCCAACGCATCGGTTCGGCTGCCCCGGGCGGGTCAAGCTGATCGGGTACCGCGCTAACGGGGGCGACGCGAACGTAAATCAGGTTCTTGCCACAGATTACGGCGATGGACAAAGATACGGACCGGATCATCTGAGTATATCGCGGTCATCTGTGGCCAATTTTCTTCATCCCATGCCGGATGCTGGCCGGCCTGATAATGGAGTTTCCGACCGGGTCGACCCGATCCACACGACCTGATCGGGTACCGCTCTGGGTCTCCCGACTGGTGCCCGCTGCCGGGATCGAACCGGCACGACCAAAGGTCGAGGGATTTTAAGTCCCTTGCGTCTACCAATTCCGCCAAGCGGGCACGGGGGAGCAGCGAGACACCCTAATCCGCCCACGCACGCCCCGCAAGCATCTTGCCGAAGGCGGTTGCAAAGCCATCTAGCGGGGCATGGACAACATCAATT
The DNA here is from genome assembly GCF_016765655.2 of Skermanella mucosa. Classification (NCBI taxonomy): domain Bacteria; kingdom Pseudomonadati; phylum Pseudomonadota; class Alphaproteobacteria; order Rhodospirillales; family Azospirillaceae; genus Skermanella; species Skermanella mucosa. Next base: position 1,359,716 of record NZ_CP086106.1, read on the forward strand.
GGCTCGGTCTGACATCCCTGCTGCTGGTCGCCATCTTGGTTGGACCGGCGGCCTTCCGCATGAACCGCGGCGGCGGGTGGCTGCCAAAGGTGGCTGTGTGGCTCGCGATCCTGGTCGGACTGATGTTCGCGTACGAGACCTTCGGGCCGTTCTGACCCGAAACCCCGTCCCGTCAGTCGTGGTCGAACATGCCGTTCATCGTCATGACGCCTATGGCGATGGCGACGGTCCCGAACGTCGCCATCAGTCCGAAGAACAGCAGCAGGATGGCAAGGACGCCGCCGTCGCTCTGCCCCATCAGGGTGCGCAGGCTGGCGATGTCGAGCAGCAGCAGGCCCATTCCCAGCACGCCGCCGCCCGCCGCACCGCTCGTCAGGTGCTTCAGAAGGAACATCACCAGGCGCTTCTCGAATGACCTCATGGAGAGGTAGGTGGGATGCCCAAGCCCTGCGTCAAACTGTCGCTGGCGTGATTCGCCGGAACCAGCCGTCAGTCTTACTCCCTCAGGAATACCCCACCGTGACCGACGGCTCGCCGCCCAGATCGCGGACCAGGGCCGCCACCTCTCCGGTCGCTTCCTCCAGCATGGCCTCGTCGGTGCCGTGCAGGACCAGGCTGACGCCGTATTCCTTGTTCCGAAGATAGGGATAGCTGCCGATCTCGATCTCGGGGAATCGCTTCTGCACGGCTTCCAGGCCTTCGGCCAGCGTTCCCTCCGGCAGGCCGCAGCTCACCGTCCGGGCCAGCATGCGGGCGCCGCCGCGCAGCCGGGGGAGCAGGTTTTCCACCATGCCCTGCATGATCATCGGCACGCCGGCCAGCACGAAAACATTGCCGATCTGGAAGCCGGGAGCCTTGCTGACGGGGTTGTCGATCAGGATTCCCCCGGCCGGGACATTGGCCATGCGCAGGCGCGCCTCGTTGATCTGGTCCGTCTTGTAGTGGGCCTGCAGCCGCGCGACCGCCTCGGCGTTCCGTTCCAGCGCCACGCCGAACGCCTTCGCGATGCATTCCGACGTGATGTCGTCGTGGGTCGGGCCGATGCCGCCCGTGGTGAAGACATAGGTATAGCGGGCGCGCAGCGCGTTGACCGCGTCGATGATCTCGGCCTCCAGGTCGGGGACGACCCTGGCCTCGCGCAGGCGGATGCCGATGCCGTTCAGCTTCTCCGCCAGGAAGGGCAGGTTGGCATCCTTGGTCCGCCCCGACAGGATCTCGTTGCCGATGATGAGCAGGGCGGCGGTGACGTCCGCCTCCCGGGTTTGCTGGGTCATGGTCGCGCTTCTTCCCTGGTTCGCTGTGCCGGCTCGAACGTCGATCCCGGTGCAACAGGCCTCGGACTGGAAAGTCGGGGATATGCTCGCCGATGGCAAGCGTCCGGTCAGCGCTGGTCCAGCATGCGGCGCACCGTTTGTGCCAGTATCCCGGCTTCGACAGGCTTGATCAGGATCTGCCCGATCTCCGGGTCCAGGCCCAGCTCGGTGACCGGATCGCCGTAGCCACTGCACAGGATCACCGGCAGCCGAGGGAAATCCTCCGCCAGCCGGGCCGCCAGCTCCTGGCCCGACATTCCCGGCATCATCTGGTCGGAAATCACGAGGTCCCAGGCGCCCGGCTCCTCGCGGATCACGGACAGCGCCTCCTCCGCGCTGATGCAGCAGCCGACCTCGTAGCCCAGCCGCTCCAGGCCCTGGGCGATCACGCTGGACACCATGTCCTCGTCGTCGACGATCAGGATGCGCTCGCTGCCGCGCGGCGCGTTGGCCGCCCAGTGGGCCTGCTCGACCACGGCGCCCTCCAGGGTCGGCAGGTAGACCTGGAAGCGGGTTCCCTCGCCGGGCTTGCTCTCGACCATCATCGCGCCGCGATGGGCGCTGACGATGCCGTGCACGGCGGCCAGCCCGAGCCCGGTGCCCTTGCCGATGCCCTTGGTGGTGAAGAAGGGCTCCAGCATGCGCCCCATCACCTCGACCGGCATCCCGGATCCGTTGTCGGACACGGTCAGCCGCACGTAGCGGACCGGATGGTCCCGGTTGATCGGCAGCACGCCGATCCACATGCAGGTCGAGCCGGGACGCTCGCCGGGACCCATCCGGGCCGGTATCAGGTCGCCCCGCAGGTCCAGCGCCTCGCGCAGCCCCTCCGCGCAGCCGCCGTCCAGGGTCGGCATGTCGATCTCCAGCGCCAGTTCCCCCGGCCCGGTGCCGATCGCGTCGGCCGCGTTGACGCACAGGTTCATCAGGACCTGGCTCATCTGGGTCGGGTTGGCGTGGACCAGCGCCGAAACCGCGTCGACGCGGCAGGTCAGGTTGATCGACTTGGGCAGGGTCGCGCGCAGCAGGGCGACCGTCTCGTCCAGCACCGCGATCATGTTGACGGTCTCGCGCTCCACGCCCTCGGACCGGCTGAAGGCCAGGATCTGCTGGACCAGCCGCTTGGCGCGCTCGCCCGCGACCATCAGCTGCACGGCGAATTCGTGCTCCGGCGCGGCCGGGTCGAGATCCTCGACCAGGAACGAGGCGTAGCCCATCATGGCGGCCAGGATATTGTTGAAGTCGTGGGCGATGCCGCCGGCCAGCCGGCCGATCGCCTCCAGCTTCTGGGCTTGGTGGAACTGCTCGGTCAGCCGGGCGCGTTCTTCCTCGGCGCGCCGGCGTTCGCTGATGTCGCGCACGATGTAGACCATGCCGCCGTCGTCGAGCGCGGTCAGCGTCAGGTCCTGGGCGAAGGTGCTGCCGTCGCGGCGGCGGCCGGTCACCTCCCCGCGCCAGCGCCCCTCCTCGATCAGGCGGGGCAGCGCGTCGGACTGCAGGTGGATCCGCTCGGCGGCGGCGTAGAGCGACAGCCAGCTCCGACCCAGCAGGTCGCGGGTGTCGTCGAAGCCGTGCATGCGGGCATGGCTGTCGTTCAGGTAGGTGAAGGTGCCCGCCTGGTCGAGGATCGCGACGCCGTCGGCCGACGCCTCCAGCGCCGTCAGCCGGTGCCGCAGCAGGTGTTCGGCCTGCTTCTGGGCCGTGATGTCGGTAAAGACGCTGACGGTGTCTCCCCCCGCCGTGCGGCGGCGATCGATCAGGAGCACCCGGCCGTCGCCCAGCGTCTCCTCCCACGGCGCATCGCGGGGGGCGGATGCGGGGGACGGCGCCGGCGCAAGCTCCCCGCGCGCGCCGAGATACTCCGCGTTGCCGAATACCACCGCGCCGGCGGCATCCAGCAGCATGAAGCCTCCCGGAACCGAGTCGATCGCTTCCCGCAGCCGCGTCAGGGAGGCCATGGCTGACGCCTCCGCCCGCCGACCGGCTTGGCCGCGGCGCTCGGCATCCCGTGCCCGTCGCCAGAGGGCGAGAGCCGCCGCCGCGCCGATGCCCAGGCCGATCGCCAGGCCTTCCATCGTCGGCCAGTCGGCGATGCCGGCCAGCGTCAGTCCCGCCATCGCCGATGCCAGGATCGCGCAGGCGACCGGGGCCGACCATGATGCCCGGGGCTGCCCCAGCCCCTCGTCTGGGTGATCCGCGCGCTGGGTCGTCACTGCAGTCGGCGCGCCTCCTGCGCCCGCAGCGCGGCCTGGGTCCGGTTCTTGGCGCCCAGCTTGCGGCAGATGCCGCGGATATGCAGCTTGATGGTGACTTCCTGAAGCTCCAGGGCGCGGGCGATCTCCTTGTTGGACCAGCCTTTCTCGAGGTACTGGAGGACCTCCCGCTCGCGCTGGGTCAGCAGGGCGTGGCCGTCTGCCTCGGCGGCCTCATAGGCCGGGGCGTCCACCGCGCCGAAAGGGACGAACTTCTCCCCCGCCATGATCAGGCGGATCGCCGAGACCAGCGCCGGGCCGGTAAGCGTCTTCGGCAGGAAGCCCTGCGCGCCCAGGTCGATCGCGGTCCGCACGTCCTCGTGGCTGGCGCCGCCGGACATGATCACCACGGGAACGTCGGGAAGCCGTTCGCGCATCCTGCGCAGCCCGTCCAGCCCGTCCATCCCGGGCATCCTCAGGTCGAGGATGACCAGGGCGAAGTCGCCGGCTTCATCGACCGCCTTGTAAGCCGTGGTGAAGCTGTCGACCGACACGATCTCGGCGTCGGGCTCCAAGCGTTCGATATAGCTTTTCAGCGCATCCCGAACCATGTTGTGGTCGTCGGCGAGCAGAATACGCATGCTAAGCAATCCCGAGGTACGAGTTGCTTCAGCTATATCATAAAAAGTTAGTCAAACCTTACTTGAGTCCCCGGAAACCTATACGAAAGTTTGAGGTGGTCCGAGGCCCGGCGGAAGGGCGGAAGCGGTTGCCATGATCCTTCCGGACGTCCTTGCCCCCGGCCTCGACCTCGTGCTGTGCGGGACCGCGCCCAGCCGCGCCTCCAAGGAGGCGGCGGCCTATTACGCCATGCCGGGAAACCGGTTCTGGCCGACGCTGCACCTCGTCGGCCTGACGCCCCGATTGCTGAAGCCCCATGAATACGGGGAGGTTATCCGGTACGGGCTGGGACTGACCGACCTGTGCAAGACCGAATGGGGCAGCGACCAGGAGCTGACGAAACACTGTTTCGACGTCTCCGGCTTCGTCGCCAAGATCGACCGCTGCAGGCCGGCCGCGGTCGCCTTCGACAGCAAGAACGCCGGCAAGACCTTCTTCCGGCGTGCTTCCGTCCGGTACGGCCTCCAGGATGAGACCCTGTTCGGCGCCGCGATCTTCATCGTGCCGTCGCCGTCGGGCCGCGCGCGCAGCCACTGGGACACGGCGCCCTGGCAGGAATTGGGCGAGTTCGTGGCCCGGCGCCGCGCCGCCCGCGGTTCCTGACCGCGTGGAAGCGCGGCGGGGCGTCGCTATGTCCTGGGTATTACCTCTTTAGTCGTATTTGACGATGGACCTGTGCCCGCGGTTCTGGTAACAGACAGGCAACGGGACAATCCTTCGCACCCGGAATTTTCATTTATTTAGGGCTAAATGCATTGGCCGGTCGGCCTGACCGGGCCGCGGGGTGGATGGAACGTGGCCGATTTATTGCCCCTGATTCATTCCGAGGACGAGGCCGGCAAGGCAACCCTGAGCTTGCCGGACGATCTCGACCTGCCGGTCGCAGCATCCCTGGTGGAGAGCCTCCGGGCCGCCTTCAGCGAATATTCGGACATCGTCGTGATCGCCGCGACCGTGGAGCGGGCGAGCACGGCCGCCGTGCAGGCGCTCGTGGCGGCGACGCGGCATGCGGAGGGAACCGGACAGCGCTTCGCGATCGCCGCGCCGTCCGATGTCCTGACGGATGTATGCGGGGACCTCGGCTTGGCCGGTTGGCTTAAGGAGTGGAGCCTGAAATGAAGAAGAAAGTGCTGACCGTCGATGACTCGCGGACAATGCGCGAGATGGTCTCGTTCACCTTGCGCGGTGCCGGGTTCGACGTCGTCGAGGCCATCGACGGACAGCAGGCCCTCGTGGTGCTGGCGAGCCACAAGGTCGACCTCATCCTGGCCGACCTGAACATGCCCAACATGGACGGCATAAGCCTGATCCGGAAGGTCAGGGCCAGCGGCGGGCACCGGACCGTGCCGATCCTGATGCTGACGACGGAGTCGGACGACGCCAAGAAGCAGGAGGGGCGGGCAGCCGGGGCGACGGGATGGATCGTCAAGCCGTTCAATCCCGAGAAGCTGATCCAGGTCGTGCAAAAGGTCATGGGCTGAAACCGCCATGACCGGCGCCTATCTAGACGACCTCGACCGATTCAAGGCGACCTATTTCGACGAATGCGCCGAGCTCCTCGCCGTCGCCGAGGCGGGGTTGCTGCGCCTCTCGCCGCAGAACATCGACCTGGACGAGATCAACGCCGTGTTCCGCGCCGTCCACTCGATCAAGGGCGGCGGCGGCACCTTCGGCTTCTCCCAGCTGGTCACCTTCACCCACGAGTTCGAGGCGGTCATGGACCGCCTGCGGGCCCAACAGATCGGCGTCACGACCGAGCTGGTGGACGTGCTGATCCAGGCCAACGACGTCATGGCCCGGCTGCTGACCTGCGCCCGCGACGGGCTGCCGGTTCCGGCCGGGCTGGCCGACGCATCCGCCTCGGATCTCAAGCGGTTCCTCCAGAAGGACGCCTCCGGTTCCGCCGCGCCGACAGCGGCGCCCCGTCCGCAGGCCGCGTGCAAGCCGCCGCCGGCCGCCGCCCTGCGCAGCTTCGTCATCTATTTCATGCCCAAGAGCGACCTGCTGCTCAGCGGCAACGAGCCCGCCTTCCTGCTCAGGGCGCTCAAGCGGCTCGGCCAGGCCGAGGTGGTCTGCGACATGGGGCGGGTCCCGCCGCTCTTCGAGCTGGACGGGGAGAGCCTGTACCTGTTCTGGCAGATCGCCCTGACCGGCACCACCGACGAGGCCGCGATCCGCGACGTCTTCGAATTCGTCGTGGACGACTGCCAGGTGGATATCGTCGAGACCACCGGACCCGCCGATGGCGGGGAGGAGGAGGCGTTCGGCCTGTTCGCGGAGAACCTGCCCTATGTACCGCCGGGCCAGCTGACCGTCTATGAGGCCGGCGCGGTGGAAGGCGCCCAGGCCTCCCCGGCGCGGCCGGAGGGCGGCGCCGGTTCCGCCGCTGCCGGCGGTGGCGGTGGCGGTGGCAGTGGCAGCGGTGGGCTGGGCGGGCACACCATCCGCGTCGACCTTGACAAGGTGGACAGGCTGGTCAACCTGGTCGGGGAGATGGTCATCACCCAGGCGATGATCAGCGAGCAGCTCCGCGACGTGCCGCCCGGCACGCTCCAGCAATTGGTCGAAGGGCTGGAGGAGCTGAGCCGCCATACCCGCGAGCTTCAGGAGAGCGTGATGGCGATCCGGGCGCAGCAGGTCCGGTCCGTCTTCTCCCGCATGCCCCGGCTGGTCCGCGAGGTCGCCGCCCAGACCGGCAAGGAAGTCATGCTCGCCACCTCGGGCGAGACCACCGAGGTCGACAAGACCGTGGTCGAGAACCTGGTCGATCCGCTGACCCACATGATCCGCAACTCGATCGACCACGGCCTGGAAACGCCGGACGAGCGGGAGACGGTGGGCAAGCCGCGCAGCGGTACCGTCCATCTTTCCGCCCAGCACCGCTCCGGCCGGATCGTGATCGAGGTGGCCGACGACGGACGGGGGATCAACCGGAAGCGGGTGCTCCAGAAGGCGATCGAGCAGGGACTCGTCCCCGCCGGTGCCAGCCTGTCGGACGAGGAGATCGACAACCTCATCTTTCTGCCCGGATTCTCCACCGCGGACGCCGTCTCGGCCATTTCGGGACGCGGAGTCGGCATGGACGTCGTCCGGCGCAACATCGCCAGCCTCGGCGGACGGATCGGCGTCCATTCGACGCCCGGCGTCGGCACGCGCTTCGTGCTGTCGCTTCCGCTCACCCTGGCCGTGCTGGACGGGATGGTCATTTCGGTCGGCGAGCAGCGCTTTGTCCTGCCCCTGACCAACATCATCGAAAGCCTGCGGCCCCGCAAAGCCGACCTGCAGAGCGTCGCCAACCAATGCGACGTTATCATGGCGCGCGGCGAGTATGTGCGGCTGGTCTATGTCGACCGCCTGTTCCGCATCGACGGCGCGATCGGCGACCCGACGCGGGGGCTGGTCGTGCTGGTGGAGACGGAGGAAGGCGGGCGCCTCGGCTTGGTGGTGGACGAGGTGCTCGGCCAACAGCAGGTCGTCATCAAGAGCCTGGAAAGCAACTTTCAGCGGCTGGACGGCGTCTCCGCCGCCACCATCCTGGGCGACGGGCGCGTCGCACTGATCCTTGATGTCGCCGGCCTGCAGAGCATGAGCCGCCACACCCCTACCCGTGCGGTTCCCGCCGCCGCACTGCCCGCCGCCTAGGATAAGACAGATGGCAACAGTCCCTTCGGCCGCCCTGCCGGCCGTTCCGCGAGGTCAGGCCGGACCGGTCTCGGCCGAGGAACAGTACGTCACCTTCACCGTCGGGACGGAGGAGTACGGCGTCAACATCCTGTCCGTGCGCGAGATCCGCGGCTGGACGCCGGAGACCAAGCTTCCCAACATGCCGGATTACGTGCGCGGCGTGGTCAACCTGCGCGGCATCATCATCCCCATCTTCGATCTGCGCGCCCGCTTCGGCGGCGGGCAGACGGAAGTGACCAAGCGTCACGTGGTCGTGGTCCTGCAGGTCGGCGAACGCACCCGGGGCATCCTGGTCGATGCGATCTCCGATATCCTCACCGTCGCCCACGACGCGGTCAAGCCGCCGCCGGACATCGACAGCGGGCTGATCGACCAGCAATACCTCAGCGGTCTGGTCACGGCGGAGAACCGCATGGTGACCCTGCTGGACGTGACCCGCCTGTTCGCAGGCGACGCCGTCGAGGAACTCTCTTCCCAACATATCCAGATCCCCCATCAGGCGCAGGCCTGAGCAGAGCCGCGAAGGGATTTCAAAATGTCCGTCACCCATCAAAGTTCCGCCCTGGCTCGGCTCGGCATCAACAAGCGCCTGTCGATCGCCTTCGGCCTGATGATAAGCCTGCTGGTCGCCGGCTTCGGCTATGGCGGCTACAGCCTGCTGACTATGCGGGACAACGTCATCCGTCTTGGCGAAATCGGGGAAGAGGCGAGGCTCGCCAAGGAACTCGAATCGGAAATGGTGGGCATGCGCATTGCCGTCCGCAACTTCGCGTTCACCGGGGACCAGAAGCTGCCGCCTGTCGTCCGCAACCTCCACACGGCCCTGCTGGGTCGCATAGCCGCCACGAAGAAGGCGGTCGAGGATCCGACGCGGCTTCGGCTCGTGACCGACATCGAGGCGCTCGCGGCCGAATACCTGGTCAGTTTCGAAAAGCTCGTCGAGCTGCGGACCAGGCAGGATTCCATGGTGCGCGAGCGGATGGACCTCCTGGCGGACAGCGTCTTCCGGCACTTCACCGAGATCAAGGAAAAGTCGGCCGCGGCCGGCGCTCTCACCGCGTCCTTCGCCGCCGGGGAAGCGGCGGAACATTGGCTCGTGGCTCGGCTGGTGGTGGACCGGTTCCTTGTCAGCGGGGACCCCTCGGCACGGCGGAAGTTCGACGAGAACCTCGGCGAAATGCGAGAGCATCTGGAAGAGCTCGATGCCGTGCTGACCGATCCGAAACTAAAGGAGGCGCGGGTTGAGTTGGCGGAGGGGGCCGACCGGTTCGCGGCCGGGTTCGCAGAGATCCTGTCGAGCAATGTGGAAATCCTGCGTCTGCGCGACGAGGTTCTGCTCAACCTCGGGACGGCGACTTCCGGCAAGGCGGTCGAAATCGTCAGGTCCGCCGAGGCCAGCCAGGCCGGGATCAGGGCGGCCACGGCGGCCGATGTCGAAAATGCCCTGACCATCACGGCCGTTATCGGCGCGATCTCCATCCTGATCGGCATCATCGCCGCCCACCTGATTTCACGCAGCATCATCAACCCGGTCAATGCGCTCCGCAAAGTGATGGCCGACCTGACGGACGGCGACCTGGCGGTCACGGTTCCCGGCACCGCCGACCGCGACGAGCTCGGCGACATGGCCCGTGCGGTGGATGCGTTCAAGACCGTTGCCGTGGCGGCGGTGCGGACCCGCATCGGTCTCGACAACGTCAGCGCCAACATCATGATGTCCGACGCGGACGGCAAGATCGTCTATTGCAACCGGGCGATCATGGGCATGTTCAGCGCGTGCGAGGCCGACCTGCGCAAGAGCCTTCCGGCTTTTGACTCGAAGACCCTGATCGGGACGAACATCGACCTCTTCCATCGCGATCCGTCGCACCAGCGCCGGCTGCTCGGCGGGCTGACCGGCAGTCACAAGGGCATCGCCAAGGCCGGAGGTCATACCTTCCAGGTCATCGCCCATCCGGTGTCCGGCCAGCGCGGGGAACGCCTCGGCACCATCATCGAATGGCGCGACCTGACCGAGGAACTCCAGGTCGAGGAGGAAATCGGCGGCATCGTCGCCGGCGCGGTTCGGGGCGACTTCTCCGCCCGGATCGAGCTGGCGGGCAAGAGCGGGTTCTTCCTGACGGTCAGCGAGGGCATCAACGATCTGGCCGAGAATGTCTGCGCGGTCGCCGAGGATCTGGCCGCCGTCCTCCAGGCCCTGTCCCACGGCGACCTGACCCGCCGGATCGAGAAGGACTACGAAGGCGTCTTCCAGCGCCTCAAGAGCGACTTCAACTCCACCGCCGAGAAACTGTCCGACATCGTCGGCCGGATCAGCCAGTCCACGGCCGCGATCTCCGAAGCGGCGCGCGAGGTTTCGGCGGGAAGCCTCGACCTGTCCGAGCGGACCGAGCAGCAGGCCTCCAGCCTGGAGGAGACGGCGGCCAGCATGGAGCAGCTCGCCGCGACGGTGCGCAGCAACGCCGACAATGCCAAGCAGGTCAACGAAGTCGCCTCGACCGCCCGTACCGCCGCCGATCGCGGCGGCAAGGTCGCGGGCGACGCGGTGGACGCGATGCGCAGGATCGAGAGCTCCAGCCAGAAGATCAGCGACATCATCGGCGTGATCGACGAGATCGCCTTCCAGACCAACCTGCTGGCGCTGAACGCTGCGGTCGAGGCCGCCCGCGCCGGCGACGCCGGGCGCGGCTTTGCCGTCGTGGCGCAGGAGGTCCGGACGCTCGCCCAGCGCTCGGCCCAGGCGTCCAAGGAGATCAAGGCGCTGATCATCGACAGCAACACCCAGGTTCGCGACGGCGTCGATCTGGTCGGCGCGGCCGGCGGAGCGCTGTCGGACATCGTGGAGGGCGTCAGCCGGGTCGCCGACCTGGTCGCGGAGATCGCCCGCGCGACCGCCGAGCAGGCCAACGGGTTGGACGAGATCAATGGCGCCGTCGCCCAGATGGACGAGATGACCCAGAAGAACGCGGCCCTGGTCGAGCAGAGTTCGGCCGCGGCGCGCTCGATGGAGGGGCAGGCCCATGACCTCGGCTCGCTGATCTCGTTCTTCAGCGTCTCCGGCGCCTTGTCTCCCGCCGCCGAGCTTCCGGCGCGGCCCGCGCCGGTGCCGATGCGCAAGGTCGCGACCGGCGCGCGGCCCGTTCCGCGCCCAGCCGCCCGACCCGCCGCCGAGGCCAAGAGGGTCGTCCAGCATCCGACCACCCTGCGCCGGGTCGAGACCAACGACGATCCCGACTGGAAGGAGTTCTGAGCAGGCGCCACGGCCCCGGCTCATGACGTTTCATGACCTTTCATGACATCTGGCGACATGCCCCGCGCGGGAGGGATCGAATGACTGAAGCGGCGCACCGGAGCGCACCGGTCGGCCGGGGCCGGGAGGGCAGCCTCTCCCGGACCACCGGCGAGCGCGAGTTCCATTTCACCCGCGGGCATTTCGACCAGATCGCGGCGCTGCTCCAGCAGCTCACGGGCATTCATCTCGCTCCCCACAAGGTCGAGATGGTCTATTCCCGCCTTGCCCGCCGGCTGCGGGACCTGGGCATGGCGGACTTCGACGCCTACTGCGCCTTCCTGTCGTCCGAGTCGGGGGAAAGCGAGATCGGCCTGCTGGTCAACGCCCTGACCACCAACCTGACCCGCTTCTATCGGGAGCCCCACCATTTCGAGCACCTGGCCACGGTCGTGCTGCCCCGGATCCAGGAACGGCAGGCCGGCGCTGCCAAGCCGCGCCTGAGGATCTGGTCGGCGGGTTGCTCCTCGGGGGAGGAACCCTACACGATCGCGATGACCGTGGCCTCGACCGTGCCCGACCTTCACCGCTGGGACGTCCGCATCCTGGCGACCGACATCGATACCCACATGGTCGAGACCGCGCGCCGGGGGCTCTACGCCACGGACGCGGCAACGGCCATCCCCCCGGCGGTCCGCTCGCGCCACACCGCGGAGCAGCAGCAGGGAACCCGCCGGGTTCTCTCCATGGGCGAGGGCCTGCGCCGGCTGATCACCTTCAAGCCGCTGAACCTGCTTGAAGACTGGCCTATGCGCGGACCCTTCGATGCGATCTTCTGCCGCAACGTGCTTATCTATTTTGACAGGCATGGTAGGACGGAAGTGATAGGGAAGTTCCACCAACTCCTGGATGGCGATGGGCATCTCTATCTCGGCCATTCAGAAAGTCTCTACGGCGTTTCCGAACAGTTTCGCCAAGTGGGGCCGACCAGCTATCAGGCCATACCATGAAGCATGCCGCACGCGCGCTTGACGACCGCAGGGGGAGTGTTCCGAGCCTGGACGAGCCCAATGAAGGCTATTTCCATCCGGGCTTCCGCGCCCATGCCGTCAAGGTCCTGCTCGGCGAGCACAAGATCACCCAGCGGCCCGACGAGATGCTGGTCACCACCCTCGGTTCCTGCATCGCCGCCTGCGTCCGCGATCCGATCCTGGGCCTTGGCGGCATGAACCATTTCCTGCTGCCGGAAGCCCCCGCTGGGAACGACGGCGGGGTCAACGCCGCCGCGCGGTACGGCGGCGTCGCCATGGAACGCCTGATCAACGAGATCCTGCGGCGGGGCGGCCGGCGCGACCGGCTGGAGGTCAAGGTGTTCGGCGGCGCCAAGGTGATCGCCAGCAGCAATCCCATCGGGCGCCGCAACGCCGAGTTCGTGCTGGGCTTCATAGCCGCCGAAGGGCTGACGCTGGCCGCGCAGGACCTGGGAGGCACCCTCGCCCGGCGCGTCCATTATTTCCCGAACACCGGGAAGGTGATGCGTCGCCTGATCCGGCAGGAAGCGGTGGAGGACACCATCCGCAGCGAGATGCGGTTCATGTCCGACCTGGGCGCCAAGCCGGTCGAGGGTGATATCGAGTTGTTCGGGGATTGATGATGGGCAAGCCGATCCGGGTCGCGATCGTGGACGACAGCGCGCTGATGCGCCGGATGCTGACCGAAGCGCTGGCCGCCGAGCCGGGCTTCGAGGTGGTCGGTCATGCCGCCGACCCCTACGAGGCGCGGGAAATGATCAAGTCGGCCAACCCGGACGTCCTGACACTGGACGTCGAGATGCCGCGCATGGACGGGCTGACCTTCCTGGAGAAGATCATGACGCTTCGGCCGATGCCGGTTGTCATGGTCTCGACCCTGACCCGGGAGGGCGCCGACGCCACGGTCCGGGCCCTGGAACTGGGGGCGATCGACTGCATCGCCAAGCCCAACGGCGCCGAGGGCGAGCGCTTCGTCGACTTCCGCGACGAACTGGTCGGCAAGCTGAAGGTGGCGGCCCATGTCCGCCTGGGGCCGCCCCGGGCGAAGCCGGCGCGGGCCAAGGCGGGAGCCCGCGGCGGCGGCGGCCGACTGATCGCGCTGGGCGCCTCGACCGGCGGGGTCGAGCGCATCCGCGATATCCTGGAGGTTCTGCCGGAAGGATCGCCGCCGATCCTGATCGTCCAGCACATGGGCGCCTTCTACGTGCCGAGCTTCGCCGCCCGGCTGGACCGCCAGTCCGCGATGACCGTCAGGATGGCCGAGTCCGGCATGCGCGTGACGGCGGGCGAGGTGCTGATAGCGCCCGGCGACCGTCACATGGCGTTGCGCCGGGACGGATTCGGCTATCTGTGCGAGATCGTCGACGGACCGCCCGTCAGCGGTCACCGGCCGTCGGTCGATGTCCTGTTCAACTCGGTCGCCGAGGTGGCCGGTGCCAACGCGGTCGGCGTGATCCTGTCGGGGATGGGGCGCGACGGCGCATCCGGGATGGCGGCGATGCGTGCTGCCGGGGCCTGGACGATCGGGGAGAGCGAGCAGAGCTGCGTCGTCTACGGCATGCCGCGCATGGCCAAGCTGGGCGGCGGCGTCGCCGTCGAGATGCCGCTCGGACAGATCCCGGCCGAGATGCTCCGCGCCGCGGCGGCCCCCGCAGCACGGTCGAGCTGATGACGGACGGGGGAGACTGACCGATGTCGTTCGGATTGTTGAAGAGCATCGCCGGCAGCCGTTCCGACGCGCTGCCCGCGGCGGTCCGCCCGGTTCCGGCCCCGACACCGGCGGCGGAGCCGCCGGCCGATGCCGGGTACGACGAGTTGCTGGGCCGCTGGCTCGGCTTTTCCGAGCTTCAGAACCATTGCCTGGACGCCCTGGCGACCGAGGTGAGGCGGACCAGCGACCTGGTCGAGTCCAGCACGCTGGAGATCAGCTCGCGGTTCCGCGATCTCGCCACCTCGGCGCGGGAGCAGACCAAGCGGGTCGAGGACATCATCGCGGTCGCCAACTCCGTCACGATCGATGGCGAAGCCATTCCGCTCGACCGCGTCGTCGCGACGATGCAGCAGATTTTGGTTGAGATGGTGAACAACATCGTCAACCTGTCGAAGCAGGCCATGACGATGGTCTATGTGCTGGACGATGTCGTCCGGGATGTCGGCGAGGTCGAGAAGAGCATCGCCGACATCGACACCATCAACCGCCAGACCAATTTCCTGGCGCTCAACGCGACCATCGAGGCCAGCCGCGCGGGCGAGGCGGGCAGGACCTTTGCCGTGGTCGCCAACGAGGTGCGGCACCTATCCAAGGCGACCGGGGACCTTGCCGGCCGCATGCGCGACAAGGTCGGCGCGGTCGTCGTCGGCGTCCGGCGCGGCCACGAGATTCTGCGGGACATCGCCAATACCGACCTGTCGCCGCAGATGCTGGCGAAGGACCGCATCGACATGACGATGATGAGCTTGGTCGCGCAGAGCCAGCATTTCCAGAGCGTGCTCCAGGACGCCGCGCGGGTCTCGACCGAGATTTCCGCCCATATCAGCCAGGTCATCACCCGGATGCAGTTCCAGGACTTGGCCAAGCAGCGCCTGGACCACGTGATCGACGGCATGACCGTCATGTCGAACGGCCTTGGCGAACTGGGCGCGAGGACGCGCCTGGCGTTGCCGGCCGGCGCCCAGGCGGACTTCCCGCAGGAATGGGTGGACCAGCTGCTGTCCGGCATGACCCTGAGCGAGCTTCGCCAGCGCTTCGTCCGCCGCATGCTGCTGGCGGGCTCGGCGCTGGATGCCCACGGGGCGCTGGACCACGAGACGGGCATCCCGGAGGCCGACGGCGTGGATCCGGGCCTGTCGGACGGCACGGACGACGACAATGTCGAACTGTTCTGATCGAGCGTGAGATTGCCCGGCGGCGGCAGCGCATTCTGCCATTCATGGAGCGGTGTATAGAGATGGATTACCGTATCGAGCTGGACGACCTGGAGGCGCGCATTTTCGTCACGGGCCGCCTGACCTTCAACGACCATGGCAAGGTCCGCAGCATGATCCAGGAGATGGTGCAGAGCCCTCCGAAGCGTCAGGTCATGATGATCGGCGGGCTGGAGTTCGTGGACAGCTCCGGCCTGGGCATGATCCTGGTCGCGCGCGAGGAGGTCGCCCAGGTCGACAAGAAGCTGTTCCTCCGCGGGGCGCAGGGGCAGGTCAAGCGGGTCCTTTCGGTCGCCCAGCTGGACAAGATCGTGGACATCCAGGACTGAAGCCGATTTCGGACGAGCCGGTCATGCGGGCGAGCACGCTCTACGGTGTCGGACTGACAGCCGAGCACCTCCAGGAGATCGCGACGCTGGTCGGCCGCGGCGGCTGCCCCATCGTCTGCGGGCTTCCGGGGGACGCCTGCGTCCGGATCGACGGTGCGGCCGTGCTCGCGGCCGGCCTTGACCAGGCCTGCCTGAACGAGGTCCTGGACCGGGGAGCGGGGGCCTGCATCGAGGTCGGTTCGCTCGACGCCCCGGCGGCGGCGGAATGCGTGCGGCGTGCGGCGGGCTGGACGCTGTTCCTGTCCCTGACCACGGCCAGCGCCTATCGGCTGCCCGTGGCCCACGCCGTGGTGGCCGCGATCGACGGGATCATGTCGCTCGGGCAGGAGAGGTGCTACGACATCGAACTGGCGCTCCAGGAGGCCGTCAGCAATGCGGTGATCCACGGCAACCTGGCCGTGTCGAGCCTGCGCGGCCCGACGCTGGCTGCGCTGGACGCCTTCTCCTGCGACATCAGCGAACGGCTGGCCGATCCGGCGCTGGCGAACCTGCGGGTCGGGATCGCCGTTTCGATCGGCGACGCGGAGTTCACCATCGAGGTGATCGACGAAGGTCCCGGTTTCGTGCCGAAGCCCCGGGCGCCGACGACGGCGAGCGGGCGGGGCATCGGCCTGATCGAGTCCTTGGCGGCCGGTTGGGAACTGCTGGACGACGGCCGTCGGGTCCGCATGAGGTTCGCCCGATGAACGGCGGGATGGAGATGGCCTCCGCGGCGGCGCTGACCGAGCTCCGGCAGGTCGGGATCCTCGACTGCCTGATCCTGGTGGTGGACGATACCGACTTCAACCGCACCTTGATCACGGCGATGCTGCGGCAGGCGGGGTTCCGCCGGATCGAGCATGCGGTGGACGGCATCGACGCGCTGCGCAAGATCGACCATGAAATGCCCGATCTGGTCATCCTGGACATCGTGATGCCCGGCCTGGACGGGTTCGAGGTGTGCCGACGCCTGCGCGCCGAGGACCGCTTTGCAGACTTGCCCGTCCTTGTACAAACCGCCCTGTCCAACACCGAGGACCGCAACAAGGCCTTCCAGCTCGGCACCACCGACCTGATCACCAAGCCGATCGACCGCAACGAGTTGCTGGCCCGGGTCCGCATCCATCTGGAGAACCGGATGCTGATCCAGGACCTCCAGCTTTACCGCACCCGGCTGGAGAACGAGCTGGCCATGGCGCGGGAGATGTACGGCCACCTGCTGCCGACCGCGGCGATCTTCGACCAGATCAGCCGCGACAGCGGCGTGCGGATCCGTCATCACCGGGCGGTCTCATCCGAACTGGGCGGCGACATCTGGGGCGTCATCCCGCTGCCGGAGGGACGCTTTGGACTCTATCTGCTGGACATGACCGGGACCGGCGTGTCGGCGGCCTTGAACGCGTTCCGCATGCATACCGTGCTCCATGAACTTGCGCCGTTGGCATCATATCCCTCCCGCTTCCTGACCGAGGCCAATGCGCGGGCCGTCGGGCTTTTCGAATCGGACGAGCGGGCGGCGATGATCTATGGCGTGGTCGACCCGATCGCCGGGACCTTTTCCTACACCACCGCGTCGGCCCGGCGGCCGATCCTGGTCCGGCGCGGCTCCGACATGGCGACCCTGGGCGAGGCCGACGGCGCGCCGGTCGGCCATGCCGCCGGGAGCGTCTACCGCACCCGCACCCTGGCGTTCGGTCCGGGCGCCATGCTGCTGCTCTACAACAATGCCGTGCTGACGGCCCTGCCGGGCGACGGCGGCCGGGCGGCGGAACGGGCGCTCGCCGACCTCGCGGTTCCGGCCCTCCAAGCGCCCGGCCTGGACGAGGCCCATGACCGCATGGTCGCAGCACTCGCCCAAGCGGTCGGCGACCGGCCGGGGCAGGACATGACCCTGGTCTTCCTGGCCAAGGACGCTTGTACGCCTCCCTGGGCGGAGCGGTAGATGAGCAGGTCAGCCTCCGCGTCGGTCAATATCCGGAACGCCCGGATCCTGGTGGTCGACGACAACCGGGTGAACCGCCACCTGCTGGTCGCCGTGCTCCAGCGCGGCGGCTTTCCCAATGTCGAGATGGCAGAGGACGGGATCGACGCCCTGGCCAAGATCGAAACGAATGCGCCCGACCTGATCCTGCTCGACCTGATGATGCCGAAGCTGGACGGCTTCGAGGTGTGCCGCAGGCTGCGAACCGATCCCAACCGCCGCGACCTGCCGATCCTGGTCCAGAGCAGCCTGTCGGGCTCCGAGGATCGGACCCGCGCCTTCTCGGTCGGAGCGACCGATTTCGTCAGCAAGCCGATCAACGCGACCGAACTGCTGTCCCGCGTCCGCATCCACCTGGAGAACCAGGCGCTGCTGCGCGACCTGCAAGGCTATCGCCGCCGCCGCCAGGGCGAGCTGGCGCTGGCGCGGAGCATGCAGGAACGGCTGCTGCCGGCCCCCTCGCGGCTGCGGGAGACCGAGGCCGACCTGGGCCTGAGCCTGTCGGCCCATTTCGAGCCGTCCTCGGAACTGGGCGGCGACTTCTGGGACCTGCGGCGCGACGGGCGCGGCAGGCTGATCGTCTGGCTGGTCGATTTCTCCGGCCACGGCGTCGGCGCGGCGCTCAACACTTTCAGATTGCACGCGATCCTGCGGCAGATGGACCTGAACGATTTCGACCCCGCCGACCATCTGCGCGAGGTCAATGAACGGGTCTGTCCGCTCCTGCGCAGCGGCCAGTTCGCGACCATGCTGGTCGGCGTGATCGATGCCGAGAACAACACGTTCCACTATGCCTCTGCCGGGGCGCCGGCGCCGATGGTCTGGCAGGCGGGCGACGCCGTGCCGGAGTTCGGCGACAGCAGCGGCTTGCCGGTCGGCATCCTGGCCTCGGCCCGTTACCAGAACCGCGACCTGGCCCTGCCGGTCGGCGGAAGGCTGTTCCTTTACAGCGACGGCGCCAGCGAGCTGTGGACCGCCGAGGATACCGTGCTGGGCGAGGAGGGTCTGCTCGACCTCGTCCGCGGGCACATGCACCAGGAGGAGGATGCCGGCTTCCTGGCCGGCCTGCTCGGCTCCCTCACCGCGCTGGGAAGCTTCGACGACGACGTGACCGCGCTGGTGCTGACCCGCCGGGCATGACGCGATCGATCGTCAGTCGTCGGCGATCGGGTCGTAGAAGGCGGCGGAGAAACCCGCCTTGTCCCGGCTTTCCTCGTTGAAGGGACGCTTCAATCCGCCCTTGAAATGGGTGCGGACGAGGTTCTGCCAAGTGGGAATCGGCGGGACGTCCAGTTTGTCGCAGACATGCTCGAACCAGCGCCGGCCGGCGGCCACGTGGGTGATCTCGTCGTCGTGGATGATCTGGAGCGCGTCGGCGCCGGCGTCGTCGCCGACGGTGCGGAGGTTCCGGATCATGGCGGGCGTCACGTCCAGCCCGCGCGCCTCCAGCACCAGCGGCACGATGGCGAGGCGGGCGGCGAGGTCGTGGGCGGTGTCCCGGCTGGCCTGCCACAGCCCGTCATGGGCGGGCAGGGCGCCGTAATGGCTGCCCAGGTCGGCCAAGCGGCCGCATAGCATGTCGAAATGCCGCGCCTCGTCGTCGGCGACCTGGACCCAGTCGTCGGTGAAACCCTTGGGCATTTCCGCGCCGAAGCGGGCGACGATGTCCCAGGACAGGTCGATGGCGTTCAGCTCGATATGGGCGAGCGCGTGGATCAGCGCGGTCCGCCCGGCGACGCTGCCGGCCTTGCGGCGCGGCGGCATGTCGCGCGGCTGGCGAAGCTCCGGATAGTCCGGACGCGCCGGCCGGTCGGGCGGGACCGGCGGGCCGGGCGGCTCGATCCCGGCCAGCGCGCCGGTCCGCCACTCCTCGGCGAAGCGGCGGGAGAGGCGGACCTTCTCGGCAGGATCGGCGGTGGTCAGGACGGTGACGGCGGCAGACCGGATGCTCATTGTATGATGTTCAGCGGCGCCCGTAGGCGATGAACTCCCCGTTCAGGAAGTCCGGCTTGCCGTAGCCCAGCGGCTTGCCGTCGGGGGTCTCGATGGAGCCGCCGGCCGCCAGCAGGATGGCGTGGCCGGCCGCCGTGTCCCACTCGCAGGTCGGGCCGAAGCGGGGATAGATATCGACCTCGCCCCGGGCGATCAGGCAGAACTTGAGCGCGCTGCTGGAGTGGCGGTGCTCCTTCACCAGCTTGCCTTCCAGGAACTTGTCGAGCCGTTCGCGGTCGCCGTGGCGGCGGCTGGACAGGACCACCAGCCCGTCCGGCGGAACCATGCGGGCGGAGATCGGCACGTCGCCGCGGCCCTGGACGCAGTGGACGGCGGTGCCGGGACCGGCCGCCGCATAGAGGTCGCCGTCCACCGGCAGGTACATGACGCCCAGGACCGGGACGCCGTCCTTCACCAGCCCGATATTCACGGTGAACTCGCCGGTGTGCTCGACGAAGCTGCGCGTGCCGTCCAGCGGATCGACCAGCCAATAGGTGCCGTGGTCGCCCGGCGGGGACTTGCCGGCGGCGTGCTGCTCCTCCGAGATGGCGGGAATGTCCGGAGTCAGGTGGTGCAGGGCCGGCAGGATGACGGCTTCGGCGGCGTGGTCGGCGGCGGTCACCGGACTGCCGTCGGACTTGACGTGGGCGGTCACCGTGTCCGTGTAATACCGGAGTATGACCTGACCGGCCTCCCGCGCGATGGTGCGCACGGCCGGAAGCAACTTGGCAAAGCCGTGATCCAGGCTCTGATCCGCCCTACGATCTGACATGAGTCCCCCAAAGGTCACAAGATAGGGAGCATACGCCCCCGCGCGACCCTTGGGGAACCCCCGCCGACGTTATTCGGCGGCGATCGCGGGGCGATGCTCCTGGATCAGGCGCCAAATCTTCTGCGGTGTTGCAGGCATGTCCACATGCCGCACCCCGTAGACCGACAGCGCGTCCACCACGGCGTTGATCACCGCGGGCGGCGCCCCGATCGCCCCGGCCTCCCCGGCGCCCTTCATGCCGAGCGCGTTGGTCGTGCTGGGCACCTCGTTCAGCTTGAACTGGACGAACGGGATGTTGTTGGCCCGCGGCATGCAATAGTCCATGAAGGAGCCGGTCAGCAGCTGGCCCGAGTCGGGGTCGTAGACGCATTCCTCGTACACGGCCTGCCCGATGCCCTGTCCGACGCCGCCATGGACCTGGCCGGCCAGCATCATCGGGTTGAGCACCTTGCCGAAATCATCGACCACGGTGTAGCGGACGAACTCGATCCCGCCGGTGTCCTCGTCGATCTCCAGCTCGCAGACGTGGCAGCCGTTGGGGAAGGTGGCGGCCGGCGGCGTCCAGCGGGCCTCCTCGTCGAAGGCGAAGCCGCCGTCGGCCGGCGCGCTGGCCTTGGCGACATCCTGGATCGTCACCTTGCGGTCGGTGCCGACGATGGTGAAGGTCCCGTCCTCGAACCCGATATCCACGGCCGCTGCCTCCAGCAGCTCCGCCGCCTTGGCCCGGGCCTTCTCGATCACCCGTTCCGCCGTGTCGGACAGGGCGGCGCCGCCGACCGGGATGGAGCGGGAGCCGCCCGTGCCCGAGCCGAAGCTGATCCGCGCGCTGTCGCCCTGGACGATCTCGATGTCCTCCGCCGGGATGCCCAGCCGGTCGGAGACGATCTGGGTATAGGCCGTCTCGTGCCCCTGGCCGTTGGACTGGGAGCCGATCAGCACCGTCACCTTGCCGGCGCCGGACATCTGGATCGTCGCCTGCTCCGGCCCGCCGCCCGAGCAGGCCTCGATATAGGTGGCGAGGCCGATGCCGCGCAGCTTGCGGCGCGACCGCGCCTCCGCCCGGCGCTGCTCGAAGCTGGTCCAGCCCGACAGTTCCAGCGCGTCGTCCATGTTGCGGGCGAACTCGCCGGTGTCGTAGGTGAGGCCCAGGGCGGTGTTGAAGGGCATCGCCTCCGGCGGGATGAAGTTGCGCCGGCGCAGCTCGCCCGGATGCATCCCCAGCTCCCGTGCCGCCGCGTCCACCAGCCGCTCCAGCAGGTAGGCCGCTTCCGGCCGGCCGGCTCCCCGGTAGGCGTCCACCGGGTTGGTGTTGGTGAAGACGCCCTTGACCAGCACGTGGATCGCCGGGGTGGTGTAGACCCCGGCCAGCATGGCCGTGCCGGCGTCGGTCGGGATGTAGGGGCCGAAGTTCGACAGGTAGGCGCCCAGGTTGGCGACGGTGGAGACCCGCAGCGCCAGGAACCTGCCGTCGGCGTCCAGCGCCAGGTCGGCGTGGGAGACGTTGTCGCGCCCGTGGTCGTCGCTGAGGAAGGCCTCGCCCCGCTCCGACGTCCACTTGACCGGACGGTTCAGCTTGCGCGCGGCGAACAGCGACAGGACATATTCCGGATACATGAAGATCTTCATGCCGAAGCCGCCGCCCACGTCGGTGGTCAGCACGTGGAACTTCTCTTCCGGCTCGTTGAAGATCTGGGTCGCGAGCTGGGTGCGCAGCCCGTGGACGCCCTGGCTGGAGACGTAGAGGACATAGCGGTCGGTGTCGTCGATCGAGGCGAGGCAGGCCCGGCCCTCCATCGAGTTCGGCACGATCCGGTTGTTCACCAGGTCGATGCTGACCACCTTGGCGGCCTTGGCGAACCCGGCCTCGGTCGCGGCATGGTCGCCCTTTTCCCATTCGAAGCTGAGGTTGCCGGGCGCCTGCTCCCACACCTGGGGCGCGTTGGACGCCAGGGCGCCCACGGTGTCGGCGATGGCCGGCAGCTCCGAATAGTCGATCATGACCAGCTCGGAGGCGTCGCGCGCCGCGTCCAGCGTCTCCGCGACGATGAAGACGACGGGGTCGCCCACGTGGCGGACGCGGCCCTTGGCGAGGGCCGGGCGCGGCGGCATCACCAGCGGCTGGCCGTTGCGCTGGACCAGCGGGACGTTGCAGGGCAGGGGGGCGATGTTGGCCGCCTCCAGGTCCTCCACCGTGTAGATGCCGAGCACGCCGGGGGCGTTGCGGGCGTCTTCCAGGTCGATGGAGACGATCTCCGCATGGGCGTGGGGCGAGCGCAGGACATACCCGTAGGTCTGCCCCGGCAGGGAAATGTCGTCGGTATAGCGCCCGCGCCCGGTCAGCAGGCGGGCGTCCTCGGTGCGCGGCACCGCTTGTCCGATTCCAAACTTGGCCATGTGATCTGAACCCCCCTGAAGGAATGCGCCGGCAGATTGTGCTGCCTGGTTGTGCCGTTGTCTCCGTAAGCCAGAGAGTTTATGCGTGTCCAGCCGGATGACAAACCCCGGAAGTGGTCTTACCTGACATGTCCCGAAAAGATGCTCGGCGGGCAGCGCAGGGTCCTTATGTTCCTGGATGTTTCACCGATCAGCTGAGCTTGGAAAGCACCGGAAAGCCATGTGCGGACGCTACACCCTCGCGACTCCGGTCGCCGAAATGAGCCGGATGTTCGGCTTTCCCGACCTGCCGAACCTGCCGGCCCGCTTCAACATCGCGCCGACCCAGGACGTCGCGGTGGTGCGCTGGCTGGACGACGAGAAGCGGCGCGCGCTGTCCCTGGTGCGCTGGGGGTTGGTGCCCCACTGGGCCGACGATCCGTCGATCGGCAGCCGGATGATCAACGCGCGGTCCGAATCGGTGGCCGACAAGCCGTCCTTCCGCAGCGCCTTCGCCCGCCGCCGCTGCCTGGTCCCGGCCGACGGGTTCTATGAATGGCAGCAGCATGTGCCCAAGGGGGCGAAGAAGCAGCCCTTCCGCATCCGCCGCCGCGACAGGCAACCCTTCGCCTTCGCCGGATTGTGGGAGACCTGGAAGGGACCGAAGGGCGGCCCTGACCTGGACCACCCGCTGGAGACGGTCACAATCGTGACGACCACGGCCAACGGCGTGCTGAAGCCGCTGCACGAGCGGATGCCGGTGATCCTGGCCGAGGACGACTATGCCGCGTGGCTGGACCCGGAGACTTCCGTGGAAGCCGCCGGGGCGCTGCTTCGGCCCTGCCCGGAGGATTGGCTGGAGGCCTATCCGGTCAGCACGCGGGTGAACAGCGTGCGGAACGACGACCCGTCCTGTGTCGATCCGGTCGAGGGGGCCGGGGGGACGGCGGGGACGCCGGAGCCGAGGCAGCCGAAACTGCTGTGACGGGGGGATGACGCCCCCCGGGGTGTGGCCGCGGATGTCATCAAACGTGATCATGGCGGCGGGCGCTCCTGTCCCGGAGGTGCCGAGGGGGCCACAGATTACGGCGATGTCCACAGATGGGGGCGATATGTAGGCTTTTGTCATGATCGGACGGTGGCGTTCCTGCCATTTGTCTCCTTATGGTCTCCTTTCATCTCGTATCATCTTACGCGGGCTTGACTCGCGCATCCACGTGCGAACCATCACGGCGAAGGATGCTGACATCATCCCCCCGGATCATGTCAGCAAACGTGATCATCCGTGCGCAGGGGGCGGGTTGGTGCCGTGGTCCTGCGGGACTGTCGGGAATTCCGTGCTTGGCGGGGCGGGTTCAGTATCAGGCGGTCATCGCCTTTGCGAACCGGTCGCCGAAGATGACAGCCATCTGGGCTTTGGCGGCCGTCCATTCCCGGGGCGGCATCTTCCAGTCTTTCTCCGCGCGGTTCAAGACGAGAAACAGGAGCTTCAGCGCGGCCTCGTCATTGGGGAAATGCCCCCTGGCCCGGACCGCCCGGCGCAGCTTTGAGTTCAACGCTTCAATGGCATTGGTCGTGTAAAGGATGCGCCGGACCTCGCGCGGGAAGGCAAAGAAGGGGATGACCTCCGGCCACGCCCGCCGCCAAGCCTTGCCGATGGCCGCGTATTTTTCGCCCCAAGGCCCGGTCTCAAAGGCGCTCAGAGCCATCTCGGCGGCCTTGTCGTCGACAGCGTCGTAGACCGTCTTCAGGGCGGCGGCGATGGCCTTGCGGTCCTTCCAGGACGCGAACTCCATGCTGTGGCGCAGCAGATGAACGACGCAAGTCTGAACAATCGTCTCCGGATAGGCAGCCGCGATCGCCTCGGGAAAGCCTTTCAGCCCATCGACGACGGCCAGCAGGATGTCCTCCACACCCCGGTTCTTCAACTCGTTCAGGACGCGCAGCCAGAACTTGGCGCCCTCGTTCTGTTCGATCCACAGGCCCAGCACCTCCTTGGCGCCGTCGGCCCGCACGCCGATGGCGACATGGATGGCCTTGTTGCGGACCAGACCTTCGTCGCGGATCTTGACCCGGATGGCATCCAGGAACACCAGGGGGTAGATCGCCTCCAGCGGCCGGTTCTGCCAGGCCGTCACCTCCTCGATCACGGCGTCCGTCACCGTGGAGATCAGGTCGGCCGACACCTCGATGCCATAGAGCTCCCGCAGGTGTCCCGTGATCTCCCGGGTTGACATGCCGCGTGCGTACATTGAGATGATCTTCTCGTCGAAGCCGGGGAAGCGCCGCTGGTATTTGCCGATCAGCGCCGGATCGAACGTCCCCGACCGATCGCGGGGAATGGACAGACCCATCGAGCCGCCATCGGTCAGCACCGTCTTGTGGCCGTAACCGTTGCGACGGTTGCCGCTCTCATCTCCAGCCAGATGATGATCCAGCTCCGCCTTCAGCGCCCGCTCCGTCAGCGCCTTCTTCAGCTGGTCGAGCAGGCCGTTCTGGTCGAATGCCGTCTTCGCATCGGCTCCAGCCAGCAGCTGGTCAAGGATCGCGTCAGGGATAACAGGATCTTTGCGTCGGGCCATTCAGGGTCTCCTTCTGTTTCAGGATAACCCCGCCAAGCACGAAATTCCCGATAGTCCCGGTCCTGCATCACTCCATCTCGTCATGCGCGGGCTTGACCCGCGCATCCACGTGCGAACCTTCGCGACGGCAATTGCTGACATCACCGTCCCGGATCACGTCAGCAAACGTGATCATCCATGCGCAGGGGCAGGCTGGTGTCGTGGACCCTGCATTACTCCTTCCCGTCATACGTGGGCCCGACCCGTGCATCCACGTGCGAACCTTCGCGACAGCGATTGCTGACATCATCCCCCCGGATCACGTCAGCAAACGTAGTCATCCGCGCGTAGGGGCAGGCCAGTGTCATGGCTCCTGCATTACTCCCTCCCGTCATGCGCGGGCTTGACCCGCGCATCTCCGTGCGAACCTTCGCGACGGCTATTGCTGACATCATCCCCCCGGATCACGTCAGCAAACGTATTCATCCGCGCGCAGGGGCAGGCCAGTGTCATGGTTCCTGCATTACTCCCTCCCGTCATGCGCAGGCTTGACCCGCGCATCCCCGTGCGAACCTTCGCGACGGCGATTGCTGACATCACTCCCTCGGATCACGTCAGCAAACGTATTCATCCGCGCGCGGGAGAAGGCGGGTGCCGTGGGTCCTGATATTCACGCTGCAAAGATCCGGCACCGAGATGCGGCGACAAGCCTAGCGCGAATTGGTGAAGGAATACCTTCCTGACAGCACGAAAGATGCTGTCGCGCGAACGTTTCAATTATTTTTATACAAATAGGAGATAAAGAAGGCGCCAAGATGTCCGCAAGGTAGTGCGGGCACCGAGGCGCCGGCCCGATTCCGTGCCGGCAGGTCCATAGGCAATCGGGGGCACGGACTTGGACAAAGGCAGGGATCTGGTCGCCGCGCTGGCGGGGACATTCATGGTGGCCTGGGCCGGCGGCGGGGCGGGTGTCGCCGTCGCGGCATCCTCCGACGGGGCGGACCCGCTGAAGCGCTATATCGAGGCGATCTCCGACGCGGCCGTTCCGACCCCGGCCAAGATCGACGATCGCCTGGTGCCCATCCGTCGCGATAACGCGGCCCTGCGCCGGGAGACCGAGGCCGCCGACTCCCGGGTCAAGGTCGTGTCCTGGATGTCGGAAAGCGCGTTCCAGCGTTTCTATTCCCAGCCGGAGGAACTGCCGGCGGACAAGTCGGCCCCGCCCAACTGGGGCACGGTGATGTGGGTGACGGCCGTTCCGCAGGTGCAGGACTTCTGCCGCTCGTTGGGCACCCGCGACACGGTCGCGATCACCAATCGCCTCCTTCAGCTTTTCGGGCTGCCGCCGACCGGTCAGAACGCGCGCTTCGTGGAGATGTGGGTGTCGCCCAAGGACATGCTGCGCCCCTGTCCCGACCGCGAAGTGGACGACAGCCGCTGCGAGGTCGATACGGCGAGCGACGTGGACGATTATCGGACCTGGTTCACCGGCAACTATGCGAAATCCTACAACGCCTCCGGTTTTCCGTGGACCCGGCTGGGATACACCTATGACTGGGCGCCCGCCGACGACAGGGCGAACCCGAACAAGCCCAAGGGCGCCAGCGAGTTCATCCTGAGGCCGGGAACGCCCTATACGATCACGGGGCGGTACACGACCGCGGAGTATTGCCAGCGGCCGGCGCGGTGAAGGCGGGGCCGTGATGCAGGGCGGTGAATTTGATTGACCCCGGGGTGCCGGCGAGTATGATCCCGGCACTTTCCCCAGGGAGCCCCTGTGGCGGAATCGGTAGACGCGGCGGACTCAAAATCCGTTGCCAGTGATGGCGTGCCAGTTCGAGTCTGGCCGGGGGCACCAATCAAACCAAAGCTTCGTGCGCATGAGGGCCTGTTGCGGGCTTCACTCAATGACTGTATTGCAGTCTCGCCCGGGTAGCAGGAGATACGTAATCAGGCGTGAGCCAGGTAAGTTCCGAGGTATGTTGCCCGGCGGCTGGCCATGTCAAATTGCGGCGCTGTCTTGATAAAGATGCGCCTCACTCATATTGAAGCTTAGTGCGTTGTTTTTCCGAGAGAGAAGTGATTCCTGCATTGTACTCGGCGAATGAAACCGCTTTCTTTTCAAAACGAACCAGGCATTGAAAGTCATCTTTGTTTCACTGTCATTAGGGAGCTGAACATCACTCGTCCTGTACACGGCCTACCCTATACGCTTTTCCACTCCCGCACAGGCGGCCATTGTTGGGCGGCGTGAAGCACGCGAAGGATCGTCACCGCGCGAGTGTCTTCGGTATAGACAACTACGTAATTTGTTCGAACCACCATTTCGCGTGTGCCGGCGACTCGGCCGGTCCGGTAGAGCTTCGGATGTTCAGGCAGCTTTGCAGTCTTGGCCTCAATGTCGTTCTTTAGACGCTGAGCGGCGTCCAAATTGTCATCTGATATGTAATCAAGTATTGCCAGGAGATCGGCGCGGGCCGTTTCCCGCCACTCAAGCACCGCCACGACGTTTCCTGTCGATCAAGGCTTGAGCTTCGTCCATGACATGTTGATGAGATGCCGCTGGGCTTGTGTCGGCCAGCGCCTCGTGAACCTTGGCCCGAAACCATTCGTCATAAGCTTCAGGTGTCACAGTCAATCCGATCGGCAGCGCGCCTTCTTTGGCAATGCGCGTAAGCAAGATACGTACGGCATCCGAGACAGTGAGGCCGACATTGGCGAGCTTTTCCGTTGCATCAGCCTTGAGTTTGTCATCCACGCGGATGTGCAGCATTGATGTCTGGGCAGCCATCGCCGGTTCTCCTGTTGCAGGCTCCTATCATGTATCTCAATTGAGATACGATCAAGGGCGTAATGTCCCCGAGGTTGGCATGTGGCCATTGCGTGATCTACGGTATGTTTACTTGGATGTCGAAACTCGTTCTTCATCCTGACCGGGCTTGTCCTGCGGGGCTCAATCAGCGAAGGCTTGATGAAACATCCTCATCCCGCTACCCCTTGGAGGTAGCCCCTAGTGAATCTGCCAGAAATACAGCTTCTTTGTCAGTAATCATGGTTCCGCTAGCGCGGACAGCGGTTGTCATATTACCCCGCATTAATGACCAGCCAATTAAGAATTGGCTTAGAGGATCAACTAAAGAGGTCAGACGCACAAGCGCCATCGGACATGCTTTCCCGTTGCTAGCTTCCCCCATTGCGCGTGGCCCAATAAATTCGCCGATACCAAAAACTCCTCGTGGATCTTTGCCCTGCTTCATGAGCCAAACACGATCCCCGAATCGAGCTTTTGTAGACTGAAACCGCCAGGGTTCGTCAGCATAGCCGTTGTTGGTACAAAGATTTAGCAATCCTATGATCTTACTATGTGGAAATCCTTGGTTTTCTTCTACCCAACTTATTATGAAGTCCGCCACCTATGCTCCACTCCTCTTAGTTTTTTCCGTTTCACAGCTTGATGCCCGTTTAATGATTCGACTAAACAGCAATAGCTGGCGGAAAATTATCCCCTAGATCTAATACATTTTACTTCGTCGATCATTTATCAAACCGGCTTTCACCCCCAAAGCAGCCCCGCCGAAATCACCACCCCCGTCACCACCAGCACGATCAGGCAGAACCCCATCACGTCCTTCGCCTTCAGCCCCGCGATCGCCAGCGCCGGCAGGGCCCAGAAGGGTTGGATCAGGTTGGTCCAGGCGTCGCCCCAGGCGACGGCCATGGCGACCTTGGGGAGGTCGGCCTTCAGCTCCATTGCGGCGGGAAGCATCACCTGGGACTGCACCGCCCACTGGCCGCCGCCCGAGGGGATCAGGATGTTCAGCAGGCCGGCGCTCCAGAAGGTGAAGAGGGGCAGGGTGTCGGCGGTGGAGAAGGAGACGAACCATTCGGACAGGCTCCGGGCCAGGCCGGATTCCACCATCATCCCCATGATGCCGGCGTAGAAGGGGAATTGGATGACGATGCCGGCGGCACCCTTCACGGCTTCCTGGAGGCTGTGGAGGAAGCGGTAGGGCGTGCCGTGCAGCAGGATGCCGAGGAACAGGAACGTGAAGTTGACGATGTTCAGGTTCAGCGCCAGGCCCTTGTCGATCACATAGAGCGCGATGAACAGCAGGCCGAGGCCGCCGACGATCCAGGAGATCGCGCGGCTCTGCTCCAGCCAGTCGGCCGGGCGGTCGATTCGGCCGGCGTCCTCCGGGTCGATGTCCACCAGCTTGGCCGGGTCCACGTGGACGGGCTGGCCGCCATGGCCCAGCATCAGGCGGTTGGTCAACGGGATCAGGACGAACAGGGCGGCGACGATGATCAGGTTGTAGCTGCTGAAAAGCGTCTGGCTGGTCGGGACGATGCCGATCAGACTTTCGCTGAAATGGCCGGGAGTGGCGATGGTCAGGGGGACCGAGCCGGAGAGGCCGCCGTGCCAGATCACGAAGCCGGAATAGGCGCTGGCGATCAGCAGGCGGTAGTCCACCGTCGGGACGGCGCGGGCGAGCTGGCGGGCGAACAGGGCGCCGATGACGAGGCCGAAGCCCCAGTTGATCCAACTTGCCGCCAGGGACACCAGCGTGACCATGACGATGGCCTGTCCCGGCGTCTTCGCCAGCCGGGCGATGGCGGAGAGTATGCGCCTGAAGAAGGGCGTGCTGGCCAGAACGAAGCCGGTCACCAGCACCAGCACCATCTGCATGCTGAATTCCAGCAGCTGCCAGAACCCGCCGCCCCAGTAGCGGGCCATGGCGAGCGGCGAGGCGCCTTCGAACAGGATGCCGGCGGCATAGACGAGCAGGGTCAGCAGCAGCACGAGAACGTAAGGGTCGGGCAGGTAACGCTCGACCAGGTTCGTGGACCAGTTGGTTGCTGCGCCCAGCATTGGCGTCTCCCCCTTGTTGATTCCGTGCCGGCGTGCGGTGCCGGGTCGGGTGTTTGCGGGCAATCAACCCGCAGGGGAGCCGGAAGTTCAGGGGTTGTGGAAGAATGCCGGGGGCTGTCGCGAATCGGGAGCTGGCTCCCCTTCGTCATGCGCGGGTTTGACCCCGCGCATCCGCGCGCGCGTTGGCATGATCAAGGTTGCGCGTGGATGGCCGGATCAAGTCCGGCCATGATGAAAAGGAAGCGTTTCAGTCTCTTGGCATGGCCTGTGCGGCGATGGCCGTCAGTCCAGGATCGTGCCTAGCAGGCCGCCG